>CBDUAL010000193.1:0-5199 GCA_965365125.1 uncultured Lutibacter sp.
ATTATGACTGAATTGACTTCTTACTGTGATGTTGTATTAGGAAATGAAGAAGATGCTGAAATGCATTTTGGAATTAAGCCAGACGGTGCAGCAGTACAAACTGCTGGACATGATGTAAAAGCAGAAGCTTTCTTATCAGTTTGTGAGCAAATGATTGAAAAATTCCCAAGAGCTAAAAAAGTAATTACAACTTTACGTGGTTCTATCTCTGCTTCTCACAACACGTGGGCTGGAGTTTTATATGATGGTACAAAAATGTACGAAACACGCCAGTATCAAATTACTGATATTGTAGATAGAGTTGGTGGTGGAGATTCATTCATGGGAGGATTGATCTACGGATTATTAAAATACCCAGAAGATGATCAAAACGCACTTGACTTTGCAGTAGCAGCTTCTTGTTTAAAACACACTATTAAAGGTGATGCTAACTTGGTAACTGTTGATGAAGTAAATAAATTAATGGGTGGTGATGCCTCTGGTAGAGTTGCTCGATAACAATATTGATTATTATTATTAATTAAGTTTGGTTTTTAGGAACAGTTGAACCGCAAGTTATGCGGTTCAGCGTTCCTATTTAAAATTCAAAAAACAACAAAAATGGCACAATTTACAAGAATAGAAGTTGCAACTGCAATGAAAGAAACAGGGATGATTCCTTTGTTTTTTAATAACGATATTGAATTAAGTAAAAAAGTATTAAAAGCTTGTTATGATGGTGGTGCAAGATTAATGGAATTTACTGCTCGTGGAGATTTCGCTCACGAAGTTTTTGGTGAATTAACTAAATATGCAATTGCTGAATTACCTGGTATGATTATGGGTGTAGGTTCAGTAACTGATGCTGCAGCTGCTTCATTATATATGGCTTTAGGAGCTAACTTTATTGTTACTCCTGTTTTAAGAGAAGACATTGCAATTGCTTGTAACCGTCGTAAAGTTTTATGGTCTCCTGGCTGTGGAACATTAACTGAAATTACAAAAGCTGAAGAATTAGGATGTGAGATTGTAAAATTATTCCCTGGTGATATTTACGGACCTCAGTTTGTAAAAGGAATTACAGGTCCTCAACCTTGGACAAGTGTAATGCCAACTGGTGGAGTTGCTCCAAACAAAGAAAACCTAACAGGTTGGTTTAATGCTGGTGTTACTTGTGTTGGTATGGGATCTCAATTGATTTCAAAAGATATTATTGCTAATAAAGATTACGCAAAATTAGAGCAAGATGTTAAAAACGCAATGGCGCTAATTAAAGAAGTTAGAGGTTAACAATTACCTTATAACAATTATTATTATTTATATTAGATTTGGTTAAATAGGCTATTAATTTTTAATTAATAGCCTATTTTGTTTTTATACGCTTATACAATATCTCTACATCAGATTAATACAAATAACAAAACAATAAATACAATGCTTTTGTTATATATTTGCTGATTATATGGATTCAAATTTCTCATTACTTTCTTCTCCTCTTCAAGGGTTTACAGATTTTCGTTTTCGAAATGCTTTCAATACTTATTTTGGTGGTATTGATACTTATTATGCGCCTTACATAAAATTAAATGGTAAGTTGGATATTAAAAAAGCTTATCAACGTGATATTTTACCTGAAAACAATAAGAATATTAAGGTAATACCACAAATAATGACAAATGATGCCAAGGAATTTTTATTTGTGGCAGCTTATGTACAACAACTTGGCTATAAAGAATTGAACTGGAATTTAGGTTGCCCCTACCCTATGGTTACTAAACGAGGAATGGGAGCCGGATTAATTTGTGATTATGTAAAAATTGAACAAATTCTACAAGAAGTTTACAAGCAATCAGACATTACTGTTTCTATGAAAATGCGAATGGGCTATGAAAATAGCAATGAAATTTTAAACACCTTACCTATTTTAGAGCAATTCCCACTAAAAAATATTGCCATTCACGCACGTATTGGTAAACAACTATACAAAGGAGGTGTTGATTTAAATGCTTTTGAAAAATGCATCAACCATACAACGCATAAATTGTATTACAACGGCGATATAACCTCTGTTACAGCGTTTAGAAAACTACAAGAACGTTTCCCTTCAATAAATAATTGGATGATAGGTAGAGGGCTTATTGCTGATCCTTTTTTACCTAGTATGATTAAAAAAAATACAACAGAATATCCTGCTTCAAAAATGCAAATATTTGAAGATTTCCATGCAACAATTTACAATGAATATGCTGAAGCACTTTCGGGTCAGCACCATTTATTGTTAAAAATGACGAGTTTTTGGGAATATTTTTCTACCACTTTTTCAAATCCTCGTAAAACTTTCAAAAAGATAAAAAAAGCCAAAAATATTAAAGCATACGAATTAGCTGTTCGTGAAATTTTAGCTCAAGAAGAACGTTAAATTTTTCTTTCATTTATTTTAAATATTATTAAAAATCAACACTTTAGAAAATTCATTATTTAAGACTAAAAAGTATTAAATATCTAAAAAAGGTTGTTTTATATGAAAGTTATTCTTAAATTATACAAATATTTGATATAAACAACTTTGGAACTAGGTTTATCTTAAATTGCTATAGGTTTTTTAAATTTTATTACCATGCACCAATTTATCCAAAAAATTTGGGAGCGTAACAAGAAACTCCCACTTGATTATCAGATTTTTAATGAAATTTGTATATTGCTATTCATCTTCTCTATATGTGGTTTTGCTCAATCTTTTTTTATTCAGCAACCCATATTTATTTCAACCCTATTTTTAATTACTTCTGCCCTTGGAATCATACTAATTTGGCTTAGCAATTTCAAAAATTATTTTAAAGTTTCTAAACTAATATTCACTTTAATACTATATTCGTTTTCAATTTTAGGTTGGTTTTTCAATGCTGGAATAAATGGGGCAAGTGTGTTAGTTTTCTTAGGACTTAATATTTATATTCTAGGATTTCATAATAAAAACTACTTAACCTTACTAAGTTTAAATATAATTATCTACACATTTTTAGCTGTATTTAGCTACTTAAATCCTCAGGCAATACAATTTTCTTATCTAACTGAGGGAGACCATGTGTTTGACATGGTGAGCTCATACATCATAATTTCTTTATCAATTGTTTTGGTATTAAAAACTATTTTGAAGAATTTTAATCGTTCAAAAGAAGTTATTATAGCACAAAAAATTACCCAAGAATTAATGAACAAAGATTTGAAAAAATCTAAAGAAATAGTTGAAGAACGAGAATCGTATTTAAACTCTTTAATAAATAATAGAGATCAGGGAATATGGACAATTGATACAAATTACAACTTTAATATTTACAATAACATTTATAAAAATATTTATTTAAAAACCTTTAATAATAAGATTTATAAAGGATTGAACTCCTTAAGCCATCTTACTCCTGAATTATTTGATTTTTGGAAATCGAAGTATGATAAAGCATTTACAGGAAAACGAATTGTTTTTGATTATTTGAATAAAGAAGGTCATAGCAAGGAATTTTACCAAGTATCTCTAAATCCCATTTTTTTAGATGGTGAAATAATAGGTGTATCTGGTTTAGCTGTAAATATTACTGAACACCATACTACCGAAAATGCCCTAAAAGAAAGTAAAGAAAAACTGAAGGCTATTTTAAAAACCATACCCGACTATATATTTCATTTCAACAAAAATGGTGTTTTTATTGATTTCTATCAAGAAAATAAAGGTTCAAAATTAATAGTGGCCCCTAAAGAATTTATTCATAAATCCATTTCAGAAATATTTGAAAAAGAACTCGCCCTAGCTATTCAAGAAAAAATAACTGAAACTTTGGAAACTGGAAGTTCTGAAATGGAATACTCCATACAAATGGGTGAATTAAAATATTTTGAAGCAAAATTTTCATTTTTAAATAAAAATGAAGTAATTGCGAGTATTAGAGACATTACAGATCGTAAAAAAGTACATCAAGAATTAAAAGAATTAAATTCTTCAAAAGACAAACTATTCTCTATAATTGCACACGACTTACGAAGTCCGTTTAATAACATTTTAGGATTCTCTGAACTATTGGTTAAAAATGGACATAAATATGATGCTGATAAAAGCAAACAGTATTTATCTATTATAAATTCATCTGCAAAAAATACATTAGATCTTCTAGACAACTTGTTAAACTGGGCAAAATCCCAATCTGGACGAATTATATACAATCCGCAAAAAATTAATTTATCAACAGCTATCGACGAAATGATCAGCAACTTTAATGCAGCTACAAAAATTAAACATATTACATTAAATTCCATTAAAACAACTAATATAGAAGTTTTTACAGATGTTGATTTATTAAAAACCATTTTACGAAATTTAATTTCAAACGCCATAAAATTTACTAAAGAAGATGGAACCATTACAGTTTCGGTAATTGAACAACTACAACATGTAGAAATTTCAGTTGCCGATAATGGCGTTGGAATCAATGAAGAAAATTGTAAAAAGCTATTTAAAACTTCCACAAATAATTCTTCTAGAGGTACTGCAAATGAAAAAGGATCTGGTTTAGGTTTGGTACTTTGTAAAGAATTTGTTGAAAAAATTGGCGGAAAAATTTGGGTTAAAAGTGAAGTTGGAAAGGGAAGCCTCTTTATATTTACATTACCACAGGTAAAAACATAATCTCAAATTCAAAAACCTAATTGCTTACCCATTTTAAAATAAAATTACAATACACCAAACATTATTGTTTCTCATCAAAAAAACTATGATTTTTGATTTTAAAAATCAATACCAACTTGTAATACATTCTAAAAAAATGATAGATAATAGCATAAAAATTTCTTCAAATAAAATGCAGCAGGTACTTCAAAAACTGTTTTCAGCCTATAAATTTAATGAAGATAAAGCTCAATTACTAGCTAATGTATTTACAGAAAGTACACTGGCTGGTGTAAATTCGCATGGTGTAAATCGCATACCTCTTTTTATAAAATACGTAGAAAAAGGCATTGTTAAAATTAATGCTGAAGCAGAAAAAGTAGGCTCTTTTGGAAACATAGAACGTTGGGATGGTAATTTTGGGCCAGGGATTATAAATGCCACAAAATGCACAAACAGAGCTATAGAATTAGCAAAAGAGCACGGAATGGGAATGGTGGCACTTCGCAATACCAATCACTGGTTACGTGGTGGAACTTACGGAAAACAAGCTGCAGATGCTG
>CBDUAL010000194.1:0-5139 GCA_965365125.1 uncultured Lutibacter sp.
AAAATAGATTGTGCAGCTACATTGGCATCTAAATAACCATTAGTAACTTCTTCAATAGTTGCTTTGTCGTTTATAATTCCTTTTGAAGGCGATTGACGTTTAAATTCAGCTATAATTCCTGTTGAACCAACACTTAATAAACTCTTTTTTAAAGATAAAGGTGTGCGTTGAAAATTAGGACTTTTAACCAGTTTTTCAATTTGAACTTCTTTTCTTAATTGTGCAACTTCTTGCTTTTTATGTGCTATTATTTTATCTAAAATATTCATTTTTATAATTATGAATTTTCAATTATGAATTACTAATTATTATTTCTTTCCCAATTATGAATTTCGAATTGTTTTTTGAATGCTTCCTATTATTTTTAATAACTCTTCAATATCTATAATTAATGAATTAAATTGTTCTTCTGTCAAATAATTTGTATCCTTTAACAATCTAATCCAATAATGTGATTCTCTAGCCTCTTTATATGCAATTGTTAATTTTGCAAAAAAATCTTTTCTACTTTGTCCTCCAATCGCTTCTTCAACATTCGCTCCTATTGAAGTTCCTGAACGCAACAACTGTTTACTTAAAACAAATTCTTTTTTTTCTGAAATTAAATATTTATAAACTTCAACAATACGAATTGCAAAACTGTAACTTTTTACTTGAACAACATTATCATTTTTCATAATTCATAATTCGTAATTCGTAATTCGTAATTCGTAATTTTTTAGTTCTCTATCAATTTAGTTAAACACGCTTTTGCTTTTAAACCAAATAGTGAATCTTTTGCTTCTTCAAAAGCGGCTTCAAAAGATTTTAAAGGATCTAATGTTTTTAAAGCATAAGCCGCATTTGCTAATACTGCATTATTTTGAGCTTCGGTACCTTCGCCGTTCATAATTGCAATAAAAATAATTGCCGACTCTTCAACAGTAGCTCCTCCAAATATCTCAGATTGTTTTAATCTTTTCAACCCTAGACTTTCTGGCGTTATTAGCTGCTCATTATTCTTTGTAAACAGCTTAAAACTACTTGTTAACGAAATTTCATCATACCCATCTAAACTGTGAACAATTCCATAATTTTTAGCAGTTCCTTGTAATAAATAATTATAGATTCGGGCAACTTCTAAATTAAAAACACCTACCATTTGATTTTGCGGACTACTTGGGTTTACCAACGGACCTAACATATTAAAAAATGTTTTCATTCCCAATTCTCTACGAACAGGACCAACCGCTTTCATTGCAGGGTGAAATAATGGTGCGTGTAAAAAACATATATTTGCTTTATCTATCTGACTTTTTAAAACTGCTTCATTATTGGTGAATTTATACCCCAAATACTCTAACATATTTGATGAACCACTTACTGATGATGCGCTGTAATTTCCGTGTTTTGCCACTTTATTTCCAGTACCTGCAACTATAAATGAGGTTAATGTTGAAATGTTAAACGTATCTTTTCCATCTCCACCAGTACCACATAAATCAATAGTATTGAATTCTGACAAGTCAACTTTTACAGCTAATTCTAATAACGCCTCTCTAAATCCTGCTAATTCATCAACAGTTATAGGACGCATTAAAAACACGGTTAAAAAAGAAGCTATTTGAGCATTGTTAAACTTTTCAGTTGCAATTTCAATTAATATTGATTTTGCTTCTGCCTTAGTTAAGCGCTGTTGTTCAAATAATTTGTTTAATGTATTTTTCATAATTTAGTTTGAAAAATTTAAAGTCTTTCTATTTTAAGAGATTGCCAGTTCGTTTCACTCCTCGCAATGACTCTTTTTTGGTGATTGAGCGGAGTCGAAATCACATTTTTTCTATTTCAACTCTCACTTCTACTCCGCTTAGTGATCATTATTTATTGGCATCTATAAAATTACGAACCATTTTTTCACCTGTAGGTGTTAAAATAGATTCTGGATGAAATTGTACTGCGCTAATATTGTATTGTTTATGCTGAATACTCATAATATCTCCAAATTCATCTTCAGCAGTTATTTCTAATTCTGTAGGAAAACCTTTTTTTGAAGCCATCCAAGAATGGTAACGAGCCGCTTCAAATTCTGCAGGAAAATCCTTATAAATTACGGCATCTTTTTTAGTGATATTCATAGTTGTTGCAACTCCGTGGAATACTTCATCCATATTTTCTAAGCTACCACCAAAAACTTCAGTAATTGCTTGTAAACCTAAACAAACTCCAAAAATTGGCTTTTTACCAGCGTAGGTTTTTATGGTTTCCTTTAAGATTCCCGCTTCATCAGGTATCCCAGGTCCCGGAGATAAAATAATTAAATCGTACGCCGCAATTTCTGAAATTTCAATTTCATCATTTCTAAATACAGCTGGATATTCGCCAGTAATATCTTCAACCATATGAACCAAGTTGTATGTAAATGAATCGTAATTATCTAATATTAAAATCTTCATTGTTTCTATGTCTATTTTCGTCACCCTGAATTTATTTCACGGTCTCATTATTGATAAGTAGATTCTGAAACAAGTTCAGAATAACCGGTTTTTATGTTATATTTTTTCTGCTAAAATTAATGCTTTTTTCAAAGCTGCTAATTTGTTATTTACTTCTTGCAACTCGCCTTCTTCTGTAGATTTCATTACAATTCCTGCACCTGCTTGATAATACAACGTGTTGCTTTTACTAACGAATGAACGAATGGCAATTGCCAAATTTACGCTATTATCTAACCCTATAAAACCAACAGCACCACCATAAAAACCACGGGTTTGATTTTCATAAGTATCAATTAATTCCATTGCCTTAAATTTTGGTGCTCCACTTAAAGTTCCCGCAGGAAAAGTATCTCCAACAATTTCAATTGCTTTTCCTTTTGGCTTACCTTGTACGGTTGAAACCAAATGAATAACGTGACTAAAATATTGCACTTCTTTAAACACCTCAACATTTACATTACTAGCGTGTTTACTTAAATCGTTTCGCGCTAAATCTACCAACATTACGTGTTCTGCGGTTTCCTTTTGGTCGTTTGATAATTTTTCACCTAACAAAATATCTTTCGCCATATCTCCCGTTCTTCTAAAAGTACCCGCAATTGGGTTGATGATGGCTTTTTCAGCATCAATTTTAATTTGTGCTTCTGGTGAAGACCCCATTAATTTAAAACTTCCGTAGTCAAAATAAAACAAATAAGGTGAAGGATTTATGGAACGTAACGCTCTATACACATTGAAATCGTCTCCCGAAAATGATTGTTGAAACTGACGCGACAGTACTAACTGAAAAACATCGCCACGTTTACAATGCATTTTTGCTTTTGCTACATTATTTTTGAAATATTCATCGGTAATATTTGATGATTCTTGTCCTTCAATTTCAAATTTATACAAACCGTAGGTTCTTGAGTTTATCAAGGCTTCCATTTCATGAATTCGCGATTCCTCACCTTCTTCAATATTTTCAATCAAGGTTAATTCATCATTAAAATGATTGATTGCTATGATAAAGCGGAAGAAACTAAATTGCAAATCTGGAATTTCAGAAGGGGCTTTTTCAGCCTTTAATTTTATGGTTTCAAAATACTGAATTGAGTTGTAAGAAATATATCCGTAAAATCCGTTGTATGATTTTAACGCTTCATCACAATCAACATCTACGGTACTTTTATAGTCTTCAAAAATTGAATAAAAATCACGATTGATTTCTTTAGCATCCAACTCCTTTCCTTTATAGCTATAAGTAAAGTTATTTTGATCGGCTTTTAACGTAATAATTGGATCAGCACATAAAAAAGTATAACTTTCTTCTTTACTATGATAATCTGAACTTTCTAACAACAAGCTATTGGCGTATTTATCTCTAATTTTTGAGTATAAACCTACAGGCGTTACCGTATCTGCTAACTGATGTTTTGAAATAGTTTTAAATTTTAGTTTCTTCATTTTTTTGGCATAAAAAAAGACTTACCGCGAGATAAGTCTTTTGTTTAATATTATTTATTAAATACAAATTCCCTCGCTTATTAAATAAGAGAGTTCCACCACCAATTTGTATTTAAACTGTTTTTTTTCATCTATTCGACAAATTTAACATAGATTTTTGATTGTGCAAACTATTCTTTGAAAAATTAATTTATTAAATTTGATAAAAACTACAAAATGATAAATTCACATAAAATAACCGCATTCATTATATTATTATCAACCCTTATTTCTTCGGCACAAGAAAAATTAAAAGGAAATAAAATTGTGATTACTGAAGATAGGAATATTTCAGAGTTTAATAAAATAGAAATTATTGACAACCTAAACGTTTTTTTAGTTTATAATGAAAAGCAATCTGTTGAAGTTGAAGCCGATTCTAATCTTCAAAATAGCATTTTAACTGAACTAAATAATGGAATACTTACAATTAGAACTAGTGCAATTATTGGGCGTAACAAAGCTTTAAATATTCACTTAAAAGTGAATAAAAACATTCAAGAAATTAACGCTTATAACAATGCTAAAGTTAATTCTAAAAACACCTTAGCTATTGATGATTTAACCATAAACTCTTATGATGATGCTGTATTTAATTTGAAACTAAACTTAAAAAAAATTGAAATTCACGGTACAGAAAAATCAAAATTAAATCTTGAAATTCTAACTGAAGTAGCTACTGTAAGAATTGAAAATTCATGTAATCTAACTGCTAAAATTGATGCTAAAGAAACCAATATGGTTGGAATAGATAATGCGGCTGCAACATTAAAAGGCACTTCAAATGCTTTAGAAATAGAATTTTCTGGAGACACTTCTTATAAAGGAAAAGATTTTATAGCAGCTAATGCAATTGTTAAATCTAACAACAATGCAAAGTTATATGTGCACGTAACTAAAGAATTAAATTTATACGCAAACAATTCATCAGAAGTGCATTTGTATGCAAATCCTGCAATTACGCTTCATGAATTTTACGACAAAGCATTGATTAGAAAAAGAGAGCTTAAATAAAACTAATTATTTTATACAGTTAAATGATACTTAATATTTGAACTACTATTATTAAAAGTACCATTGCTATTGGATACACTGTTGCATACGCTACCGCTGGCGCATCAGTATCAACTAAATTATCAACAGCAGCTAAACCAGGAGTACTTGTCATACTTCCTGTAAG
>CBDUAL010000195.1:0-5109 GCA_965365125.1 uncultured Lutibacter sp.
GTGTAAAACATTTTTTAAATGTACCCTTAAAACAATTTAAAACTGCTGTTTTAATAAACAGAAATCATAAAAAATACCCTGTAAAAGCAGATTTTAAAGGATTGTCATTATCAACTTCAATGCATGAACGTGTAAGTGTTGTTTTTAACGATGAAAGTTCTTATGCTTATTTAGAGTAACTCATCAATTTCCCCCACAATTTCATTTAAGTCTTTATTATTTACAACTACTGAGAAATTTGCTTGATTGTAAAATAAAGCGCGTTCAAATAAATGCTTTCCTATGTATTCTTGTAAATTCTCTATACCTATAGTAGCAACTAAAGGTCGTTGTGAAGTTTCGTGCTTTAAACGCTCAAAAATTGTGTTAATTGACGCTTTTAAATAGAACGAAATTGCTTTTTCTTTTATCAATTCTAGGTTATTTCCGTAACATGGAGTACCTCCTCCTACCGAAATAATACATTTTTTTGATAAATTTAATAATTCTTGTAAACACACAGCTTCAACTTGTCTAAAATATATTTCGCCTTTAGTTTTAAATATATTTGAGATAGATTGCTGCTCCTTCTCTTCAATAAAGTCATCTAAATCAATGAATTGTAAATTCATTTTTTTTGCTAAAATTTTCCCTACGGCTGATTTTCCACTTGCCATATAACCTAGTAACACAATTTTCATACAATAATTTGTTATTGGAATTAAAAAAAAACAAATATCGTTTAAAAATTTACATAAAAAAACTTGCGAAATAAACTTTTGATAGTATATTTGCACTCGCAATAATGAAGGGGAAACAATGACCTGGTAGCTCAGTTGGTAGAGCACCTCCCTTTTAAGGAGGTGGTCCTGGGTTCGAGCCCCAGCCAGGTCACAAAAAAGTTAAGCATTTTGCTTAACTTTTTTTTTATACATAAAGCACATATGGCGGAATTGGTAGACGCGCGGGCTTGAGGGGCTCGTATCCGAAAGGATGTGCAGGTTCAACTCCTGTTATGTGCACAATTAAAAACATACATTTTCTGTTACAATTCTGTAATATTTTTTAATATTTATTTTCCAAAGTTAACCAAAAACATAGTTCTGCTATAACTATTCATACTTACTCTATAAACATTAATTATGGTGTCAATTTCAAAAGTTACAGAAATAACACACCTACAAATTCACACAACACTTTTTAAATAACTGAACCTTATAGCAATATATCAAAACTTAAATACTAAATATTTTTTCAATTAAATATTAAAAAATGGTTAGGTAAAGCTAATTTTTATGTAAGTTTAAAAAAAGAATTTCAAGATAAACTGCTTGTAAAAAAATAATATTGAATGATAATTGTCATTGTATTTTTAGGTGTGAATAGTTATATTAAATTTACTTAAAACCCTCATAAAAATTCAAATATAGTTTCATATAGTTTTTTTTTGTTAAATTACTTTAAGTTTTAATTAAAATTTAAGTTTAGTGAAGAATATAGATGTAGAAAAGTTAAAATTTTCAGAGTTATTATTAAACCAAGTAAATTTAATAGTAATTGCTTGTGATATAAAAGGAAATATAAATTATATATCAACCGCAACTGAAAAAATCACAGGATATAGTATCGAAAATTTAACTGGTAAAAATTGGTGGAATAGCACTTTTTTTTCAGAAGAAGATGTTTTATCTTATAAAGAAAAAGTTAATCGTGTAATTTCAAAAAAAACAAGTATCAACACCAAACCCTATGAAAGAAAGTTAAAATGTAAAGATGGAAGTTTTAAATGGATTGAATGGAGAGATTCACTTGCTGAAGACGGCACCTATGTTTCTGTAGGTGTTGATATTTCAGACTGGAAAAAAACAGAGGAAATAAAAATTCAATCAGATACCATTATTAATAGTGTTGATTCCATGATTTTTGTAAGTGATAGTGATGGAAATATTATTTTTGGTTCACCTTCAATAGAAAAAATGCTTGGATATAAAGTTGAAGAAATTTTAGGTGATAAATGGTGGAAAGTTACATTTGATAGTCCGCAACAAGCTATAAAAGTAAAAAATGCTATAAGAAACTACTTTTTTTTACATACCAAAGATTTTACAGACATTTCTAAACGTAAAATAAAAACAAAAAATGGAAATTATAAATGGATAGAATGGCAAGTATCTAAAGGTGTAAATGATACTTATATTTCTATTGGCACAGATATAACCAATAGAGTTGTTGAACAAGGGGAATTAAAAAAAGCTAAAGAAACTGCAGAAAAGTCATTAAAAGTAAAAGATGAATTTTTAGCAAATATGAGTCATGAAATTAGAACTCCACTAAATGCAGTTATAGGTTTTACCGATTTGTTGTTAGAGACTAAACTAAGTGTTGAACAAAGACAGCATTTAGATACCATGAAAAATTCAGGTGAAATTTTAAACTCTCTAATTAACAACGTATTAGATCTTGCTAAATTAGACTCTAACAAACTTAACATAGAAAATATTTCATTTAATCTTCATAAAAATATTTATGAAATAGTAAAACTAATGAAAATTAAAGCTGATGAAAAAAACATTGCATTAAATTTAATTATCAATCCAAATATACCCGTACAAGTTTTTGGTGACCCAACTAGGTTTAGTCAAATTTTGTTAAATTTAATTGGAAACGCGATTAAATTCACCAATAAAGGTTCGGTTACTGTAACTCTAAAACTTATTGAAGAGTCTTCAGAAAATGCAAAAATCCACTTTGAAGTATTAGACACTGGTATTGGAATCGTTTCAAATAAAATAAATACCGTTTTTGGCGCTTTTACTCAAGCAAAAAGTGATACATCAAGAATATACGGTGGTACTGGCTTAGGGTTGGCTATTGTAAAAAAATTGGTAAAACTTTTAAATGGAGACATTAATGTAAAGAGCCAGTTTGGAAAAGGAAGCGTTTTTAATTTAAATCTATCATTTAAAAAAGACCATACAACTACCGCTACTACAGAAATTAATACGAATACAAATAAAGGAGAACAACTTGATTTAAAAATATTATTAGTTGAGGATAATAAAACAAATCAACTATTGGCAAAAACTAGGTTAGAAAGATGGGGTTGTACTATAGCAATAGCTAATAATGGAATTGAGGGGGTTAAAAAGGTTCAGTACAACATGTATGATCTTATTTTAATGGATATTCAAATGCCTGTAATGGATGGTTACGAGGCAACAAAAATTATTAAAAATGATCTTTCCGAAGAAACTTCTAAAATTCCAATTATAGCAATGACGGCTTATACTTCAAAAAGTGATATTCAAAGAGCCTTAGATGTTGGTATGAGCGATTATATTTTTAAACCTTTTAAAACAAACGATTTATTTTCAATGTTGCTAAAATATGGTGGTACAAAAAACAATATAACTGAAAATAATTTACAAATAGTTGAAGAAAAAAAAGAACTATTAAATAATAACGAATATACAGATCTCAGCTATTTAAAAGAAGAGGCATTTAACGAAAGTGAAATATTAAAATTATTAATAGAGCAATTTTTAAAAGATATAAATGATTTTTTAATTGTTCTAAATTTAGGATTAGAAGAGAAAAATTGGGATTTACTACACGGAGCAACTCATAAAATAAAACCTAGTATAAGTATGTTTGGAATTTCTAAACTAAACCCTATCATACAAGAATTAACCGATAGGTTCCGACACAAAGAAAAATTAGATGATCTAAATAATCTTACAACTTCTTGCAGGGAAATTCTAAATCATGTTAAAGTTGAATTACAAACTGAACTTAAAACAATCATAAATGACTAACAAGAAAAAAATAGTATTGGCTGAAGATAACTCAACACTTTCTTTATTATTGAAATTTAGATTGCAAAAAGAAGGTTTCGAATTATTTATTGCTGCCGACGGAAAACAGGCAATTGAATTAATTGAAGAGCACAAACCTGAATTGATATTATCAGATATTATGATGCCCTATATTAGTGGTTTAGAGGTAATTAGTCACGTTCGGAATAAGCTAGAAATGAAAGAGGTTCCAATCATTGTTTTTTCAGCAGCTGGACAAGAAGAAATGGTCTTAAAGGCCTTTAACCTTGGAGCAAACGATTTTATGGGAAAACCATTTAGTCCTAATGAACTGGTTATTAGAGTAAAAAGACTATTGATTTCATAAATGAATGAAATATTTGAAAACAATTAGATGAATGATTACCTAAATATTTTAGAATATTTTAACCAATTACCCAAACTTGTTAAAGTTGTATGGGTTATTAGTATTGCTTTATTTACACTTATTTTAGGACTTATAGCTTATTTAAAAATATTAAGAATCAACTTAAGAAAAAACGAAATAAAACGTATAAAATACCAAGAAATATATGAAGAGCATTTGATAAATTACTTGTATGCCGGTGATAATATTGATGAAATTAGCACAGAACAGCGTGAATTTATCAATAAAATGAAAAAAGATATTTCAACTAAATTTAACAGAAACATTCTTGTAGCTGTTATGACCAAATTAGTAAACGATATTTCAGGAGAAGTAGCTACCGCTATTTATAAATTATATACTGAAACTGGATTAATTGATTATTCGCTACAAAAATTAAAAGCTAGCAAATGGGAAATTATCGCTTCAGGAATTTACGAATTAACACAGTTTGAAGTAAAACATGTTTATAAAGAAATTGAAAAATTAATAAAGCATCCACATAAAGAAGTAAGAAACCAAGCGCAGTTATATTTGGTGAATTTATTTCAATTTAAAGGGTTGAAATTTCTGAATGATTTAGAATATCAATTATCAGAATGGAATCAAATTCAGCTACTAGAAATTCTTCAAAAGTTTGACAATCAAGAAATAACAGATATTACAATTTGGTTGAAATCAACCAATATTTCAGTTGTAGAATTTGCATTAAAACTGGCAAAAGTTTACAATCAGTTCGAGTCAAAAGAAACACTTTTAGAATTACTAAGACATGACAATAAAGAACTTAAAGTGCAAACCATTAATGTTTTAACCTATTTCTACGATACGGAATGCAAAACATATTTAAAATCGAATTTTCATCAAAGCTCTGAAAGCGAACAAATTGCTTTTTTTAAACTACTTGAA
>CBDUAL010000196.1:0-5069 GCA_965365125.1 uncultured Lutibacter sp.
ATTATCCACAATATCAATGGCTTCAGCACCATCACGAGCTATAAACACTTCAAAGTTTTCTTTCTTAAAAATGTACTCTAAAGACATTACAATGTTAGGCTCATCATCAACTATTAATATTTTTTTCATTTTATTGTAATTTAAATGGTAATGTAAAAGTTACTTTTGCTCCATGAGGTTTTCTATTTTCGGCCCATATTATTCCGTTATGACTTTCAATAATTTGTTTGCTAATTGCCAATCCTAAACCACTACCCACTGGCTTTAAAATTGTTTGATTTTTAGATTGATAAAATTTATCAAAAATGGAAAACAAATCGTTTGGTTCAATTCCTTTTCCGCTATCTTCAACGGACACTTCAACTTTATGATTGTTGATGTATGTTTTTACAGCAACTTCGCCAATTTCTTCATTTGAAAATTTAATGGCATTCGACAATAAATTTATAAGTACTTGTTGAATTCTATCTTCATCATATATTATTTCCACATCAGAAACTGCTTGTGTATTTAAATGAATTCCTTTGTTTATCGCTATTTGTTTAACAACAGCTACAGATTTATTAATGGTGTTTTTTATTGAATTTTTCTTTAGATCTAATACGTTTTTACCACTAGCAAGTTTTTCAATATCTAAAATATTATTAATCAACCTACTAACCCTTTGACTTTCACTTAAAATACTTGTTAAAAACTGCTTTTTAGTATCAATCGCTATTTCATCATCATCTAATAAAATTTCTGAAAGTGCTCTTATTGAAGTAATTGGTGTTTTTAATTCATGAGCCACAGTGTCTAAAAATTCATCCTTTTGCTTATCGCGCTCTTTTAATTCTTTGTTTGAAGCTTTTGCTTTTTGGGTTTCATCTAAAATATTTAACACTTCAGGTAAGCTTATTTCCTCTTCTTTTACTACAGAAGCAATTAAGATTCTTGAAGAAGCACTTCCTATACTTCCGGTTAATAATTTTTCAGAAAAGCTTACCAAACGAGCATCAGCATAAGGTGTTTGCTTGTTAATTCCGTTTTTAATGTAAAATAAATTCAACGCTCTTTCGGTTCGTTTTTCACCTAAAAAACGCGTTAAAACTTCTCTTATATCGCGCACATAAGCCTCTCCTTTCCACACATACCCATCTTCATGCAACTCACCGTATTTAGTGCTATCAACAAACATTTCAGCAAAATTTCGTTCTCTATAATTTCCAACAAAACTTACGGAAGTAATTACATACACAAAAATGTTAAAAAACAAACTCCAAAAAAATGCGTGCGGCACAGGTTCAAACAACTGCAATCCAAACAACTCATAAGGTTTTAGAAATTCAATTCCGAAGATACCTTCATTAACAAATGAAGTTGATAGTAATTGAGAATCAATTGTAAATGGAACAATTAAGGTGTAAACGGTAATTAAAAAACCAATTAAAATACCAAAAATAGCCCCTCTTGAAGATGCTCTTCTCCAAATTAAACCACCAAAAAAGGCGGGTGCCAATTGCGCTATTATGACAAATGAAATTAAACCAATAGAAACTAATGAACGATTTAATGTAAAACTTCTATAGAAAAAATAAGCTACAATTATTAAAGAAAAAATTGCAATACGACGAATATTTTTAATGGATTCGGTATTCTCACTAGATTCTCCTTTGCTGTATTTTGTTAAAAATCCATAAGGAATAATTAAGTTATTACTTAACATAGTTGACAACGCTAATGTTGCAATTACCACCATGGAGATAGCTGCTGAAAACCCTCCTAAAAAAACAATTAATGCTAAAATTTCATGACCTTGACTTAAAGGAAGCATTAAGGTAAATAAATCGGCATCTACTTGTTGATTTTGAAAAATAATATTTCCACCCCAAGCTATAAAAATTACAAAAACATTGAATAATAATAAATACAAGGGAAACAGCCAAGTTACTTTTTTTAAGTATTTTTCTCTATCATTTTCAACAACTGTTACTTGAAATTGCCTAGGTAACAATACAATAGCTATCATAGATAACATAATTAAAAAGAACCAATTAAAACCACCTTCTAATCCGTTTATAGTTTGTTGTTTATTAAAATTTGGTAAAATAGAAGCCTGCTCAAAAACATCACTAGGTCCGTTAAATAAATAAAAAGTTACATACACCCCAATTACTAAAAAAAACACCAGTTTAACTACAGATTCTAAAGCAACCGCTGTAATAATTCCTTTATGACGCTCAGAAGCATCGGTATGTTGTGTTCCAAAGAAAGCTGCAAATACTGCTAGTAAAATTGCAATATAAAAAGTGGTATCGTTAATTACGGTATTTGCAATAATGTTATGCTTTGTAATTACATTAAATGTTTCAGAAATTGCTTTTAACTGCAATGCAATGTATGGTACAATTGCCAACACACATACAATGGTTACTAATGCTCCTAAAAACCGATTGTTACCATAACGCAAGGAAATAAAATCGGCCAACGAAGAAATTTTATTGGCTTTTGAAATTTTAATAATTTTTCGCATTAAAATTATCCAAGCAGGAATAATAATAACAGGTCCTAAATAAATGGTTAAAAACTTCAACCCTGATGTTGCCGACAAACCAACACTTCCGTAGTACGTCCACGCGGTACAATACACAGCCAAAGACAATGTGTATACATAAGGATTATTTACCCATTTACTTTTTGAGTTTTTTTCAGCCCAATATGCTACATAAAAAATGACAGCCAAATAAATAATAATAACAAATATGACTAAAAAGCTACTCATAAAATTTATTTAAAATGATATAAGAAACTACAATACTCACTATCCAAATAACAAATATGTAAAAGTAGATAACAGGAAATCCTAAAATAGAAGTACTGCTATTAAACAATAAAATTAACGGAATGTTAAACAAACACAATAATAATACTGAAATTACAATTAATTTTTGTTGATGTCTTTTTTTCAATGTGATGAATTTCGTTTTTATTATAAATACAATAAAACAGCACTATATTTATAATATAGTGCCGTTTATTATGCTATTAACTAATGCTCACTTGCTGCTCCTGCTCCCGAAGGAATTCTAATGTGCTCAACTAAATCTTGAACATTTTGAGGTGGTGCAGCTGTTATTCTTGACACGACTAACGACACTACAAAATTTACTAGCATTGCTACTGTTCCGAAGCCTTCTGGAGAAATTCCAAACCACCAATCTGGTTTTAAACCTGCTACTGCAGCTTTTCCACCGTCAAAAATTCCAAATTTGAATTTCAACATATAAAAAACCATTAACGAAAGTCCAACAATCATTCCCATAATTGCACCTTCTTTATTCATTCGCTTGTCAAAAATTCCTAATAAAATTGCTGGAAAAAATGATGCAGCTGCCAACCCAAAGGCCAATGCAACCACGGCGGCGACAAATCCTGGCGGATTGATTCCAAAATAACCTGCAATACAAACTGCTATAAATGCACTAAAACGAGCAGCTAACAATTCACCTTTTTCAGAAATATCTGGTTTTATAATTTTTTTAAATAAATCGTGTGATATGGAGGATGCAATTACCAACAATAGTCCTGCGGCAGTTGATAATGCTGCGGCTAAACCACCAGCACCAACTAATGCAATTACCCAGTTTGGTAACTGTGCAATTTCAGGATTTGCCAACACCATAATATCACGGTCAATTGTTAATTCGTTCGCAGCCTTATCGGCAACATATTGTACAACTCCATCACCGTTTTTATCTTCAAATTTCAACAGCCCTGTTTTTTCCCAATTTCCAAACCATTCTGGTAATTCTGCATATTCTGCATTACTTACGGTTTCAATTAGTTTAATTCTTGCAAAAACCGCTACTGCTGGTACCGTAGTATATAAAATAGCTATAAATAACAACGCCCAACCTGCTGAAACTCGTGCATCTTTTACTCTTGGCACTGTAAAGAAACGTACAATTACGTGAGGTAAACCTGCTGTACCAACCATTAAAGCTACGGTTATTGCAAATACATCAATCATATCTTTACTTCCTGAAGTGTATTCATGAAACCCAAGTTCTTGAGATAAACCATCTAATTTATCTAATAAATAAATTCCATCTTCAGCAGCCCCTCCAAAACCTAATTGCGGAATTGGATTTCCTGTCATTTGAAATGAGATAAAAATTGCAGGCACCATGAAGGCAAAAATCAACACACAATATTGTGCTACTTGTGTGTAAGTAATCCCTTTCATTCCACCTAAAACAGCATAAAATAATACAATTGCCATACCAATATAAACACCAGTATCAATATCTACTTCTAGGTAACGCGAAAATACAATTCCAACACCTCTCATTTGTCCGGCTACATAGGTAAACGAAACAATTAAAGCTGCAATAACCGCAACAACACGTGCTGTATTTGAATAATAACGGTCACCTATAAAATCTGGCACTGTAAATTTTCCGTATTTGCGCAAATAAGGAGCCAATAACAGAGCCAGTAACACATAGCCACCGGTCCAGCCCATCAAATAAACAGAAGAATCATATCCGGCAAAGGCTATGATGCCAGCCATAGAAATGAATGACGCTGCCGACATCCAATCAGCTGCCGTAGCCATACCATTCATAATTGGAGGAACTCCCCCACCAGCTACGTAAAATTCTTTTGAAGATCCTGCTCTAGCCCAAATTGCAATTCCTATATATAGTGCAAATGTAATTCCGACAAGTATCCATGTCCATGTTAATATTCCCATGATTTTAGTTAGTTTTTAGTTTAGTTAATTATTCGTCTACTCCGTATTTTTTATCTAGCTTATTCATCATTTTTACATAGACGAATATTAAGATTACAAATACATACATAGACCCTTGTTGCGCAAACCAAAAACCAAGTTTAAAACCACCTAGTTTTATTTCATTTAATTGATCTACTAATAAAATTCCAAACACATAGGAAACCAAAAACCAGATACTTAGCAAAACTGCTAAATATCCTAGGTTTTCTTTCCAATATGCTTTCATGCTTTCTTTTGACATAATGTTTAGTTTATAGTTTAGTTTAAAATTTAGTTATTATAGGTATATCAT
>CBDUAL010000197.1:0-5068 GCA_965365125.1 uncultured Lutibacter sp.
GGAAAAAAATCAAGTATTTTTGTTGAAATATGAACATTCAGCAAACATATTCAAAATTAATAAAGCAAGAAGCCTATAGGTTAGGTTTTGAAAGCTGTGGAATTTCAAAAGCGGCGTTTTTAGACGAAGAAGCTTCAAATTTAGAATTGTGGTTAAAAAAAGGTTATCAGGGCAAAATGCACTACTTGGAAAATCATTTTGATAAACGTTTAGATCCACGATTGTTAGTTGATAACGCAGCATCTGTGATAAGTTTATCTTTTAATTATTTCCCTGAAGAACAACAAAAAAAATCTTATAAATTGGCAAAATATGCGTACGGAGCAGATTATCATCATATATTAAAATCCAAATTAAAAGAGCTTACATTTTTTATTCAAAAGGAAATAGGAGAAGTAAATGGCAGGGCTTTTGTAGATTCAGCTCCCGTAATGGAAAGGGCTTGGGCCCAAAAAAGTGGTTTGGGTTGGCGTGGTAAAAACTCCTTATTAATTCAAAAAAATAAAGGATCTTACTTTTTTTTAGCAGAATTAATTCTAGATATTGATTTGGCTTATGATGCGCCTTTTAAAACCAATCATTGTGGTTCCTGTACAAAATGTATTGATGCTTGCCCAACCAACGCAATTTTACCAAATAATACGGTTAATGGCAGTCAATGTATTTCTTATTTTACTATTGAATTAAAAAACGAATTACCTACAAGTGTAAAAGGAAAGTTTGAAGATTGGATGTTTGGTTGTGATATTTGCCAAGATGTTTGTCCGTGGAACCGATTTTCATTACCACATTCAGAAGAAAAATTAAACCCACATCCAGATTTATTAGCAATGAATAAACAAGACTGGGAAGAAATTACAGAAGAAATCTTCAAAAAAGTATTTCAAAAATCAGCCGTAAAGCGAACTAAATTTTTAGGTTTAAAACGAAATATTTCATTTCTGAAATAATAAAAATCCTACTTAAAAGTAACTGATATTTGTCAGGTTTAGCGTTTAATACATTTGTACAGGATATTTCTTGAATTTAAGGTGGTGTTTATTTTAAATTCTTAAATTTGGCTTCTTATTCAACACAATAATTTAATGAGCAATTCAAAAAAGAAAAGCGAAGCCTTAAGATATCATCAGTACCCAACTCCAGGGAAAATTCAAGTAGTTCCAACTAAAAAATATGCTACTCAAAAAGATTTATCATTGGCATATTCTCCGGGTGTAGCTGAACCTTGTTTGGCAATTGAGAAAAATCCAGACGATGCTTATAAATATACTTCAAAAGGAAATTTGGTTGCCGTAATATCAAACGGAACAGCTGTTTTAGGTTTGGGTAATATTGGAGCATTGGCAGGAAAGCCAGTGATGGAAGGAAAAGGGTTGCTTTTTAAAATATTTGCTGATATTGACGTGTTTGATATTGAGGTTGATACAGAAGATGTAGATAAATTTATTGAAACCGTAAAAAATATTGCACCAACTTTTGGAGGAATCAATTTAGAGGATATAAAAGCGCCTGGAGCTTTTGAAATTGAACGAAGATTGAAGGAAGAATTAGATATTCCTGTAATGCATGACGATCAGCACGGTACAGCAATTATTTCAGCAGCAGCACTAAAAAATGCAATTGAAATTACAAACAAAGACATTTCAAAAATTAAAATTGTTGTAAACGGTGCAGGTGCAGCAGCGGTTTCTTGTACTAGATTGTACTTAGCTTTGGGAGTGCAAATTGAAAATGTTGTAATGTGTGATAGTAAAGGTGTTATTAGAAAAGATATCGAAGGCTTGTCATCTCAAAAAGCAGAATTTGCAACAGATAGAGATATTTATACGTTGGAAGATGCAATGGTAAACGCTGATGTTTTTATCGGTTTGTCAATTGCTGATGTTTTTACACCAAAAATGTTGTTATCTATGGCTAACGATCCAATTGTTTTTGCAATGGCAAATCCAGATCCTGAAATTGGATACGATTTGGCCGTGCAAACACGTAAAGATGTTATTATGGCAACAGGAAGATCGGATCATCCTAACCAAGTAAATAACGTACTTGGTTTTCCTTTTATTTTTAGAGGCGCTTTAGATGTTAGAGCAACTAAAATTAATGAAGAAATGAAAATGGCAGCGGTACATTCATTGGCTAATTTGGCAAAGGAAACCGTGCCAGAGCAAGTGAATATTACTTATGGTGAAAAGCATTTGCAATTTGGTAGAGAATATATTATACCAAAACCATTTGACCAACGGTTGATTACTGAAGTTCCGCCAGCTGTTGCAAAAGCAGCCATAGCATCAGGTGTTGCAAAAGAACCAATTATTGACTGGGATGGTTATAAAGAACAATTAGCCGAGCGTTTAGGGGCTGGAAGTAAGTTAATGCGAATGATTAGCGAGCGTGCAAAAGCAAATCCTAAAACGGTTATTTTTGCTGAAGCAGATCATTTAGATGTATTAAAAGCAGCTCAAATTGTTCATGAAGATGGTATTGGAATTCCAATTTTATTAGGAGATAAAGAGATTATTAAAGAGTTGATGGCTGAGTTGAATTTTGAGGCTGATTTACAGTTAATTGATCCAAAATCTGAAGAGGAAAAAGAAAGAAGGCATAGATTTGCACAAATATATTGGGAAAAACATCAGCGAGAAGGAATTACCCTGTTAGATGCGCAAAAATGGATGAGAGAGCGTAATTATTTTGCTGCGATGATGGTGAATGAAAATGAAGCAGATTCGTTAGTTACAGGTTATTCAAGAAGTTATCCTAGAATTGCAAAACCAATTATTGATTTAATTGGAATAGCTGACGGTGTTAAAAGGGTTGCAGCTACAAATATTATGATGACTGATAGTGGACCCATGTTTTTTTCAGATACGGCTTTTAATATAAATCCGAATGAAGAAGAGTTGTCTCAAATTATTAGAATGACTGATAGGGTTATGAAAATATTTGGAGTAATACCTCATTTGGCTATGTTGTCGTATTCAAACTTTGGTTCTTCAAATTCAATATCTGCAAATAAAGGAGCTGCTGCTGTTGCTTATACGCATAAATACCATCCTGAAATTGTTATTGATGGAGAAATTCAAGCCGATTTTGCCTTAAATAATGCAATGAGAGCAGAAAAATTTCCATTCTCTAAATTGCTAAACCGAAAAGTAAACGGATTGATATTTCCAGATTTAAATTCAGCCAATATTAGTTATAAGTTAATTAAAGAATTAAATAATATTGAATCTATTGGGCCAATTATTATGGGCTTAAAAAAACCTGTACATATTTTACAGTTAGGTGCAAGTGTTGATGAAATGGTAAATATGGTTTGTGTAGCAGTGCTAGATGCACAAGAAAATGCTAACAATAATACAGAATATTTTACTACATTTGGTGACTAAAAAACCTAAGGAAAATGATCACCCATTTAAAAGGTAAGCTTATAGAGAAAAATCCAACATATCTAGTAATAGATGTTAACGGTGTTGGGTATTTGTTAAATATTTCGTTGAACACATTTTCAGAATTACCTGATGAAGAAGCCGTGTTTTTATACACGTATTTATCAGTTAAAGAAGATTCACATACGCTGTTTGGCTTTATTTCTAAAATTGAACGGGAAATTTTTAAATTATTAATTTCAGTTTCAGGTGTTGGGCCTAGCATTGCAAGAACCATGTTATCATCTATGACTACTGATGAAATTCAACAGGCAATAGCTTCAGGTGATGTAGCTGTAATTCAATCTGTAAAAGGAATTGGCGCTAAAACAGCACAGCGTGTTTTGATAGATTTAAAAGATAAAATTTCGAAAACCTATGCAATTGATGAAGTTTCTGTATCTGTAAGCAATACCAACAAGAATGAAGCGTTAACTGCTTTAGAAGTTTTAGGGTTTAATAAAAAATTATCTGAAAAAGTAATTGATAAAATATTACAAAAAGATAAAACATTGAGCGTTGAAGGTATTATTAAAACAGCGCTTAAAAATTTATAGACATTTGGGAACCAATAAATTCATAAATCAAGCTTATATTTTAATTTGTTTATTGTTGTTTTTTACTTCAACAGTAAAAGCACAACTACCTCCTGCACAAAAACCACTCGATTCTACAAAAGTATTGGTGGCAGGTAATACAGCTAAAGTTTCAAAAGTTACAGATACTCTAAAGCTAAAGTATCCTTTTAAAAACAATCAATCAGGAAGCTTGTACTTAGGAGATCCTTCCGTAGAAATTGTTTTTGATGAAGAATTAGGAAAGTACATAATTACCGAAAAAGTTGGTGATTATTATGTGGAGCGTCCTGTTTACATGACGCAACAAGAGTATAAAGATTACAGGCTTAAACGAGATATGCTCGATTATTACAAGTCTAAAATAAGCGCAACCAATAGTAAAAAGAAAGGAAGCGAAGATGCTCAAAAAAACTTATTACCAACATACTATGTGAATTCAGATTTTTTTGAATCTATTTTTGGTGGAAATACGGTTGAAGTAAATCCGCAAGGATCTATCCAAGTTGATTTGGGTGTTTTATATCAAAAAGTAGATAACCCTCAGCTTTCAGAACGTAACCGAAGCAGCTTTACATTTGATTTTGATCAACAAATAAGTGCGAGTATTGTTGCTAAAGTAGGAACTAGGTTAAGATTTGGAGCCCAATTTGATACACAATCTTCCTTCAATTTTCAAAACCAGGTGAAGTTAGAATACTTGCCTAATGAAGACGATATTCTTCAGAAAATAGAAGTTGGTAATATTAGTATGCCAGTTAAAAACTCTTTAATTATTGGAGCTCAAAGTTTATTTGGTTTAAAAACTGAATTGCAATTTGGAAAAACCAGAATTACAGGAGTTATTGCTGAACAAAAATCGCAAACACGCTCGGTTTCTGCTGAAGGAGGCTCAACAATTCAAGAATTTGAATTGCAAACTACAGATTATGATGTAGACCGACACTTCTTTTTATCACAATATTTTAGAGATGAATATAATAATGCTTTAAAAGAGAATCCGTTAGTTAATAGTCCTATTAATATTACAAGAATTGAAGTTTGGGTAACCAATAGAAATAGTAC
>CBDUAL010000198.1:0-5058 GCA_965365125.1 uncultured Lutibacter sp.
TGGCACAGCTCGTACAGCACTTTTTAATTATTTATTTGCAAAAAAACACAATGGTACATTTGTGTTACGTATTGAAGATACCGATCAAACACGCTATGTTGCCAATGCAGAACAATATATAATTGACGCCTTAAATTGGTGTAATATTCCTTTTGATGAAGGACCAGGTAAAAATGAAAAATTTGGACCGTATCGTCAGTCAGAACGTAAAGAAATTTATAAAAAATACGCTGAAGAATTAATAGCGAAAGGAAAAGCCTATTACGCATTTGATACAGCCGAAATGTTAGATTTCCACAGAAAAGATCACGAAGAAAAAGGAAAAACGTTTATTTACAACTGGCATAATAGAGAGAAATTAACCAATTCTTTAACACTTTCTAAAGAAGAAGTTGCACAACGCATTGCCAATGGCGAAAAGTATGTGGTGCGTTTTAAAATGTATGAACCCATAATTCATGGCGAAGACGCTGTTATAGCTTCCACAGATATGATTCGTGGAAACGTAAGCTTTAAAAGAGCAATTTTAGATGATAAAATTTTATTTAAAAGTGACGGAATGCCAACCTACCATTTAGCAAATATTGTTGATGACCATTTAATGGAAATTAGCCATGTAATTCGTGGTGAAGAATGGTTGCCTTCACTCCCACTGCACATTGCGTTGTACGAAGCTTTTGGTTGGAATGCTCCTGAATTTGCACATTTACCTTTAATTTTAAAACCCGTAGGAAAAGGTAAATTAAGCAAGCGTGATGGCGACAAATTAGGTTTCCCTGTTTTTCCTTTAGCTTATACAAATGAAGAAACAGGCGCTATTTCTAGAGGTTATAAAGAAGATGGTTACTTTGCCGAAACGGTGGTGAACTTTTTAGCATTATTAGGATGGAATCCTGGTACAGAACAAGAGTTATTTAGCATTGAAGAGCTAAATGCTATTTTTGACATAGGTAGAGTTAATAAATCTGGAGCTCGTTTTGATCCTGATAAAACAAAATGGTTCAATCAGCAATATATGATGAAAAAAGACAATGCTGAGTTGGCTGAATTATTTGCTGAAATTTTAATAGAAAAAGGAATCTCTTCAGAAAAAAAATATACCGAAAAAGTGGTTTCTTTAATTAAAGAACGCGCTACGTTTGTAGCTGATTTTTGGGATTTAAGTAATTTCTTTTTTGAAAACCCAACTGAATACGATGCAAAAGCATCTAAAAAACAATGGAAAGAAGATACACCTGCTTTAATGCAAGAATTAATTGCTGTTTTAGAAGGTATTGAAGACTTTAATTCTCAAAATATTGAAACTATTGTAAAGGAATGGATTACTTCAAAAGAAATTGGTTTTGGAAAAGTAATGCAACCTTTTAGATTAAGTTTAGTAGGCGCTATGAAAGGTCCGCACCTTTTTGATATTGCTGAAATGATTGGAAAACAAGCAACAATTGACAGAATTAAAAACGCTATTACCGCATTATAATTCAAACTCGTTACCCTAAACTATCTAGGGTTTTATAGATATTTTAATACTAAACCTAACAGATTTTAAAAACCTGTTAGGTTTTTTTATTCAGTTTTTTAAACTCCAGTAGAACCAAATCCACCAGCACCACGTTCGGTTTCGCTTAACACTTCAACAACATCCCATTCAGCACGTTCGTGTTTTGCAATTACCAACTGCGCAATGCGTTCACCATCATTTATCACAAAATCTTCATTTGATATATTTACTAAAATCACCCCTATTTCACCTCTATAATCTGCATCTACAGTTCCTGGCGCGTTTAATACCGTAATTCCTTTTTTAGCCGCCAAACCACTTCGCGGTCGCACTTGCGCTTCAGTTCCTACAGGCAACGCAATAAACAAGCCTGTTTTAACTATGGTACGTTCTAAAGGTTTTAATGTAATTGCTTCTGAAATATTAGCTCGCAAATCCATTCCTGCTGAAGCAATGGTTTCGTAACTAGGTAATTCGTGTTTTGATTTGTTAATAATTTGTATTTGCATAGTTATTAAATATTATAAAGCCATTGTACAATTTCTGAAAACTAATTGCTCCAAAAAGCTTCGTTATGTTGACCTTCAGGATTGACTTTTGTTTTTAAATTTTTTGGTTTGAAACCTATTTCTAATAATTGTTTTTCAATATTTTGAGTATTCGAAACCATATCTTCACCTTCTTTTTCTCTAACTAATAAAAATAATTTCACCTTATTTAAGTTGCCATTTGTAGTGGCTAAAGTAACCACTTCATTTGAAAACCAAAAAGAGGTAGATACACCCAAATTTTATGCGAAATTGAATTTAATTCTGGAATTACAAATTCTTTTTCAATAATTGAAACATTTAAAGTCGCTGAAGAAACAAGTTCTTGAGCAATTCCTATCCTACAAAAAAACAGAAAAAATACAACTAAAAAAAATCAATCTTCCCATATATTCAGCCAATTTAAGGCAGATGTTTTTGTTGCAAAAATTTCGAATTTGTACTTTTTGCTATTCGCTAATTCTTTATATAAAAATGTTAAAACGGTATTTTTTGGATCATCAACAATAATTGCATCAATTATAGCATCGTAATTTTGTAAAGATTGATTGTTCTCTTCAACAATATGATTTAAATCTTCAATTGTAAAATTAAACAAACCATTTCTAGTATCTGAAATAATTTTTAACGTTCTAGGAAATGTTATATTTGCTTTAGTAGCTCTTATATATTCAACAACCTCATTACAGGAAAAATCTCCTAAATAACTAGTTTCAAGCACATTAGTTAGCGTATTAAATTTACTTTCTACCATAGTAACGTTTTTTATTTACGATTAAATATTGCTAATAAATCCTTTTTTTCTTTGAAATAAATAATTGCTGCAAAACAAGCAATCAACAAAGTTGAAACCCAAAAATTACCTCTAAAATAATTAAATGAAATCCAACAAATAACCACCGATGCAATTAAATAAATGGCAATTTTTTGAAGATTATAATTGATGGGATAATGTTTTTTACCCAGTAAATAAGATACAACAGTCATACTTCCATACGCAATTAAGGTAGCATAAGCCGCAGCCATAATACCAATAACAGGAATCAACCAAACGTTTAAAACAATGGTAATGATAGCTCCTATAATAGAGAAATACATTCCGTAACGTGTTTTATCGGTTAACTTATACCAAATGGCTAAATTATAGTAAATTCCTAAAAATAAATTGGCCAATAATACAATTGGAACAATGGCCAAAGCACCCCAATAATTTGAATTGATAAAATGCTTTAAAACATCAATATAACCAACAATTCCTATAAGAACTAACGCTCCAATAATTACAAAATAATTCATAATTAAAGCATAGGTGTTTTTGGCGTTCTTTTTAGATGCCTGATTAAAAAAGAACGGTTCAGCACCTAAACGAAAAGCCATAATGTATAAATTCATAAAAATAGCCAATTTATAGCAGGCACTGTAAATTCCCATTTCAGTATCCCCAATAAATTGCTTAATTAATACTTTGTCTAAATTTTCGTTAACAACATAGGCCAATCCGGCCACCATAATAGGCCAACTGTAACTCAACATTTTTTTTAATAAAACAACATCAAACTTCAATTTAAATTTAATTAAATATGGTAGTAACAATAAAAATGAAATAGAACTACCCAATAAATTGGCAATAAAAATATAGTTTACTTTAGGTATGCTTACATAATTGTTTTCAATAACACTTGGTAACGCAATTCCTTGTTCTAAATATTGAGGTATAAATTTTAAAGACACAAGCGTTACTATAACAATTACAGCTACATTAATTAACTTTATAGCGGCATATTTTATTGGTCTATTGGTAACTCTTAAATAGGCAAATGGCACCATTGAAATAGTATCAAAAAATAAAATTGCCATAAATAATTTTAATCGGATTGGGTTATTTTCAAAATCAAAAACTTGTTGAAAAAAATCGAAAAAACCTAAAAATATAATTATAAACACAAAAGCGGCAATCAACATTCCTACAAAAACCGTTGAAACCAAGGCGTCTTTTTTATTTTCAGAATTGTAAAACCTAAAAAAAGTGGTTTCCATACCAAAGGTTAGCAACACGGCAAAAAGTGCTGCCCAAATGTAAAAATAGCTATTTACAGCATAACTATCTGCCGGTAGAGCATCAGTATGTACACGCACTAATAAAAAATTAATTACGCGCGGTAAAACTGCGGCAATTCCATAAATAATAGTGTCTTTAAAAAATCGTTTAAGTGTGCTCAAAAGTGCATAAAATTAACTGGATAAAAGTACAAAAGTATTCATGGAATACAACATTTAAATTTTATTGAATTATATTGTATTTTTCGGTCATGAAATTACAACTTCAACAACATATAGAACAGCTTTTACATAACCGTATTTCAACAAATACTAATTTTAACTGGCAAGTTGTTGGTGGCGGTTCTATTAATGAAACTTATAAAATTAGCACAACTACCCATTCATTTTTTGTAAAAATTAACTCAACAGCTATTTTTAAAAATGGTTTTAAAGAGGAAGTTTTAGGATTGCATTTTTTAGAAAAAAACAAAGCCTTTATTCCTAAAATTATTTTTGAAGGACGTTTTGAAAATGATCTATTTTTAGTTTTAGAATGGATTGAAAGTGGTGAAAAAACGGCAATCTTTTGGAAAAAATTTGCAGAACAATTGGCAAATTTACACCAACAAACCAACACCCAATTTGGTTTAGATCATTCCAATTTTATTGGAGAATTATTTCAAAAAAACAGTTATTGCGAAACCTTTTCAGAATTTTTTATTGAAAACAGGTTAAAGCCTCAAGTAAAATTAGCCTTTGATGCTAACAAACTTCAACAAAAACATTTAAAACAATTTGAAGAAATCTATGCAGAAATACCTGCAATTTTTCCCATAGAAAAACCTAGCGCAATTCACGGTGATTTGTGGAGTGGTAATTTTATGTGTTCAAATCATGAAAAAGCAGTTTTAATTGATCCAGCGGTGTATTATGGGCATAGAGAAATGGATATAGCTATGTCGCAACTTTTTG
>CBDUAL010000199.1:0-5005 GCA_965365125.1 uncultured Lutibacter sp.
TTGATGAAATTCATAGATTTAGCAAATCGCAACAAGATTCTTTATTAGGTGCTGTTGAAAAAGGATGGGTAACTTTAATTGGTGCGACTACTGAAAATCCAAGTTTTGAGGTGATACCTGCCCTACTCTCTAGGTGCCAAGTGTATATTTTAAATTCGTTTAGTAAAACCGATTTAGAGGCGTTACTGCAACGTGCTTTAAATGAAGATGAGCTAATTTCTAAAAAGGAAATTGAAATAAAAGAGACGGATGCTTTGCTTAGAATTTCGGGTGGAGATGCTCGTAAATTGCTAAATATTTTTGAATTGGTGGTGAATTCTGAAGATGAACCTATTGTGATTACCAATGAAATGGTGCTTTCGAAAGTTCAAAAAAACACTGCTTTTTACGATAAAACTGGCGAACAACATTATGATATTATTTCGGCTTTTATAAAATCTATACGAGGAAGTGATCCTAATGCCGCTGTTTATTGGTTGGCAAGAATGATTGAAGGTGGTGAAGATGCCAAATTTATTGCCCGAAGATTGTTAATTTTAGCTTCAGAAGATATTGGTAATGCAAACCCAACAGCGTTAATTTTAGCAAATAACACGTTTCAGGCTGTAACAACTATTGGTTTTCCTGAATCACGTATTATTTTAAGTCAATGTGCTGTGTATTTAGCAAGTTCGCCCAAGAGTAACGCTTCTTATGAAGCTATTGGAAGCGCAATTGCATTGGTTAAAGAAACAGGAGATCTTTCTGTTCCTTTAGCATTAAGAAATGCTCCTACAAAACTTATGAAGGAATTAGATTATGGAAAGGAGTATAAATACTCTCATAATTACGAAAACAACTTTGTTGCGCAAGAATTTTTACCTAAAGAAATTGAAAACACAAAACTATTTAATCCGGGAAATAATCCTAGAGAAAATAGTTTGAGAGAATTTTTAAAAAAACGTTGGAAGACAAAATACAATTATTAATTTATTCTTTTGTAAATTTTAACACCCGATTTTGAGTCTATTTTAAGGTTTCCGTTTTCATCTAACTCTAATAATTGTGTTTGCTTAAACCCTGTTTTTTTCATCATAAAAATGGTTGATTTTGAGGTTGTATAAATTTCAGCAAATTCAAAATCTTCATCACCTCCTACCACTTTGTAATCGTTTCCTTTTTTTGAAATCACACATTCGCCCCACATATCAATAAAATAAGTACCTTCAATTGTGTAAGTTGTTGTTACTTTAACTGGCTTAATTTCTTTTGTTGCTTTTTTTGACACAACAACAGGAACTGCTGCTACCGTAACAGAAGCTGAAGTTTGCGTTACAGCTTCAACTTCACTTTTTGTTTCAGCAATTTCCTCTTTAACCGTATTTTCTACAGGTACTACTGCTATAACTTGCTCTTCTGCGACTTCAACTTCAACCGCCTCTGCAGCTATAATTTCTTCGGTAGTTTCATCTTCATTCTCCTCATCAAACTCTTGAATATTTGCAAAAGCGCTTCTTATAGCTTCATGATACCCTTTTTTAAAATCCTTTATTTTTGATCGTCCTTCAGGTGATGTATAAATTGCTTTGTTATAACAATCTACCAAGCTAATAGTTACTTTTGTTGACAACATTCCAGATTCATCATTTACAATAGCTTTTAATGCAGCACAAGCATTTGTTGCCAATTCTTTTGGGTAAGTTTCATTATTAAAAACAACAACATAACCTTCCTTCTCAAATAAAAATTTTGTAAGAGAATTAATTTGGTATTGATCTTCTCTTTTTTGAAATTCGTACTGTTTTGGAACAATTATGTATTTATAATCTTTTATTGATTTTTGCGCAAACAAGGTTGAACTAACTAAAATAAGAATACAAAGTGTAGAAAATGTACGTAACATAAATTAAAAACTGATTTTATTATTGTAATGTATTTTGTAAATATACTATTATTTATTGTAAAAAATAAAGTTGACTCCAACTTGAACACTCGTGCTTTTAGCATTGTATAAATTATTTAAGTACAGTAAATTATCTGCTAAAATATATACATTACATGGTCCGAACTGAGTAGAAATTCCCGCCCCTAAATTTGAAAATGAGAACGGATCAGCAGTATAGGAAACCTTTGCTTGAAAATGTTTACTAAACCAACGTTCATAAAATAATGTGGCAGCTACATACGAATGCACAGCCCCAACTGCTGAAAACAATTGAAATCCAACTTTATTTGAATATTTATCTGGGTGCGTTTCAAATCTGCAATCATCATATTCTTTTCCGAAGGAATAGTTGATTGCACCGTTCAGTTTTAAAGGTCGGATTGAACTGTAATTTGCAGTTAATGTATCTACTACAACGTCTTCCTCAAACCTATCTTTTAAGTCGTTCCAATAATCTTCCGGATTGTCTAAATCAAACCCCAAGTTAAAACCATCCAATTTAAAATTTCCTTTTACAGTATACGATTCAACATCTTTTGTATAATAAATAAAACCAATATCTTGAGCGCTTCCACTAAGGGTCCATTGTTTTTTAAAATGATAAGTAAAACCAAGGTCTACACCTACACCATAATTACCGCTGAAGAATAATTTTTTGATATAATCTGACGGTGCAACATTGTCATAATCATCCAATACAATTCCAGAAGTTTGAATTAGCACATCAACATTTTCTAGTTCTTGTTGATATAAATTATCAACACCTTTATTGGTAACTAAAGCTCCTTTATTTCCTTTACTACTGGCGTTTAAAACGCCTGAATATAATTTAAATCTACCTCCTACTTGCCATTTATCATTTAATTTTTTTGAAACCCCAACGTGATAAACCCCTAGTAATTCGGCTCTTGCAGTAAGTTTGCTAATTGCGTAATTTCTATTGACATTGGTATTTCCTTCATAAAACAAATCTACAAGGTCTCTTGGTATTTTTACTAATGCATTTAACTCTTGATAATATCCAAAACTTAGGTATGTTGTTTCGTTTAAACCAAAACCCGCACTTATAACTTCAAGTTGCTGTGTAACTTCAAAAAATTCAGCCTTATCAAAACCTTTTACAACATTGTCAATTTTTGTATTGATATCTATTCCATCGTCAGCAAAAATATCATAGGCTGAAAAACCTGAAAAACCTCCATGTAAACTTAGTTGTGAAAATAACGGAAAACCAACATAAAACTTATTTTCAACTTCGGCACCTGGATTCACCATTAAGGTTTGCGGAAGACCCGCAAAATTGTATAAAACTTGTTTATTTTGAGCGAATGTTTTTAATGAAAACAGTACGGTAATTATCAAAATGAATGTTCTCATATCGTCTTGTATCTTAAAAATAATTCAACCGATGATTTAAATTCTACGTAAGAATCATCTCCAGGTAAAATTATGCTACCATCATCACTAGGAAGTAATTCTAAAAAGAACGCAAAAAATTCTGTTTCAAAAATATAATGAAGATCTTCGGTTGGGATGTCAATAATTGTAATTAATTCGCTTGAATTTGCAGGAATTACAATTGGATCTAGCTCATAAATAGGGTTTTGATTCACATCAAAAAAAACGATTTGTGCATTAAAATTTCTATTGAATACATTGGTTGTTTGTATGGTAAATTCAACCTTTTCGAGATGTTTTTGTGGAATATCTTTTAAAGGGGCTTTAACAATATCTAACTGTATGGGTTCTTCTGTATTTACTGAATCTAAAAAATCTGGAGCATATAATTCAAAATACACAAGTGTAAGAAGGTAACTAGGCGTAATTTCAAGAGCGTCAACCTGATCAAAATCAACATTTCTAGTGCAACTAAAAGCTGTGATTAGCAACAAAAGGATCGTACTTAATTTTAGGGCTTTCATAAATATAAAACAGTGATTTTTGGGGTTTATTATTTTATAAGTAGTTTTTAATTTCGATTAAATTTGAAACCGATTTTATACTTTCGGAAACTGACTCATTGTTAAAATTACAATAAATAACATCAAAACCTGCATTTTTTGCGCCCATAATATCGGCTTCCCAATTATCGCCAATCATAATAGACTCTCGTGATGTTGCTTTTGCTTGCTCTAAAGCATGTTCAAAAATAATTGGATTTGGTTTTTTTACTCCAACGTCTTCTGATGTAATTATGGTTTTAAAGTATTTTGTTAAATCTGATTTTTCCATTTTTTTTGATTGTACCTCATTAAAACCATTGGTTATAATGTGCAGCTCGTAATTAGGAAATAAATGGTTTAAAATATCGTGAGCGCCTTCAAATAACAAATTACTATCAGGCAATACATTGATATAATCTACTGAAAGATTATCGATTAAATCATGAGACACTTTAAAATTAATTTTGTCAAACGTATCTTTTAAGCGTCCTAATCTTAAGTCTTCTTTAGAAACTTTATCCTTACTATATAAGTTCCAGTATTTTTGATTGATAGGTTTGTAATAATTTAGAAATTTTTCTAAACTAACATTTACATTATGCTGTTTAAAAATAGTTTTAAAAGCAATATCAGAATTTGTTTCAAAATCCCAAAGTGTGTGATCTAAATCGAAAAATATGTGGTTGATGTGGTTCATTCTGTTTTTTGAATAAAAATTAAATGGTCTTTAAAATTATTTTTCACGTAAATATTTTATAAATGCTATTAAGGATAAAGCACCTGAAAACCACATTAAAAATGCAGTTACAAAAGCCGCTCCTATAACACCGTACTTATTAATAAAAATGTAACTAAAAACTACATTTAAAATTAAAATTACAAAAGCATTTAAAGCATTAATTTTAGGCCAACCAATTGCTGATAAAATATTTCCTAAAGGAATTCTGAATAATAATGCTCCTACAACTCCTAACGAAAATATTTGCATTAAGTCACTATCATTTGAATAACTGCTACCAAACAAAAGTAACAAAGTATCCGAAAAAAAGTAAAATACTACAATTATAAGCAAACTAATTAAACTAAATATTTTCAAATAATTAATATAATAATCTTTAATATAATTTCTATCAGTAGT
>CBDUAL010000200.1:0-4982 GCA_965365125.1 uncultured Lutibacter sp.
GAGTTGTTAAAAGCTCAAGAATTAGGGCTTAAAATATATTCATACCCTGAGTTTTTATATGAACAGTCTAAAGATAAAACACGTGTTGTTATTGGAGGGTCGCATGGTAAAACAACGATTACTTCCATGATATTGCATGTGTTAAATTATCATGAAATTGAAGTGGATTATATGGTTGGCGCTCAGTTAGATGGGTTTGATACAATGGTGCATTTAACAACTTCTAATGAGTTTATTGTGTTGGAAGGAGACGAGTATTTATCTAGCCCAATTGATATGCGACCAAAGTTTCATTTATACAAACCTAATATTGCATTGTTGAGTGGTATTGCTTGGGATCACATCAATGTATTTCCAACTTTTGAAAATTATGTAGAACAGTTTTCAATTTTTACAAATTCATTGACAGATGGAGGAATTATGGTTTACAATGAAGAAGATGAAACATTGAAAAATGTAGTTGAATCTGCTCAAAATCCTATTAAGAAATACCCGTATACAACACCTGCTTATAAAATAGTTGATGGAGTAACGTATATTGATACGTTAGAAGGGCAGTTGCCTTTAGAAATTTTTGGCGAACATAATTTACAAAACCTAGCTGGTGCAAAATGGATTTGTCAGCATATAGGTGTTGGAGAGGAAGAGTTTTATGAAGCAATTGCGAGTTTTAAAGGAGCAAGTAAACGTTTAGAAAAAATAACAGAAAATAAGTCGACAGTAGTTTTTAAAGATTTTGCACATTCTCCTAGCAAAGTTGAAGCGACTACAACTGCTGTTAAAAACCAATACAAAGAAAGACAGTTGTTGGCTTGTTTAGAATTACATACCTATAGTAGTTTAAATGCCGATTTTTTAAAAGAATACGAAGGTGCATTGGATAAAGCTGATGTAGCAGTTGTCTTTTATTCTCCTCATTCAGTAGAAATTAAAAAATTAGAAAAAGTTACTGAACAACAAATAAAAGAGGCCTTTAATAGAGAAGACTTAATTATTTATACAAATCCAACGGACTTCAAAGAATTTTTATTCAACCAAAATTTTGATAATACAGCGTTGTTATTAATGAGTTCAGGTAATTATGGTGGTTTAGATTTTAATAAATTTAAAGAATTAATTTAGTTTTTCTTCCAAAAGAAAGGAGTTAATAAAATTAATACGGTAAATAATTCTAACCTTCCAATTAGCATTAAAAATGAACAAAACCATTTAGCTGGGATTGATAAGTGTGAAAAATTATCAACAGGACTTACTGTACCAATGGCAGGACCAATATTTCCTAAAGAAGAAGCCGTTGCTCCAATAGCCGATTCAAAATCTAGTCCAAAAAGACTTAGTATAATGCTACTAACGATGAAAATTAGCATATACAATACAAAGAAAGACAAGATGTTGTAAATGATGGTTTTAGGTACGCTTCCTCCATCATAACGAACAGGGATAATAGCATTGGGATGTAATAGTTTTTTAAATTCATAAAAACTACTCTTTATCATGACGATATGACGTACAATTTTTACACCTCCACTTGTAGAACCTGCTGAACCTCCAATAAAAAATAACGAAAACATTACTGTTGTAGCCATAGCGCTCCACATAGTGAAATCTGCAGAAACAAAACCTGTTGTTGTTACTACTGAAACTACTGAAAACGCTGCGTGTCTAAAAGCACTTTCTGTTGCTCCCCAAACTTTAGGATGATGAATGCTTGTAACCAAATTTGGATCTTGATGATTCACAATAAAAAAGGTGATTAATACAATTACCCCCAATGACCCAAAAAAGTAATATCTAAATTCTTCACTTTTAAAAACACGGCTAATTTTACCTTTTAATGCAAAATAGGTAAGGACAAAGTTAGCACCTGCAATAAACATAAAAGAAATAATAATGTATTGAATAAACGGGTTTGCATTGTAGTGTGCTACACTTGCATTTTTTGTTGAAAAGCCACCAGTACTCATAGTTGCCATAGCGTGGTTTATGGCGTCAAACCAAGTCATACCCGCAATTTTCAATAGAAAAAATTCTATAATGGTTAGCATAAAATAAATACCCCACAAGCGCTTTGCTGTTTCGGTGATTCTTGGGTGCATTTTATCAGCTGATGGACCTGGGGCTTCCGCCATAAAAAGCTGCATTCCTCCAATTCCTAACAAAGGTAAAATAGCAATTGTAAGCACAATAATTCCCATACCCCCAATCCAATGAGTAGCACTTCGCCAAAATAAAATTCCTTTTGGCATAGATTCAATATCAGTTAAAATTGAAGAACCTGTTGTAGAGTAACCAGAGATGGTTTCAAAAAAAGCATCTGTAAAACTAGGGATGGCACCCGTAAAAACATAGGGTAGCGTTCCTGTAAAAGATAACATTAACCAACCAAAGGTAACAATAATATATCCTTCTTTTTTACCTAAATGTTTATTGTCGGTTCTGTTAAAAATCCATAACAAGCCACCTAAAATCATGGTTGTTATTCCGGCTAAAACAATCCCTGAAAATTCAGATTCTTGGTGATACCAACTAAAAGGTGCAGCTACTAACATAAAAGCACCATTCATTAATGAGGTTAAGCCTAAAAAGCTAAGTATAATTTTGAAATTAAGGTTTTTCATGTTTAGTTAAATAGTTTCTCAACTTTATGAATAGCTTCTGGAAGACAGAATACAACTGCTTTATCACCCGCTAAAATTTGAAAATCTCCAAAAGTCATATGTGCAATACCATTTCTTATAACACCTCCAAAAACAGCTTTTTTAGTCAATTTTATATCTCTTACCAAACGTTTAGTAACAGGAGAATTTTCTTTCACTCTAAATTCTAAAACTTCAGCATCAACATTGTGTAAGTTGGCCAATTTTAACACATCACCTTTACGTACGTGCTTAAAAATAGCACTTGCAGCCAATAGTTTTTTATTAATTAAAGTGTCAATACCAATAGTTTGCGAAATATTGATATAGTCCATATTTTCAACCAAGGCAATGGTTTTTTTAACCCCTTTAGATTTTGCAACCAAACAAGACATAATGTTGGTTTCAGAATTACCAGTTACGGCTATAAAAGCATCCATTTCAGTAATACTTTCTTCTTCTAAAAGCTCAACATTTCTACCGTCTCCTTTTATAACTAAGGCGTTTGGTATTTTTTCAGCAACTTCCTTGGCACGTTGTTTATTTATTTCAATTAATTTAATATTGAATTTATTATCGCATAAATTACGTGCTGCTTTTACCCCAATTTTTCCACCACCTAAAATCATCACATCTTTTACGCCAAATTGAGTTTTACCCATTAATTTGTAAAGACTTTTGATGCTTTCTTTTGGTGCAGAAAAATAAATTTGATCATCAACATTGTAAACGGTATCTCCTCTCGGAATTATAGTTTCACTAGTATTGTCGGGTTTAATAGCAATGGTTATAAAATCAATGTCTGAAAATTTGTTACGCGCTTCTCTTACAGTTAAATTTATAAGTGGCGATTTATATTCTAAGGTGCTTCCTAAAATATTTAACGTTCCATTTTCAAATTGTATCGTGTCATTAAAAGCGGATTGATTCAACAGCATTAAAATCTCATCGGCGGCTAATTCACCTGGAGAAATCATATAATCAATACCTATTTCAGAAAAATCAATTTCAGAGTTTTGTGTAAATTCGTGATTAGAAATACGTGCTATTGTTTTGTTTGCGCCTAATTTTTTAGCTAAAACTGCAGTTGTAAAATTGGTGTTTTGAGATTCAGTAACCGCTAAAAAAATATCAGCCTTATCAATATTTACCTCTTTTAATAATTTTATTGAAGTAGCATCACCTTTTTTTGTAATAACATCTATATGATTACTTGCATAATCAAGTTTTTCAGAATCGGTATCAATTAAAAAGATGTCTTGAGATTCAAAAGAAAGCAGTTTTGCTAAGTGAAAACCAACGTCTCCTGCACCTGCAATTATAATTTTCATGTATAGAAATATTTACGCAAAGGTATTACTCTTATTTGTAAATAGTAAATTTATTTTAATCTATGACAAAGTGTTGTAAAGTTAACTGCTTGATTAGGTAAAGGGTAGTGCTACCATTTTAAATAAATTTCAAAAACAATTTTTAAGTTTTTGATGACCGTTTTGTTTTATTTTATAAATTGTGTTTTTTTAAGTTGTTGAATACTAGTATATTTGATAAAAAAGTTATGAAATATGAAAACAAATCCCTTTCCATTAAGGCCTGGGCTGAAGATGATAGGCCTAGAGAGAAGCTAGTACTTAAAGGAAAAACAGCGTTATCTGATGCGGAATTGATAGCTATTTTAATTGGCTCAGGGAATAGAAATGAAAGCGCTGTAGATCTTTCTAAAAGAATATTAAATTCAATAGAAAACAATTTAAATAGGCTTGGTAAATTAAGTGTTACAGACTTCATTAAATTTAAAGGAATTGGAGAAGCAAAAGCAATTTCAATAATTACGGCATTAGAATTAGGGCGTAGAAGACGTTTGGAAGAGGCCTTAATTGTACCGAAAATTACTAGTAGTAAAGCTGTTTTTGAAATTATGCAACCTTTAATAGGTGAATTACCACATGAAGAATTTTGGATTGTTTATTTAAATAATTCAAACAAAGTACTGTACAAAGAACAATCAAGCAAAGGGGGGTTAACGGGAACATTAGTTGATGTGAGATTGGTTTTTAAAAAGGCTTTAGATTTATTTGCAACAGCAATAATTTTATGTCACAATCATCCTTCAGGTAAGTTACAACCCAGTGTGGCTGATAAATCTATTACTGCTAAATTAAAATTAGCAGGTGAAACCTTAGATATAAAAGTGCTAGACCATTTAATTATTACAGAAAATGCGTATTTTAGCTTTGCCGACGAGAGCATACTTTAAGTTTAAAAATTTTAGGTTTGAAAGTTGAAGTCTCAAATGAAATAAAAATTAAAAAAAGTCATAAATTAATTTCAAATTCGGTCAACGTT
>CBDUAL010000201.1:0-4975 GCA_965365125.1 uncultured Lutibacter sp.
GAATAGGGTCAAAATTATTAAATTCAAACAAACCTCTAATTGTCATTAAACGTTCAGATTGTTCGTTCACAGTTTTAGCATAAACATCGTAACTGGCTTGGTCACTTAACCTTACAGCTTGTTGTAGTTTTGCTACTGTAGTTGGATTAAACATATGTTTTTCACCACCACGTCTCCAACGGTAATGTCCACCAATATTTAAACCTAACCTGTTTTTAATTAAAGTTTTAGGGTAAGCGTAATTGTATCTTGCTGAAATTTCTTTTTCAATTTCGTATAAACCAACACCTTCAATTCTAGAAGCTGTATAAGGGAAATATTTTTCAACAAATTTAGAGTTGAAACCAACAATTTCGAAAATTTGAGAACCTCTGTATGAATGTAGTGTAGAGATTCCAATTTTATTCATAATTTTTAATAAACCAGTACCAATAGCTTTGTTGAAATTGTCTACTGCTTTTTGTTCATCCATTCCTGTAATAAATCCTTCTTTTACTTGTAAACGAATAATTTCATTTACCATATAAGGATTAATAGCACTTGCTCCATATCCAAATAATGTTGCAAATTGGTGTGGTTCGCGAGGTTCAGCAGATTCTATTACAATATCAAAATAAGAACGCTTACGTAGTCTATTCATTTCGTGATTTACATAAGAACAGGCCAATAAAGCTGGTATTGGTGCCATTTCTTCATTTGCACCTCTATCAGATAAAATAATAATGTTATTCCTTTTGTCAACTGCTTTTGAAACTTGTGTTATAATATTTTCTAAAGCATCTTCTAAGCCATTAACACCTTGCTCTTTTTTGTAAAGCATTTGGATGGTAATAGCTTTAAAATCTCTACCAATTTTAATGTTTCTAATTTTTTCTAAATCGTTGTTAGAAATAACTGGATTTTGAATTCTTAGTTTTTTACATTGTCTTTGAGTTATGCTAAAGATATTTCGGTCTTTACCTAAAGCAAGACTAATATCGGTAACAATTTCTTCTCTAATACCATCTAATGGAGGATTTGTTACTTGTGCAAATAATTGCTTAAAGTAGTTAGAGATTAATTGAGGACGGTCTGATAAAACAGCTAAAGGAGTATCAATACCCATAGATCCTAAGGCTTCTTTTCCGTTTTGAGCCATAGGTGTTATTACCTCTTGAATATCTTCAATAGTATAGTTGTATAAACGAGAACGTGTTCTAATGTCTAAAGTTTCAATAGGACAATCTTCGTTTGTGTTTTCTACATCTTTTAAATGTATTCTTGTTTCGTCTAACCAAGCTTTGTATGGTCTTTCAGTAACAATTTTATCTTTTATTTCTTCGTCATTAATAATTCTACCTTTATTCATATCAACCAAGAACATTTTCCCTGGTTCTAATCTACCGTGTTTTTCAACATCTTCTGGATCAATATCTACAACTCCAATTTCTGAAGACATAATTAGTTTTCCACTTTTTGTTACGGTATATCTTGAAGGTCTCAATCCGTTACGGTCTAATAATGCACCAATATAATCACCATCGGTAAAAGGAACTGATGCTGGCCCATCCCAAGCTTCCATTAAACAAGCGTTGTACTCGTAAAATGCTTTACGCTCAGGCGACATAGTTTTGTGCTTTTCCCAAGCTTCAGGTATTAACATCATCATTACTTCAGGAAGAGATCTTCCGGTTAACGATAATAATTCTACCACCATATCCATAGATGCTGAATCTGATTTTCCAGGTAATACAATTGGGAATAATTTCTCTATATCATCACCAAATAAATCACTTTTCATGATTTCTTCACGAATACGCATTCTGCTTACGTTACCTCTAAGAGTATTTATTTCACCATTTTGACACATGTATCTAAATGGCTGCGCTAGTTCCCAAGAAGGCATAGTGTTTGTTGAAAAACGTTGGTGTACCAATGCTAGTCTGGTAACTAGATCTGGCTGTTGTAAATCAATAAAATACGGTCCAATATCTTCAGGCATTATAATACCTTTATATATTAAGGTAGTATTTGATAAACTTGAAACGTAAAAATATGATGCTTCAGACATTTTAGAGCCCGCAATTGTATGTTCTGTTATTTTACGAGCAGCATATAATTTAGCCTTAAAGTTTAATTCTTTTTTAATACGTCCTTTACCAATAAAAACTTGTTCAATTGTAGGTTCTGAATCTAAAGCAATTTGACCTAGTTGAGAAGAATCTACAGGAACGGTTCTCCATCCTAATATTTTTAAACCTTGATTTTTTATTTCTTTTTCGAATTCTTCCTTACAGAAGCGGTATTGGTTTGCGTTTTTAGGAAAAAATACCATACCAACAGCATAATCTCTTTGAGCAGGTAATTCAAAATCACATACCCTTAAAAAATATTCATGCGGAATATCAATTAAAAGACCTGCACCATCACCAGTTTTTCCATCAGAACTAACTCCACCACGATGTTCTAACTTTACTAAAATTTCTAAAGCATCATGTATAATTTGGTTAGTTTTCTGTCCTTTTAAGTTGCAAATGAAACCTGCTCCACAGTTTTCATGCTCAAATTCTGGCAAGTATAATCCTTGTTTTATCATATGGAAGTTTAATTATTATAGAATAGCCACAAAAATAGGTAAAATAATATTTAATTATAGTATACAGTTACGAAAACGTTATAATTATATTAAAAAAGTTTTAGAGGTGTTGAAAATAATGAAATCATAAAAAAAAGTACTTTTTTGATGATATTTATCAATCAAAAAAAGGTGAATTAAAAAGATATTTCCATAAAATTCTTATAGAAACAATAGCAATAAGTATTGAAGTTGCCTTTTTTAGCTTAATTGGAGATATTAATTTAATGCTAATTCGTGTTCCTATTTGTCCGCCAATAAGCACTGTAAGCATTAAAATAATTGTAATTGTAGGTTCTATGTAAAAGTTAGGATTTAGGTATTGTCCAAATAACCCGCCAATAGAATTAATTAATATAAAAAAACTGGATGTTGCGGCTATTTTTTTTGGGGTATCCCAATTTGTTAAATGAAGTAAAGGTGCTAAAAAAATTCCGCCACCGATACCTACCATACCTGAAATAAACCCAATAATTCCACCGTAAGAAGTATCTTTAATAATGGATTTTTTTAGATTGGTTTCTTTACTTTTTTGTTGAATATAGCCAGATGTCCACATTAGTGTTGCAGCTGTCATTAATGTGAATCCTAATAAAATAAAAAAGAAGGTTTGTGTTATTTTTAAATAGCCTCCTAAAAATGCCAAAGGCAAACTGGTAATTACTAAAGGAATAATTTTTTTCCAGTCGAACAATTTATTTTTCGCATATATAAAGGTGCTTCCAGAAACAACTACAATATTGCATAACAAAGCAATTGTTCTAATTTGGGTAAAAGCTAAAGAGGTAAGTGCTAAAACAGCGATATAGCTAGACCCTCCTCCAAATCCTACGGAAGAATATAAAACAGCAATCATAAAAAACAGCGTAATTATTTCCCAGTTGGTTATTAGGGTGTCTGCTAAAAATTCAAATGTTGGCATAAAAAAATGTTGGGTTGAACAAATATAATAATATTATTTTGTTGGAAGATAGTGCCTTATTTTGAATATTAATTCACAGGACGAATGGCATCTAAGTCAAAATTTTAATTTTATTTTTTATGCTAAATTAGTATATTTATGCAAAATTAAGATATATGACTGTAGAATTTTGTCCTAATTGTAGTTCAAATGAGTATGTTAAGAGTGGTATTGTTCGTGAAAGGCAGCGCTATAAGTGTAAAAAATGCAATTATTATTTTACCGTAAATAAGATGGGAAAGCAAATAGATTCATATTATGTGAATAAAGCTTTACAGTTGTATTTAGAAGGGTTAAGTTACCGAGAAATTGAACGGATATTAGGAATATCTCATGTAAGTATTATAAATTGGGTTAAAAAGTACAATATTAAGCGTCCGTATAGCTTTGAGTACCATTCTACATATAAAATATTAAATGCAAAAGAGCTAGCAAACTACTTTTCTGAAAATAAAAATTTAATAGGAGCAGGTGTAATTGTTACTGAATTAGGTGATAAGTTTATGCTTATTCGTTGGGAGCGGTTCAAAGATTAACTATACAAGTTAGCAAATAGATATATACATTTTTATTTCTTTTCTTTTCTTATCATATTGTGAAGGTTAAAAAATCAGTTTTGTAATCAAAACGTTTAATCAATTAACCTAACAATATAATATTATGAAAAAAAACAAATTACTGTTTTTCAGTATTTTCTTATTATCAATTCAATTATCTTTTTCTCAAGGCTCACCAGATTACAATGGCGGATTTAAAATTAAATTCAATGACGATGGTAGTAAGTATTTAAGAATTTTGTCTTGGGGACAATTTCAAGCAACTTACAATAACAATGTGCCCGATAATACAAGTAATTTAAGCTTTAATGTAAGAAGAGCACGTGTGCTAATGTTTTCTCAAATTACAAAGAAATTTTTATTGTTAACCCATTTTGGGTTGAATAGTTTAAATAGCTCATCATTACACCCTGTTGGGAAAGATGATGGAGCACAATTATTTATGCACGATGTTTGGGGGCAATGGAGTTTAACTGATGACCATGCTGTAGGAGCTGGACTTCATTATTGGAATGGGATTTCAAGATTAAACAATCAGAGTACTTTAAACTTATTAACTTTAGATAATAACCGTCAGTCGTGGGCTACAATTGGTTTGTCTGATCAGTTTGCGCGTCACGTTGGTGTATATTTTAAAGGAAAGTTCGGAAAGTTTAAATACCAAGTTGCTATTAATGATGCCATAACAAATGGTTTAGATACTCGTACACCTGAAAATGGTGGAGCAGCTGTTTATGGAGGTAAAAGAATTTTAGGTTCTAAAGATGCTGGTTTTGCTTATGCTGGGTATTTTGAGTACAATATTTTAGATAGCGAGTCAAATTTCCTTCCTTATAAAGTAGG
>CBDUAL010000202.1:0-4955 GCA_965365125.1 uncultured Lutibacter sp.
CCGAACTTCCTGAAACAGTATAGCCTTTTTTATTTAGTGAAACCGCCAACGATTCACCCAACCAACCCAAACCAACAATGGCAACTTTTTTAGTCATTGATAACAGGTATTAAAAAAGCGTTAGCAATAACAACGGTTTTAACTACTACTTTTGGTGGAGTAGTAATTATTTTTACAATTTTTTTTATAATTTTCATCCTACTTTTGTTCACTAGAGAGTAGCAACAAAGAGTTAGAATAATACCTGAAAAGGCAGTTATCGAACACTTTAACTTTTACTCCCGAAAGTTTAGTATATATTTTAATTGCATTTTGGTAGGTTTTCTGACTTACTCTACTTTTAACGGTCTTCCCATTAATTAAATTAACAGTGACAAAATAGTTAAAAGCTTTTTTAGAGCTTACAGCTGCGGGTACAGTTCTCGATTTACACGAGATTCCCTTTTTAATTTCTTATTTCAAAAAAAGATTTAAGAAACCAAAAGCGATGCAAAAGTAATACTAATTACAATTGCATCCTAATTAACAAAAGATGAATTAGTACTTTAATTTTTTTAGCGTATATAATAATTAATTTTTAATAAAAAAAAATAACATTAAGATGCTGTTTTTTGGTTAATTTAAAACATTTAATAATGACATTCTATTCAATTTAAATAGACAGCATGCGCAATGGGTTATTGTAAATAATTTTGTTTCTAGCAGTATTTAAAACAAGTATTTTATTTTTCCCTTCTTTAACTTTTTAGTGGTAATAGTGAGTTAAGTTATTTTCCAATAAAATTGTACTTGGTACTTCTAAATTTATAATTTTTTTTAAAGTGTTTATCTGTATAATTAGATCTTTATTTCTACTTAAAATAGAAATTTCAATCATTTTTATATAAAAAATCAACCAGAATAATTCACGCAAATTCTCATTGATTTTTTTTTCCTATAAAAATTAATAAAACTATATTTGAATAACTAAATGAAGGCTTCAAACCCAAATAAATCGGCAAAATTACGTTATATGAAACTATTGAAAATTTTTATCTTAATAATTTTTATAACAATTCCTCAATTAAATTTTTCACAAGAAAAAAAACCTAAAGTAGTTTTAGTATTAAGTGGTGGTGGAGCAAAAGGAGTAGCGCACATACCGTTACTTCAAGCCTTAGATTCCTTAAATATTGTACCCGATTTAATTATAGGAACAAGTATGGGGAGTATTGTAGGGGGGTTATATGCCACAGGTTATTCAGGTGATAGTATTGCCAATATTGCAAAAAATGCTGACTGGAATTATTTGTTAGGTGGTGGTGTTTCTCTTAAAGACGTTAGTGTTGAAGAAAAAAGTGAATTTAATAAATATATAGTTGATTTTGACCTTGATAAAGGGAAACCTAAAGTAAGTACTGGACTTATAAGTGATCAAAACCTGCGTGAATTTTTAGCTGTTTTAACCTATCCTGTTTACAACGTAGTTGATTTTGATAAACTTCCAATACCTTATAGAGCAATAGCTACAGATATTGTAAATGGAAAAGAAATAATTATGAATAAAGGCTCTTTAATGGTAGCTATGAGAGCCAGTATGTCTATACCTACTGTTTTTGAACCCGTTGCGTATAAAGAAACTTTGCTTGTTGATGGAGGTGTGCTTAACAATTTTGCAACTGATGTGGCAAAGGAAATGGGGGCTGATATAATTATTGGTAGTGATGTTGGTGGTGGAATGGCTCCTATTGAAAAATTAGACAATATTGCTACATTACTTTTTCAAACAGGAATGATAAACAGCAATTTAAAAAACCCAGAAAACAGAAAACTATGTGATATTTTAATAGATCATACGGCTTATTTAACCTATTCTACGGGTGACTTTGCTAATAGTAAAGAAATTTATGACCAAGGAAAAATAGGTACAAACTCAAATCTAAAAGTGCTTGTTGATTTGTCTCAACACCTAAAAAAGTATTACTCAGTACCACCCAAAATTCCTACAGTAGCAAAAGAATTTATACTTGATTCAGTAAAATATTCAGGAATAAGCAAGGCAAATATTGATTTGGTAAAAGCTAGAGCCAATATAAAAATCAATACAAAATACACAACAAATGATCTTATTAAGAGTGTTAATAAAGCAATGGGAACACAAATATTTAAACAAATTACATTTCATTCCCTTGGTCTTGAAGATAAAAAAGCAATTGAAATAACCGGCTATGAAAAAGCAAAAATTCAAGTAAAAGGTTCTTTACATTATGATACTTATAGAGGTGTTGGTTTGATTTTAAATAGTACGGCTAGAAATTTGTTAGGAAACTCTTCCAGATTATTACTAAGTGTAGATATAGCCGAGCAGCCAAAACTTAGATTACAATACCAGAAAAACTTTGGACATTTAAAATCTTGGTGGTGGAGATCTGAATTTTTCTCAGAAAATTTAAAGCAGAAAATTTTTATTGATGGAAATTCTGCCGATAAAATGAAATATCGTTTTATGCAATTTGAGAACCAATTAAATAAAAACATCAATTCGTTAAATAGGTATGTTGGTTTAGGAATTAATTATAATTATACCAATGTAAAACCTGAAAACGACCCAAAATACAATAGCAATGTTTTAGATTTAGATAATTACAGTTTTAATAACATACAGGTATATACCCAGTACTTATTTAATAATATGAATCAAGTTTTTTACGCTACAAAGGGTACTTATTTTAATGCAATGCTAAGCCGTTCTTTACTTCATGATGCTGATGTGAAGTTTACTAAAGAATCTATTGAAGATCAAAAAGGAAGTACGAATGGGTTTACAAAATTAAGTTTCAATTTTGAAGAAAGAATCCATTTTAATAAAGGTATTACCGCAATTATAGGAACAACAGCAGGTTTTATTTTTGAAGATTTTTTAAATGCAAACGAAGTATCATTTACCGATTTTGGTTATGCTGCTAAATATTTTTTAGGAGGAAATTTGATAAACCCTAGAAACGGTAGTTTTATGTTTCCAGGCTTGCACGAAGATGAATTAAATGTAAATCAATTCCTGAAATTAAATTTAGGAGTTCAATTCAACCCTTTAAATAAATTATACCTTACCCCTCATTTAAATATAGCCTCTGTTGGGTTTGGAGATTTTAACGACTATATAAAAAATGCTGTTGCTCCTAAAGGAAATTGGAGTTATGGCTATGAAACAAGTGCTTTAATATCTGCAGGAGCAACAGTCTCTTACCATTCATTTTTAGGACCAATTACTTTTGATACTTCTTGGGTAAATGATGTTAATAAAGTGCGCATATTTTTTAATATTGGCTTGGTTTTAAATAGATAACCATAAAAAAAAACGAGGAATCAAAACCAATAATCAAAGGAATGATAGTTTAATTTACTTTATTTCAAAAACTTATTTTTTTTTTGTAACTTAGAGAAAGCCTTAAATAACATAAACTATTATGAAAAAATCAGCATTATTACTAGTCGCTTTTTTGATGTTCTTAGGATGTCAAAAAGAACAACGATATACAACTTCTTCACCTGAGATTGATATTGCAAAAGAGCACATACAAGCTTATGAAGATGGAGATTGGGAAACTTGGAAAAAACAATACACAGAAAATTCTAAAATATACCATAACAATTGGGATGTTGCAAGAACTAGTTCAGAAGCTTTAAACGGACATAAATTAATTATTTCAAGATTGTCATCGTATAAATACCTTGACGAACCTATGTTTTTTGAAATGATTATTGATGATAATGGTAAAAAATGGGTAAACTTTTGGGCTGTTTGGCAAGGAACACTAAAGGCAAATAACGCTACATTAAAAATTCCAGTACATTTGTCAATAAATTACAAAGATGGTAAAGTGGTTGAAGAATATGGATTTTGGGATACCAGTAAGTTAGTTGAAGCTATTGACGAAATTGCCATTGAAGGTGATTTAAGTTCAGAATTAATAGAATAACATACATTTAAAATAATAAAAGACACTTCATTTTATAAAATATGAAGTGTCTTTTCTCTTTATAAAATACAAATATGGCTAAAAAAGGACGTGCAAAAAATACCGTAAATAAAGCAAAACATAGTAAGCTTATGGCGCAAAAGAAAAATAAATTAACGACTAAAAAAATGGCACATCAAGAACGTTTAAAGGCCATTATTAAAAAAAGTAAGGAAACTCACACTACAGATTCATAATTGATTTATTTGAATGCTTTTTTTAAATAAATTAGGTCGTTTCTAAATTTTCAGTATATTAGCTTAAAATATTAGCAATACACGCTCATTAAATAAGCTTTATGAATTACCTTGCAAAAAACATTAAACATTTTCGAACTTTAAAAGGATTAACCCAAGAGCAATTCTCATCACTTTTAAAAGTATCCCGCTCAAGAATAAGCTCTTACGAAGAAGACAGAGCCATACCTCCCGTTGATTTTTTAATAGATTTATCAAATTTCATTAATTTACCAATTGATGCACTTATAAAAAACGATTTATCATCGGCATCGGAAGCATCATTTATAAGTGTAGGAAATAGAAGAACACTTTTTCCTATTACCATAGATGCAAATGACGAAGAATTTATTGAAATGGTACCTGTTGAAGCTTCCGCAGGTTATTTACGTGGCTACTCAGATCCTGAATATATAGAGCATTTAAACAAAATTAAACTGCCTTTTTTACCAACTGGAACGCATAGAGCATTTCCTATAAAAGGAGATTCTATGCTACCAGTAAAAAGCGGTTCGTACATAGTTGCCCGTTTTGTTGATGATATTAGAGATTTAAAAGATGGCCATACTTATATTGTGTTAACTTTAAATGATGGAATAGTGTATAAAAGAGTGTATGATAAAATTGAAGAACACAACATGCTATTACTAGCCTCAGACAATAAAAAATACGATCCGTATTATGTTCCTGTTGAAGAAATTATTGAATTATGGGAATTTAC
>CBDUAL010000203.1:0-4910 GCA_965365125.1 uncultured Lutibacter sp.
TTTTGTTTGATACTTTTTTCAGTATTTAACCAGTTGTACCAAGCTTCAGGATTACCTGCTTCAGCTTCGTCTTTTAAATTAGCGATATATTCTTTTAGTTTTTCTTCATCAAACAAATTTGCTTGATTTTTGAACATAGGCGAATTTTGAATTTCTGGCAATGCAACCATAGCATCCCAAATATCTTTTTCACCTACAACAATACCAGCTTCTTCTAGCTGCGTTTTAAATATTTTTTCACCAACAAAAGTATTCCACACAGCATTTACCGCCTGAATTTGTGTAGATCTACCACCGCTTTTGGCTCTATAAGCTTCAACCTGACGTGCAAATTCTTCACGATCAATTTCTTCACCATTTACAACTCCTATTGAGTTTACTTTACTAGCACTAAAAAAATTTTGAATAGAGCTTGGATCCAATACAAACGCAAAAAGCGCTAAACCTACAATCAGTATTAAGATCATTGAACGATCTCTAATTTTTGATAAAATTGCCATTATTATATTAGTTTAATTACAGTGAGCGAAAGTACAATTTAGTATTCAATTATAAAAGTGAATTGAATAATATTAACTGTAATTTTAGTGAGATTTTTATGCAATGAAAAGTATTAATCTTCTTGATCTAAAACTTTTAAATACACTTCCATTATTTTTGAAGAATCAACCTTTAACATTTTAAAATAAAGATTGTTAATTTCTATAATTTCATCTTCTTTTGGAATGTCTTCGTTGTGATATACTATAAATCCGCCTAAGGTTTCATAGGCTTCATTTTCTTCCAAATTAAGATCGTAGGTTTCGTTTAAATAATCTACTTCTAAACGAGCTGAGAGTTCAAATTCTCTTTTATTTATAGCGTTTTCTAACAATTTTACGGTATCATGCTCGTCAATAATTTCACCAAAAAGTTCCTCAACAATATCTTCAATAGTAATAATTCCTGATGTTCCTCCAAACTCGTCTAACACAACACTAATACTTCTTTTTTTCTTTATTAAAATATTAAGCACATTATTAATTAGCATACTTTCTGGTACGTACTCTACAGGCAATAACATAGATTTAATATTTTTAGGCTTTTTAAACATTTCAAAAGCGTGTGCATACCCCACAACATCATCTAAAGAACCGCGATATACCAAAATTTTTGAATAACCTGTGTCAATAAATAATTTTTTTAAATTAGAAATTCGTTCGTTAATTTCAACCGCTACAACCTCGGTTCTAGGAATCATAATTTCCCTAGATTTCAAATTATCAAACTCTAATGCATTTTGAAAAATTTGAATTTCACTATCTACTTCCTCACTATCTTTTGCATTTTCAAGCTGTTCAATAATATAATTACCTAGCTCTGCTTTACTAAACTCGGTTTGCACCACATCAGTTGCTGAATTGAAAAAACGCTTTAAGAAAAAGTCTGATATTCCAGTAATAAAATCGGAAATAAAGTGGAAAATAATATAAAAAAAATAGGCGAAAGGAGCAAAAATCAGTAAGGTTTCATTCGCGTAAACTCTAAATAATGCTTTTGGTAGAAACTCTGCAGTAACTAAAATTAAAAGGGTTGAAATAATTGTTTGAATGAATAAAACAGTAAATTCATTTAATGTTTCAGTAGGTAAAAAATCAATTATTAATTTACCCATAAAAAAACTATAAACCACCAAAGCAATATTATTACCTACCAGCATTGTAGTAATAAACTTAGATGATTTTGAAGTTAATTTGGTAAGAATTCTAGCTATAAAACCTTCTTTTTTTTTCTCTAGCTCAATTTGAAATTTATTTGCAGATACATACGCAATTTCCATCCCTGAAAAAAAGGCTGACAATAGTATTGAAACGAATATAACTACAATTTGAATTTCCATTTACTAATTTTTGTTTTCCATTTTTTTCCTGAAACGCTTTCTGAAAAAATACATAAAAATTGCCAAAACTGCAAAAAGAAGCATCATATAAGCTGACTCTCTTTTTTCGTTCCAATTTAAAAAGGTTTCTACTAAAAATATTACTGCTACTATTAAGTATCCAAATTCAAATATTTTTGATGTTCTATTCATTCTTATTCTTTTATAGTTATAACTCCTGTTTGGTTTTTAACCCACCATTTATCTAAATCTTCTGAGGCTTCAAAACCTGTTCCGTAAATAGTATCAGTAGCTGTATAAAATGCAAATTTTTCTTCTGTGAAAAAATAATGTGTTTTTTGATCCCAATAAATTTGATTGGTAAGTAATTTATTTTTCTGTGCGTGATTTATAATTACTACATTATTTTTTATTTCTGAAACTTCCGTTTTCTTGTAACTTTTTGCATAGTCACCTTGAATTGTGGAAGAATCTCCATTTACTTCAATGGTGGTAATTTTAATTCCGTTAGGAAATTCTGTATAAGGATGATTTTCGCGATTGCTAAAATCGAGCATTAATGGCGCCTTCATTTTAACATCTATTCTACCTGAGTCGGTATGTTTATGCACAACATTTAAAGACTCACCTATAGGTAAATTTTTATCTGCCAAAAAATCTCTGACTTCTTTAGCACTATTGGTACATGAAAAAAACATTGCTATTGACAATACAACAACAATGTTTTTTATTTTATTAACAACTGATTTTGTCATTCAACAAATATATCAATTATAATATTTTAATTCTAATTTAAGGAACAGTAACTGTTTCATTAATCCAACATCCAATTTTATGCTTAGTACCAGAAGCAATACCAGCTACAAATAAATCTTTTTTAGATGGCATGTTTTCCGTATAAGCTTTTATGTATTTATTTGCAATGCTTGAAATACTTGGATCTACGGCTTTTGCTCTTTTTGCTTTATTAACTGCTGCTACATACACCATTCTTTTTGAAACTACATCTGTTCCACAAGAGTTGGCGCTTGATGCATACATAGTTGCTATTAATAAATACGCTTTTCCGTTACTTGGCGCATACTTTAACGCTTCATAACAATATGATCTTGCCTCAGATTTAGCACCTTTCTTCATTCTATTTTGAGCCACTTTTAACAAATAACCTGATTTTTTATAAGGATCTTGTTCTTGCTCAACAGCTTGCTTAAAATACTCTGTTGCTTTAGTAGTTTCACCATTTTTCATTAAAATCCCAGCATAGAAAACAGAAGCTTGAGGTGATGGATCAGCTTTTACATACGCCTCAACTAAAGTATCGTAAAAAGGATCGTCTGTACATTCTTTGTTAAACATTCTTGATACTGCTCTTCTTAACCAAACAGGATTATTTTTATTACTATCAAAGTTCTTTTTGTTTAAAGGAATTAAGTTTTCACAAGTTGAAATTGCAGATAACCTACTATCTAAACCTGATTCTATTTGCTCTAAAGCAGTTAAATTCTGTTGGTATATCCCTCTTTTTTTCTTATCCTTAGCACTTAAGGTTAATGAATCTTTAGCATTAATACCATCAATTCTTTTAAAATAAGAACTTCTTTTTAACTCAATACCTTCAATTACTTCATCATACGTATCAAAAACTAATTGAGGGTCTGTCTCTTTATTTCTCTCCATAACTCCATCAAAATATCTTAGAATATTTTTTCCAGACATATCCGTAGGATCTATTTCAAAAGCTTGTTGTAACAAGTTAAAAATCTCTTCTTCAGGCGCACCATTACTTGCCATAAACGTAGCTAAATCACTAAATACTTTCGCTTTGTCTGAAGGGAAATTATCTAAACGTTGCATATACACCCTTTTTACAAGTTGCTTTGCTAATTCTTTTTCTCCAGCTGTTGCTTTGCTAAATTTACTTTTAGCAATTACCGCTCCGTATTTGTATATATTAACAGATAGTTTTGGGCAATTGTCCATACACCACATCCAATTATCGAATGCCTGATCGTATTTTTTTGCTTTGTATTCGCCTTTAAATAAATTGTATTTAATATTACATTCATCAGCCGCTTGTGAAAAAACAATTGGAGCTGTTGCAATAAAAAATAAAAAAGTAAAAATTTGCTTCATGTTTTTCATCGTCCTATTTTGTTAGATTAATTAATTTGTCTTTTTTGAAACCACTTATCATTAAGAGATAAACTCATTCTAAAATTTATAAAATTCTCTTGTACTAAGTTACTTTCTGTTTTTCCTCTTTTTCCAAATTCAAATCCAAAATTTAAATTTGATAGTTGTTGTTTACCTACTGGTAAGCCTACACCAAAAGATATGCCAATATTGTTTACTTCTTCAAAATTATTTCCATTCTTTTCACCATCAATCATTAAACCTGAGTTTTCCATATAAAAACCAGCTCTATATGTAACTCTATTCCAGTAACTTAAAATTGAATTGTATTTTGGTGTATAAAATCCTCCAACAGCAAATTTACTGTAATCTGAAAACTTCACATTTGGACTATTGTATATGCTCCCTAGAAACTCAGCTGCTTTTTGAAATGAGTAATCTACACCTGCATACCATTTATTATCTCTCCCTACACCCACACCAACTGTTGATTTTAAAGGATTTTTAAAATTACTGAAATTTGTATTATTTAAAATAGTGTCTTTAGCTATACTTGTAGATAATGGATTTACAGTATATAAGTATTCTTTTTCTTTAGATTCAATATCGTTGCCTAATATAAAACTACCCCCGGCGTATACTTTCGTAAAGTCGCTTATTTTGGTTGTGTATTGAAAACCTGCATTTAATTTAAACCCAGATATATTAGATATGGTTTCATATTTAGTTGCAAGTGAAGCATCTACTACTTTGTTTACGATATTATTGGTAATTTTCCCCCATTCAATCAGGTCACTCGCAAAATCGGGACACTTTTCGGAAATTGGTCCGCTCCGGTCACATTCTATTGAACATAGTACGACCAATACATTTGGAGCTGGTTTCAGATATAGTGGAG
>CBDUAL010000204.1:0-4876 GCA_965365125.1 uncultured Lutibacter sp.
TTGATTATCCGTACCACAAAGCCATATCTGTTGATGGGCAAATGGGAATGGAATACCCTCAAATTTGTTTCAATCCGGGCCGACCAAATCCTGATGGAACGTATTCCAACAGAACAAAATACAGAATGATTGGTGTTACCATACACGAAGTTGGTCATAATTTTTTTCCAATGATTATCAATTCTGACGAGCGCCGTTGGACATGGATGGATGAAGGTTTAAACTCTTTTGTTCAAATGTTAGCGCAACAAGATTTTGAAGAAAATTACCCTTTAAGCCGTGGCTTACCAAAAAATATTGTGCGGTATATGAAAGGCGATCAATCAAAAATAGCACCTATCATGTCTGTTGGAGATGATACTTACCAATTTGGAAACAATGCTTACGCAAAACCTGCTGCAGGTTTATGGATGCTAAGAAATACCATTATGGGACCTGAATTGTTTGACTATGCATTTAAAACATACTCAAAACGTTGGAAATTTAAACACCCTACGCCTGCCGATTTCTTTAGAACTATGGAAGATGCTTCTGCTATGGATTTAGATTGGTTTTGGAGAGGTTGGTTTTATACAACAGGAACCAATGATATTGGTATTAAAGAGGTTAAAAAATACTTTGTTACCAATAAACCAACCGAACAAGCTAAAAACTTAGCAAAACGTTATGGCACAACTATAGATAAGTTACCTCCTTCACTATATTTAGTTGCTGAAGACAGTAACGATTTTACTGAAGATTTGAAAACTAAAAAGCCTGAAGATTATACGGTTTTAAATGAATACATTAACCAAAATTTCTCTGCTGAAGAAAAAACAACTTTAAAAGCACCTAAGTACTTTTATGAAGTAGTTTTTGAAAAACCTGGAGAATTGGTAATGCCTATTATTGTTGAATTTGAATATGATGATGGTACAAAAGAACGCAAACAATATCCTGCACAAATTTGGAGAAAAAATGATGAAAAAGTTACCAAAGTAATTCCTTCAAGTAAAACAATTGTTAAAATAACGGTTGACCCAGATGAAGAAACTGCTGATGTAGATAAAAGTAATAACAGCTGGCCAAAAACAACAGAAACTGAATTTAATTCCTTCAGGAAAAATAAACTGAAAGGATAAAAAAAAAGGCTATCTTAAAAGTGTTAAAACCCGTCATTCTGGATATGTCACACTAAGCTTGTCGAAGTATGTCACACTGAGCTTGTCGAAGTGTGTTTTAGAATCTTATGATGCTGATAGTCAATCATTATGAACACCTGAAATAAGCCTACCTTCCAGACAGGTTCAGGTTTACGAAAAATTTACTTTTAAGATAACCTCTTTTATTGCTATTGATTTTATTAATTTCCTTTTTGATAATCCGCTAAAAACTGTGCTAAACCACTATCGGTTAAAGGATGTCTTAACAATCCTGTGATTGAAGATAAAGGTCCTGTCATTACATCTGCGCCAATTTTTGCACAATCTATCACATGCATTGTATGACGAATAGATGCTGCTAATATTTGTGTTTCAAATCCGTAGTTATCATAAATGTGTCTGATTTCAGAAATTAAATGCAATCCATCAGTTGAAATATCATCCAATCTACCTAAAAATGGAGATACATACGTTGCTCCTGCTTTGGCCGCTAATAAAGCTTGACCTGCAGAAAACACTAAAGTTACATTTGTTCTAATTCCTTTGTCAGAAAAATATTTACACGCTTTTACACCATCGGCAATCATAGGTAATTTCACAACAATTTGAGGATGCAAAGCTGCTAGAGCCTCACCTTCTCTAAGCATTCCTTCAAAATCAGTTGCAATTACTTCCGCAGAAACATCACCCTCAACAATATTACATATATCTACATAATGCTTTAAAATATTTTCAGCACCTGTAATTCCTTCTTTAGCCATTAAAGATGGATTGGTAGTTACACCATCTAAAATACCTAAAGCTTGTGCTTCTTTAATTTGTTCTAAGTTCGCCGTATCAATAAAAAATTTCATTTGTTATGTTTTAATTTAGTATAAAATAATTTTCAGCAAAAGTACTTAAATAAGAACAATTTATAGTTCCTAAAATTAACTCACTAAAAAGTTCATTTTATAATGTTAACAAATAGAAATTGTTTGGTTGATTAAAAGTTGAAATGTTCAACAAAATTTCGCGTATAATTACTTTAATCAAAAAACTAACAACAAACTATAAAGTCAACTTTCAAATCAGAATTCTACAATAGTACCATCGCTTTTCCCCCTTCCAATCAATTACATTGTGGGTGTCACTTTATTCAATTATAACCTCTTATACATTTAGGCTATTCAAACATGCTAAAACGTCTATTTGAGTGATTTTTTTAAATAAAAATTGTATCTTTAAGCCTCAGGTACATCGAAAACTACTACTTTTTTCAAAGTACAAACTTTCATCAAAAAAGAAAGGTAAAAAGATGAATGAGCTATTCTTGTTTTTATCCAATGAATTTAAAACGACAAACTTTTGACTAAAACTTATCTCATTGAAAAGCTTGAAGCCATGCAAAATGCAAAACGAGAAAACCGTTTACGCGTTGCCAATTTAGTTTTAGAAAACCCTGCGTTAATGCCTTTTTTAGTTGAACAAACTTTTGAAGTTGAAAACAAACGATCTATAAAAGCTGCTTGGACTTTAGAATTGGTTTGTGAGCAACAATTAAATTTGTTAATACCTCATTTTAATTATTTTGTCACTAAAATAAGTACCTTAAAACATGATAGCGCTGTAAGGCCTGCTTCAAAAATTTGTAATTTTTTAGCCATTGCCTACCATTCGAAAAAGAATCCATTAATCACCAAAAATTTAACTTCCGAATACATCAACTGTATTATTGAAACTGGTTTTGACTGGATGATTAGCAACCACAAAGTAGCCGCCAAAGCTTATACTATGAATGCCTTATTTTTACTAGGAAAAAACACAGATTGGGCACATCAAGAATTGAAACTTATCCTTGAACAAAATATTCCGAAGGAAAGTGCGGCATATAAAGCACGGGGTAAGATAACTTTAGCACTTATAAACAAAAAATAAATGCAACAATTATCGGTTAATTTCATTAATTTTGCATTTTTCAACACAAAACTAACAAATGGCATTAACAAGTTTAAACGCAATATCTCCAATTGATGGAAGATACAGAAGTAAAGTAGAAAGTTTAAGTCCTTTTTTTTCAGAAGAAGCACTTATTAAATATAGAGTAAAAGTAGAAATTGAATATTTTATTGCATTGTGCGAAATTCCTTTACCACAATTGGTAAATTTTGACAGTTCACTTTTTCCGCAGTTAAGAGCAATTTATACTGATTTTACTTCAGAAGATGCTCAAAAAATAAAAGATATTGAAAGCATTACCAACCACGATGTAAAAGCCGTTGAATATTTTATTAAAGAAAAATTTGATGCATTAAACCTACAAGCTTTTAAAGAGTTTATTCACTTTGGATTGACTTCACAAGATATTAATAACACGGCAATTCCATTATCTATTAAAGACTCTTTGGAAGAAGTATATTACCCTTCTTTAGATGAGTTAACTTTGAAGTTAGCTGATTTAGCTGAAGAATGGGATGACGTTCCTATGTTAGCTCGTACGCACGGACAACCTGCTTCTCCAACACGTTTAGGAAAAGAATTGTTTGTTTTTGTTGAAAGAGTAAATCAACAAGTATTGCATTTACAGCACACTCCGCATGCTGCAAAATTTGGTGGAGCTACAGGAAATTACAATGCACACAAAGTTGCCTACCCAAACATTGACTGGAAAGCTTTTGGAACTCATTTTGTTGAGGATATTTTAGGTTTACACCACTCTTTCCCAACTACTCAAATTGAACACTACGACCATTTAGCTGGTATTTTTGATGCAATGAAACGTATTAATACCATTATAATGGATTTAGATAGAGATATATGGACCTATATTTCTAGCAATTATTTCAAACAAAAAATTAAAGCTGGTGAAGTTGGTTCTTCTGCAATGCCACATAAAGTAAACCCTATTGATTTTGAAAATTCAGAAGGAAATATTGGAATTGCAAATGCATTGTTTGAGCACTTAGCTGCTAAACTTCCTTTATCTCGTTTACAACGTGATTTAACAGATTCTACGGTATTAAGAAATGTAGGTGTTCCTTATGGACATACATTAATTGCCATTGCTTCTACATTAAAAGGATTGAATAAGTTACTAATTAACAAAGAAGCCTTTGAACAAGATTTAGAAAACAACTGGGCGGTTGTTGCGGAAGCTATTCAAACTATTTTGCGTAGAGAAGCATACCCAAACCCTTATGAAGCTTTAAAAGGGTTGACACGTACCAATGCAAAAATTACGCAAAAATCTATGGCTGATTTTATTGATAGCCTAGACGTTTCAACTGAAATTAAAACTGAATTAAAAGCAATTACACCAAGTAATTACACCGGAATATAAATTTCAAGCTATGAAAAAGATTGTTTTAATATTTTCAATATTTGTACTAGTTATAAGCTGTAAAGATGCACCTTTAAGCCCTAACCGGTTTAAATCGGGAACTTTTGAAATTCCGGCAGGGAAAGGATACGAAAAAACAATTATTGTGAGGAAAGACACTCTTCAAATTGAAACTTATGGAGATCGAATAGATACGCTTTCAATTTATTGGAAAAACAATTTTAACTATACGTTAAAAATGATACATCCAAAAACAGCAATTGATGAAGATCCTATTCATATTAAAATAACGAATATTGAAAAAAATTCGTACGAGTTTGAAGCCGTAATTGGGCATTCTAATTTTATTCAAAAAGGAGAAATTATAAAAATAGGAGATTAAACTATGGAAATTTTTTTACATGCTTCTACGTGG
>CBDUAL010000205.1:0-4860 GCA_965365125.1 uncultured Lutibacter sp.
TTCCAAAACGTTTGTGGGTAAAATTGGTGTTGTCTGCTGAAATTGAGAACGATTGGCAATGGGCACAATTAAGCAATAAACAACTGGAAGATTTAGCGGCCCAATTAACAAGATGCAAGTTTAAAGTAACAGGTAAAAGTACGTTTAAAGATGAATTTGTTACTGCAGGTGGCGTTGATTTAAAAGAAATTAACTTCAAAAAATTTGAAAGTAAATTGCATAAAAACTTATTTTTTGCTGGGGAAGTATTAAATATTGATGCCGTTACAGGTGGATTTAACTTTCAAAATGCGTGGACCAGCGCTTGGATTGTAGCAAATTCAGTAAATAATTAAGCCAATTGACCGCGATGAGGTTTTAGTGCATCGCGGTAAATTTTCATATCGCTTTCATCAACAGTTATAAAAGCAATGGTGTGCATTTCAGAAATAGCTAAAAAATCTATCTCGTAAAAATGTAACTTTTTAATCAGTGCAAATTCTTTTAAATGAATGCAGTGATGTTCGGCAGTTTTTAGAGATGCCAGACCTTTAAAATCCCAAATAAGTTTTAATTTCCGATTCAAAAAACAGCTTTTAGGTATGGCTAATATACACTAACAAATCTCCGCCATCATAAGTTATTTGTATTTCGTTTTCATTGGCTTTATTTCTAGTTCCAAGACGTTCACCAAAAATTAACGTTTCATTATTTAAAGGGTATAATAGGCCTTTTGTAATAATGCCATTTGCCACCGGCATTGGAATTAAAGAAATATTACGGTCTTTTAAATTTGTACCGTAATAAAAATCGTTGATGAAAAAATATTTACCAAAATCATCAAAAAAGGTAATGTTTAAGCCTATTCTCCATTGCTTAGCAGTGCTAATATTTCCTAAAAAATGATCGTGCTCCTTTCCGCTTCCACCATAAACATCAATATCATAATAACCTCGATGTTTTAAAATTTGCAACGCTTTTTCAAAATCTGTAAAATCCTGATTTGGCGTGTTAATTACTTCAGTTGAAGTGGGAATTGTGCTAATTGAGTCAAAATCACCAGTAACTAAATCAGGTTCAATATTATTGTTTTTGAAATAGTTATATGCACCATCAATAGCACAAACAATATTGTATTCAGTCAAGTCAGGGAAACTATTAGGCTCTGAGCCATTAAGTAAAATAAATGCCTTTTTCGTTTTCATAGACTGCAAAAATAACAAAAAAGAAATATAATTTATAGTGTATTGCTAAATTAGATATTACATGTTTATTTTACTTAATGAAATAGGGCTTTTAAGCAGATAAAAACTAATTTTATTTTTCTAAAATATTTAAACCAATAATTCCTATTCGAGCTATTAGAAATACAATCATTCCGAATAAAGGTGAAAGTATAGCAACTTTAAGACCGCCAGCTAATATAGAAGGAGCTACATCTCCTGCGGCTTCAATTGCGTCAAAAGCACTAATTAATCCCATCATTTGACCTAAAAACCCCCATACCAATACAAATAAACTTACGGAACTTACTATTGTAATTGTTTTTTTTCGAGTTGTAGGTTTCACGTAGCCCCTTATTAAAAGTGCAATAATCACAATTAGTAAAGTTAGTGTAGTGTACATAAATAAAGGTCCGCCTTCATTTAAACGTGTAATAAAAGGATTTCCCATAAGAGGTTTAATTACTTGTAGATTTAATAACATACTATATTTTTTAAAAATTTATACCTCAAAAGTACATTCTAAATTAAGCAATTATTTTTAATTGCGATAGTTAACAAGAAAGTTACTGCGATTAACTGATTAAATATGAATTTTGTAGCATAAAGCTAAAAACTGGTAAAAAGAGATTTAATTTGCTATTTCTGTCGCTAAAATATTACTAGCTTTAACATTATTTGCATATTGCACCTTATGAATACCAAAAACACCTTACTAAAATACCTAGCAACTATTATTAGTCATCTACTATTTTGGGTAGTTATCTATTATTTTTACGCCTATTTTTTAGGTTATGGAAGTTCTAATACACACTATGTTAACTTGTTTTCGGGGTTTTTAATGCCACCTACTATTTTAATTAGTTACTTTTTAATTTACTATTTAATACCAAATTACCTGCTTACCAAAAAGTATAAATACTTTATATTGTATAGTGTGTACACATTTATAATTTCAGTATATATTATTATTTTATCTATTCTTTACGGATTAATTTTTTCTGAAGGATATAAAGAAGTTGATACAGCGCCACTAACTAAAACGTTGCCATTTATAATTTTAGGGGTATATTTTGTGGTATTAATTATGGTTTCGTTAAGCTTAATAATGCACAATTATAATTCAATAGTAAATAATGAAAATTTAAAGAACAAAATATTACAAACGCAGTTACAAATAAAAGATCAGGAATTACGATTTTTAAAAATGCAAATTCACCCTCATTTCTTATTCAATTCATTAAATACTATTTATGGTTTTGCTTTAAAAAAGAAAGATGAAGCACCTGAAATGATTTTAAAATTATCTAATTTATTAGATTATATTTTATATCAAATAGAAAAGCCTCAGGTTTTATTATTGGAAGAAATTAACCATTTGTTAGATTATGTTTCGCTTGAAAAAATGCGTTTTCATGATACGTTAGAAGTTGAAACAACCGTTGAAGTGTTTAATAATACCATACAAATTGCTCCAATGCTGTTAATTCCTTTTGTTGAAAATGCCTTTAAGCATGGAGATATAATTAACGGCAGTTTAAATATAACAATTCACATAAAAACAGCAAATGACACCTTGTTTTTTGAAATTGAAAATACATCCATTCAGGAAAATAAAACCAAAACAGGAATAGGATTAGAGAATATTACTAAGCGATTGGAAATGTTGTATACAGATTTTTATACATTAGAAATCAACCAAACAGCTAAATATTTTAAAGTGAAATTAACGATTCGTAATTTAAAGCAATTAAAAAATGAGTAAAGTGATAAACTGCCTTATAGTTGATGATGAACCCATTGCTCGTGATATTTTAGAAAATCATTTGCAAAAAGTAGCTGCTGTAAACGTTGTTGCTACGTGTAAAAATGCAATTGAAGCTTTTAATAAAATTAACTCAAATAAAATAGATTTAATTTTTTTAGATATCAATATGCCTGAAATTTCTGGACTCTCTTTTGCGAAATCAATCAATAAAAATATAAAAGTAATTTTTACAACGGCTTATCGAGAATATGCTATTGACGGATTTAATTTACAAGCGGTAGATTATTTGCTAAAACCAATTTCGTTTGAACGGTTGTTGCAGGCGGTTCATAAGTTTTTAGGTGAAAATACCGTGGTAGAAACGAATGTTAGAACAGAAATAGTTCAAGAAAAAAACGATTTTATTTTTGTGCGTTCCAATCGGAAAATGGTGAAAATTAATTTTTCAGAAATAAATTATGTTGAAAGTTTTAGCGATTATATTAAGTTTCATTTAAGAAATAAACTAATTATTACGCGTGAAACCATTTCTAGTATTGAAGCCAAACTACCTAAAACTGATTTTTTAAGAATTCACCGTTCCTTTATTGTGTCTATTCCAAAAATTGAATCCTTTACCAACGAGTTTATTGAGATTCATAAAAAAGCGTTGCCAATAAGTAGAAGCTATAAAAAAGATGTGCTTCAAAGATTGGAAAGAATTTAGGTTAAATAAGGGAAATAGCTAGAAAAGTCTATGCTCTTTGCTCTTTTTTCTAATCTCTAAAATTGTATCTTTGTATAAATTTTTTGTTTTGACTGAAATCGACTTCATTTTATCTAATTATAATACAGCAACAACTTCAGAAGGAAATGTAACCTGGAAAACACCAAGTAATATTGCTTTGGTAAAATATTGGGGCAAACAAGAACCTCAAATTCCAGAAAACACCTCTATAAGTTTTACGCTTGATGCTTGTTTTACTTTGACCACATTAAAATATAAGTTGAAGAAAAACCGTCATTCTGAACTTGTTTCAGAATCTGATGATGAGAACCTTAAACAAGTACAGGTTGGCGAAAACGGTTACAATTTTGAAATTTATTTTGAAGGTGAAAAGAAAGACGATTTTAAACCTAAAATTGCTACTTTTTTTAAACGAATAGAAAAATATGTTCCGTTTTTAAAAGACTTTGATTTTACCATAGAATCTCGAAATTCATTTCCACACAGTAGTGGAATTGCTTCTTCAGCAAGTGGTATGAGTGCTTTAGCATTGTGTATTATGAGTGTTGAACGGTCATTGAGCGGAGTAGAAATGACTGACGAATATTTTAATAAAAAAGCATCTTTTTTGGCGCGTTTAGGCTCAGGAAGTGCTTGTAGAAGTATTGAAGGTGAATTAATTGTTTGGGGAAATCATAAAGAAATTAAAGGAAGTTCTAATTTATTTGGGGTGAAATATCCAAATAAAGTACATCAAAATTTTAAAAATTATCATGACACCATTTTATTGGTTGATGAAGGTGAAAAGCAAGTTTCAAGTACCGTTGGTCATAAATTAATGTACAATCATCCGTTTGCGCAACAACGTTTTCAACAAGCAAATGATAATATTTCTAACATATCAGAAGTACTTCAAAATGGAGATTTAAAAGCGTTTATTGAAATTGTTGAGAGTGAAGCGCTAAGTTTACACGCTATGATGATGACTAGCAATCCGTATTTTATTTTAATGAAACCAAACACCCTGAAAATTATTCATAAAATATGGGCGTTTAGAGAGCAAACAAATTCTAATATTTGTTTTACACTAGATGCAGGTGCAAATGTGCATGTATTGTTTCCAGAGAATGAAAAAAGTGTAGTTAACAATTTTTCATTCGATGTTGAAATATTATACCTATCCT
>CBDUAL010000206.1:0-4828 GCA_965365125.1 uncultured Lutibacter sp.
TATTAATGTCTGCCCCCGGAGCACCTGAAGTAGTTGTAACATTAACACCCGAAACAGTTCCTTGTAAAGCTTGCTCCATTTTTATAGGTTTTAAAGCTTCCAATGTTTCAGCACCAACTACAGATACTGCACCGGTTACTTCTCTTTTTTTCTGGGTACCATACCCAACAACAACAACTTCCTCTAAACTTTGAGTGTCTTCCTCAAGCTTAACATCCATTGCTTTAAAATTACTTACTACAACATCTTTGGTTTTGTAACCTAGATATGAGAAAACTAGTGTTTCTCCACTTTGAACATCTGATAACATAAAGTTACCATCAAAGTCTGTAGTCACTCCTTTTGCTGTATTTTTAACAACAATAGATACTCCCGGTAAAGGATTTCCGTCTCGATCCGAAACGGCCCCTTTGATTTCACCATTTTGTGCGTATACTGAAATACCTACAAAACATAGAAAAATTGATAATAAAAGTGATTTCATATATTAATTTGATTTTGGTTTATATAAAAGTATATTTAAAAGTTAAAGGTTTCTTAAAATGAACCTATACAAAAAACATACAAAGCCAAAAGAGATGGAAATCAATACAGCATAATATAAGGGTAATTGCGTACAATTTAAGAGGCCTATTGTTTAAACAGAGGACTTTAACAATAGATAAAAAGGTTAAAAAAAGGGATGATAAAATTATAACTATTGCGTTGTAGTTAGCGGAATGTTGTGGTAATGTTGTAGTATTTTTGACGTTTGTTGTGTACTTTATAACTGCAAAATATACTCAACAAGGCTTTTTTCATGCTGTAACTCCATTTTTTTGCGCAAACGGTATCGTTTTATCTCAACACTACGCACTGAAATATTTAACAAAGGAGCTATTTCTTTTGAAGACAAATTCAATCTTAAATACGCACATAAGCGTAAATCATTTGGAGTTAATGCAGGATGCGCCTTTTTCACAGTCTTTAAAAAATCACTATCAGCATCATTAAAAGCTTTTTGGAACATTTCCCAATCGCCTGTATTCGTTAGATTTTTATTAATTATCTTAATTACAGGTTTTACTTTACTGCTATCTTTTACCTCCTCTAATTCATCTTTTATTTTATTTAAGATTTGGTTTTTCTTTATAATACTCATTGTAGAAGCTGATAGTTCACGGGTTTTACTATCAATTTCATTTTGTAATCGTTCATTCTTCAACTTCATAATTACTTTTTCACTCTCTAAACGACTAAAAGCTAATTCTCTTTGCTTTTTTAACAACAATAGCCTCTTTTGTTTATTAAAGTTTCTTTTATAAATAAAATGAACAATAAACCCTGATAAAATAAACAACACTATATACAATGCTATCATTTTATTTGAAATATACCACGGTCTATCAATAGTAAACTTATAAGTTGCAATATTGTTAGATAGCTGATTCCCAATTTGAGCCCTTACCTTGAATACATAATCTCCATAAGGTAAATTTTCAAAGGACACTTGTGAATTTGTTGACCAGTGACTCCAACTATTGTGCAAACCTTCTAACTGATATTGATAGTTTACTTCAAAATAATTATTAAACTCAGGAACACTAAATTCAAAAAATAAATTATTTTCAAACGCTTTAAAATTAGTGTCCGTAATTAGTGATATATCCTTTCTTGTTTCATTTAAAACGCTTTCCTGAATAGCATTTATTGCAATGTTAAAACTATCATCACTAAATTTATTTACATCTAATTTTATATAACCATGAGATGTTCCAAATAAATAAACGGCATCTTGTAAATACGTCATACTTTCAAAACCTGGCAAAAAATCTCTAAAATCAGCAGTTAATGAAATGTTATGAACTCTTAATACATTGTCTAATTTTCCTGGAGAAAAGTAAACAATGTTCTTTTTTGTAAAACCCCACAACGTATTTGTTGTTTCTTCAACAATTAATTTTCCTGAAATATAATCATCGTTATTTATAAAACTATCGGTTAAAACAGCATCCTTCATAAATTTTTGTTGCTCCTTTACATATTCAAAAATTCCAGAACTTGATGTATAAATTAATTTATTATGATAGGTTACCAAACCTGATTTTAAACTTTTAGGTGCGCTAGTTTCTGGTTTTGAACTTAAAACCTCTTCATAATTAATGTCTATTTTTAAATTTAGAACATTGTTTAATTCATGATTTACAATAATTTCATTCTCACCAATAAATTCAAAAAATCTACTTGAAATATTAAAGCCTTTTAATGTATTTCTATACTTCCAAGTAGCTCCTTTTTTTTCAAGAACACTTAACCCATTGTAATTTCCTTGCAACAATAAGCCTGTATTGTAAATTGGCTTAATATCCCAAGTTCCCATAACGCTTGATATTAATTTTACTCGATTATTGTTTACAATAAAAGTTCCTGAATTATGACCACAAAACAAGGTGTTGTCTATAATTTTTAAACACCACACCTGTCCATCAGTATCTTTAATAAATTTAAATGGTTCGTTTGAATTTAAATTTTTATAAAATAGCCCCTGGTTGGTACCTAAATACAATTTATTATCAAAAACAACTGATGCATAAACAGAACCTAGTTTACCTTTCAAATCACGGTATACTGTAAAAGGTGAATTAAAATTTATAACGCTAATTCCATTATCTAACCCTAGCCAAATATTTTGGTCATTGTCTTCAAATAAGGAGAGTACTGTATTGTTGTTCAATCCTTTTTCTTGATTTATTGAAGTAATTAAATTGCCAGATGTACTGAGATGAAATAAACCATCTGAAATGGTACCTAAAACAATACTTCCATCCTTTAATTGCAAACTACTATAAACGCTTAAATTTTCGATACTTTTATTTGCTGGAATGTCCCACTTTGAAATTTTAGCATCTTTAAATTTAAATATCCCTAATTCTTGTGTTTGAAAAAACAACGATTCATTAATTAAGTAAATATTAACTACAATATTGTTCTTTAAAATTGGATTGTCAGAAATTAAGATAGATTCACCATTTTCAATTCGAAAAACACCTTCATCTATTTTTTGAAAATATAAACTTTGACCAACTTTAAAAAGGTTGGTTAACGACACCTTAGCATCAATTATATTGAAAGATTCATTTGTGGTATCGTAAATATAAATTCGCTGCAGCGATTGAAATAAGATAAATGAATCAAATGCAATAATATTCCAAAAATCCTCTTCAACTAAATCATCTTTAATTTTACTACTTATAGACTGGTACACTAATTTACCGTATTGGTTTTTTTCCCAATACCCAAATTCCATATACCCACCTGTATATATTTTAGAATTAATAACATTTACAGCTCTAATTACAGAGCCATTTGGAGATGTATAGAGTTTCCATTTGGCACCATTATACTCAAGCAATCCAACATTATTGGCTACATAAATATAATTATCTTCGCCTTGTGATATGTCCCAATTCTGATTTTCAGCACCATACATATTTGGAGTAAAATTTTTAATTGGTGGTAATTCTTGAGCTTCAGAAAAAATAGAAATCAGGAGGCTAAATAAGAAAAATATGTGTTTTACTAATTTCAAATCAAAAAGTATTGTTTATACAATATTACACAATTTTTAATAGTATTTAAGAGAAATTAAGTGCTAAGTCTCTTTAAAAAATTAGATATAGACTTCTAAAATTTTAGCGTAATCAGATTTTAAAACTACCAAACTAATAGCTGCTGGTAATAAAATTGTTTCCCCTTTTTGAACGCTATACATTTGATTATCATAATCCACTTCAAAATTTCCGTCTACACAAATGTATATTACAAAAGAATCTAGCAAAGTGTAATCTTTTGTTAATTTAGCAGTAATCTCAATAATATTTGTTTTAAAATAGGGAGCATGTACTAATGTATTGGATTTATTTTTTGTTTTTTCGTAGGTAGTTTTATATTCATCATGAAAACCATAATCTATAACATCTAAAGCCAAATCAACATGCAGTTCTCTTTTTTTTCCAGTTTTAGGATCAACCCGGTCATAATCATAAACACGGTAAGTTACGTCTGATGTTTGTTGAATTTCAGCTAACAACACGCCCGAGCCAATGGCATGAATTCTTCCTGCAGGAATGTAAAAAGTATCTCCCTCAGCAACTTTAACAGTGTTCATTATTTCTAAAACTTCTGAATTTTCTAATTTATGTTGAAATTCATTTTTAGAACTTTCTTTATTAAACCCAACAATTAATTCTGCAGATTCATCAGCTTCCATTACGTACCACATTTCATTTTTACCGAAAGAATTATGGCGCGCTTTTGCAAGAGCATCATTTGGATGCACTTGAATAGATAGCGGTAATTTTGCGTCAATGAATTTAATTAACAAAGGAAATTCGGTACCAAAATGTTGGTATGGATTTTCACCTATAAAATGCTCTTTATAGGTTTCAATAAGTTTTTTTAATGTTTGTCCTTTTAACGGTCCTTCAGCAACAACAGTTTCATCGCCATTTACCCCCGAAATTTCCCAAGTTTCACCAATATTATTTTCATTAAAATCTTTATTTAAAATGGTTTTTATTTTTTCACCACCCCAGATTCGGTATTTTGATATTGGTTGAAATTTTAATGGGTACAAATTCATAGACATGATTTAAATATAACTGTAAAAATATTAAAAAAACTATAGAAAAAACCCTATTAAACTTCTTATTTGACCTAGTTTCATAAGAAATCAAAAAAATAAGCTACTCTTTTTCCAAAATATGTTTTTCTAAAACAAAACACACAAAAGTGCCTTCAAAAACAAGTTGCTCTTCTACATTAATAACTGTTACTGAAACCGTTATTT
>CBDUAL010000207.1:0-4775 GCA_965365125.1 uncultured Lutibacter sp.
TGACGTTGTAGATTTAAAATTTGCTAAAAAAGTAGACAGCTTGGGTGCTGATGCAATTATTGCCGTGAACAATAGAGCTGGTGGGCATAGAGGAGATTTTTCTCCACAAGAATTAATACCAATGTTGGTTGAAAACTGTAAGATTCCTGTAATTTCAGCAGGGGGAGTAGGGTGTAAGGCAGATATTGATAAAATGCTAAGTTATGGCGCTATTGGTGTTTCAGTTGGAAGCCCTTTTATAGCTTCTGTTGAAGCAGGTGTAACCCAAGAATATAAACAAGCTTGCGTTGAATATGGAGCTAAAGATATTACTATGACTGAGCGTATATCAGGCACACCTTGTACAGTAATTAATACACCTTATGTTCAAAAAATTGGAACAAAACAATCTAAAATAGAAACTTTTTTAAACAAGTATAAAAAGTTGAAAAAGTGGGTAAAAATTATCCGGTATATGATTGGCACCAATGCAGTAACCAATGCAGCTACAAAAGCTACGTACAAAACAGTTTGGGTTGCCGGGCCAAGTATTGAGTTTACCAAAGAAATATTACCTGTAAAAAATATTGTTGAACGGCTAGTTAATTAATAGTTTTGCATCACCATAAAATTAATACACTTTGAAAACCATTTCTAAATTCAATTTTCATAAACATACTTATTGTGAATTTGATAAGGTTACTATCACTTTTTTTGAAGAGAAAACTCCTCATTACAAAAGTAAATCTGGGAGTCTGTATTTATATTCTGAAAAAGGGGTTTATAGATATTCCAATCATTGGGGAAGAGTTGCAAACTGTAGATGGAAAATTAAAGGTATTGAAGATTATAAAAATCAGAACTTTTATGTTGGTTATGCTGAGTGGTCTAATTTTTATCCTTTAAATTCTTCAGAAAAGATATTTTATATTGAAGTAGCCAATCATGGTGAAGCTAAACTATTTAACATAAAAGATTCGATTTCATATAAACCTTTTTTAATGACATTGGATTTTGCTTTCAAAAGGCTAAAGCAGTTAAAAGTTTTATATAAAGACTACAAATGGGCAACTTATTACCATGAAAATGTTCATTTGGCAAGAAATATACTAACCAAAAAACTGATAAGTTCAGATAAAACGTTGCAAGAATTGAAGCAAAGTTTAAAGAATGAATTTGATTAGAATACCCGCATCATAAATTAGTACGAGCAAATTTTAGAACAGTTTATTTGTAACTAAGATTGTTTTTATTCCATTTCTTCTACGTGTTAGTTTGACTATTTCACGATAAAGTTAAACAGATATTGTTTTTTTTAACTTTTTTTTAACAATCTGGTATTTGTCAGTAAAACACCTTGTTTATCAGCTATTTTATAGTTTGTTTATTGATTACCGCATCATTTTGTTTATTTAAAATCCTAAAATAGTCAACACAATGAAATATTTTATATATATTTGTTGAACTAAAACTATAATAACATAAACAAAAACAATCTAAAATGAAAAATCTAAAATCAATTCTAAAAAAACATTCAAATGTTTTCCTTTCAGTTCTTATAATTACATGCTCACTTTTTGTAGTGAGTTGTGATGACGATGATGACAACGACAATGTAATGACCAAAAAAAATATTGTTGAAATTGCGCAATCAGATACTAACTTTTCAACTTTAGTAAGTGCTATTGTTGCAGCAGGGTTAGATGATGTGTTGTCAAATGGTGGACCTTTTACGGTATTTGCACCTACAAATGCAGCCTTTGCAAAATTAGATCAAACTACATTAAATAATATAATAAGTGATCCAGTTTTACTAACAGCGCTTTTACAATATCACGTGGTTAGTGGTAAAGTATCTTCTTCTCAACTTAGTAATGGTTCTGTAGGCACCTTGTTATCAGGTCAATCTATAAATGTTGATTTATCAGGAGGTATGGTAACTTTAAATGGTAGTTCAATGGTTACTGCTGCAGATATTTATGCTTCAAACGGAGTTATTCACGTAATTGATGAGGTATTGTTACCTACTGATTTTGCAGCTCAAACAATAGTTCAAATTGCAGAAGGAAACGATGACTTTAAAATATTGGTGAAAGCTTTATTAAAACCTGAATTGTCTGATTTATTGGCAGCAGCTAGTGATCCTACTTCAGACTTAACGGTTTTTGCTCCAACGGATGCAGCTTTTGATGCAACTTTAGAGGCCTTAGGGAAAGAAAGTATCGATGATTTACCAATAGATGTATTAAAAGAAATTGTAACCTACCATATCTTAGGAGGTGCTGTAATGTCTAATGAATTAACAAATGGAGATGTACCTACTTTATTACCTAATGAAAGTGTAATGGTTGATATTAATGATGTTGTAAAAATTAATGGAACAAAAGTTATAGCACCAGACATTAAGGCTATTAATGGGGTTGTTCATGTGGTAGAATCTGTTTTATTACCTTCGTATGCAGCAACTGCAGTTGGTACAATTTCAGAAGTTATTTTATTCGACCCTAATTACACAATTTTAGTAGCAGCTTTAAAAACAGCTGAATTATTAGAGACCGTATCAACAACTGATAATTTAACATTATTTGCACCAGATAACGCTGCTTTTGTTGCAGCAGGAATCACTTCCTTAGACGGATTAGATAAAGAGGCTTTAACACCAATTTTATTATACCACGTTCTTGGGGCTAAAGTTTTGTCAACTCAATTACCTGAAGATGGTATGGCAACAACGCTAAGTTCAGATCAAATGATGTACTTAGGGTATTTAAATAATGGTGTGGTTTTAATTAACGGTTTAACTAAAATTACAGGTGTTGATATGGAGAAGAGTAACGGAGTTGTACACACTATTGATAGAACGTTAATGCCACCATCAGGAGATGTTGTTGATATTGCAATAGCATTGGCTGATATGGGAGACGATTCAGAATTTACAGTACTAGTTAGTTTATTAGCTTCTGACACTTATAGTGATGTTACAGCAGCTTTAAAAGCAGCAGAAAATGTAACCGTATTTGCTCCAACTGATGCTGCTTTTAATGCAATCTCAGGAACCATTGAAATGTTATCTGTAGCTCAAATAAAAACAGTATTACAGTATCACGCAGCTCCAGCAAGAGTATTTAGTTCTCAATTGGTAGATGGGCAGGTAGTTGGAATGTTAAGTGGTGAAACAGTAAAAGTTAATATTTCAGAAAGTGGTGTTACTTTAACAGATAAATCAGGAGCAACCGATGCTAATGTTGTTGAAGTAAATGTACACGGAAGTAATGGAGTAATTCACGTAGTAGATAAAGTATTAATCCCTAGTTTATAATTTAATAAATAGTTTAAGTTTGGTTAGAAATGAGTCGGTAGCGTAAGTTACCGACTCATTTATTTTTATAGAAATTAAGATGCTATGAATTAATTTCTTTTAGGGCTTCCTTTAATGAAGTGTATGTGAACTTAAATTTAGTAGCTATTATTTTTTCAGCTGAAACTCTAGCTCCTTCTAATAAAATTACAGCAAGTTTTCCTAAGAGTGCTCTAAGTACAAGGCTAGGTACATTTGGAAGCCTAATTTTTTTATTCAGGCTTAAAGCGGTACTGTTTGTAAATTCTTTATTAGTAATGTGTTCTGGGGCAACAGCATTGTAAATACCATGTAATTCGGTGTTTTCAATGGCACTTAAATACATATTGCATAAATCTGTTATGTGAATCCAAGGCATATATTGTTTACCACTTCCTAAAGCTGCTCCAATTCCGTTTTTTATAGGTTTACTAATTTTTTCATAAGCGCCTCCATCTTTTGAAAGTACAATCCCAGTTCTTAAAATAACGGTTCTAATATTTATAGCATCAAACTTCATAGATTCTTTTTCCCATAGTTTGCAAGTAGTTGCTAAAAAATCCGTTCCAGCTGCATCGTTTTCAGTATAAATTTTTTCTGAAGTTACACTTCCATAATATCCAATACCTGATGCAGCAAAAAATCCTTTTAAATTTGGGTTGAATTTCACCACTTTTTCATACAGAAGTTTGGTAGAATTAACTCGACTATCAATTAGTTCTTTTTTACGTTTTTTGGTCCAGCGTTCATCAGCAACTCCAGCTCCAGCTAAATGGATTATATAATCGGCTTGTTCTATAGCTTTTTGTTCAATAAATTCTTTTTCAATATCCCAAAAATAAGCGTTAGGATCGCCAGAAGCTGATCGGCTTAAAACGGCTATGTTATAGCCCTTGGCTCTTAGTGTTTTAGAGAGGTGTTTTCCTATTAAGCCAGTTCCTCCAGTAATTAAAATAGTTTCCATTTAGTCTTTATTTTATTGTGCCCTTTTAGCACGTTCCCAGTTTACCGATTGTGATTTTTTCATATATCTAAAAAAACCAAGTACTACAGATAAATTCATTATAAAAAAGTAATACGGTACAAACAATATTTTTATTCGTGTAGATCTATTTTCTAAGAACCATCCAGTTAATGCGGTAATATAGAAAAGCATTTGTAACCAAAATAAAATTGAATACAGTCCAAAATCAAAAATTCCTTCGTTATAAGCCAATACAAATGAAACAGGAATTAGTAACAGCAAACATAAAGGTGTAAGTGTCCATCTTAATACGCGATGTGAAATATATTGAAATGAAAGTGTGCCATATTTAAAAATATTTAGCAGCGAACTTAACCTAACTACTGACTGAATTCCACCTGCGGAAATTCGTATTTTACGTTTTAACTCTTCTTTTACATTTGCTGAAGCAGTTTCTATGGCATACGCTTCAGGATCATATTGAATTGTATAACC
>CBDUAL010000208.1:0-4750 GCA_965365125.1 uncultured Lutibacter sp.
TGTTACTCTTGATGCTTTTTGTCCAATTTCAAAAGAACCAGACTATAAAAAATGTGCGGTTAAAATTGAAAAAGTTTAATTAAGCAATTCTTTAATTATGAAACGAGCATGCTAAAAAGTTTATCACTCAACAAAATAACAAATAGCGAACAGCATGTAACCGTTAAAAAAATAATTTAGACACATGAAACGATTATATTTTATAGGAATTTTCGCTTTGCTTTTAATAGCTACCATTTTCACTTGGTCTAAAAGTTATTATGCAGAACAAGAAGAAGCTTATGTAATGCTGCCAACTGAAAGTGGATCAACTTTGATTCCGTCAGAAAAAGGAGTGTTTGAGCGGTCAAAATTTGCCAATGATTATGAGGCAATGGATGCTCATTTTAAAGGGGGTAGAAGTTTAGACACCTATTATAATAATAGAGCATTTCACGGAGCTCCTCCAAGTATTCCACATCCAGTGGTGAATGATTTTAAAGTTGGAGATAAAAGCTGTTTAAAATGCCATGAAAATGGTGGTTATGTTAAAAAATACAACGCATATACGCCAGTTGTACCACATCCAGAAAAAGTAAATTGCCGCCAATGTCACGTGGTAGAAAATACAAACGGGTTATTTAAACCTGTAAAATCAGGTAGTTTTCCAAAACCAGCAATTGGTAATGCAGTATTTGAAGGTGGTCCTCCAATTATTCCTCATCAAATACAAATGCACGAGAATTGTTTAGCCTGTCATGCTGGACCTTCAGCTCCTGTTGAAATTAGAGTTACGCATCCAGAACGATCAAATTGTAGGCAATGTCACGTTTTGAATAATCAAGAAATGACCGATATAGGTAATTTTATAAGAAAAAAATGAAGCAGATGACAACAAAATTAATACTAAGATTAATGGCTATATGTTTATTTGTAGTGTCTTGTAAACATGAAGAAAAGCATAAATATCATACTGTTGTAGATAAAATTGTAGCTGAAACTATTGAATCTGAAAATACAACTTTAACTTCTGAAATATATAATGAAGGTATTAAAACAGTAATGGTTAATGAAGATGGTTATGATTTTTTAATTCCAGAAAGAAAAAGTCAGATAGCATCCTATAATTGTACTGAATGCCATACGGAGCCAATTGAAAATTTAAAACAACATCAGTTGAATGAAAAGGCGGCACACTGGAATATTAAACTAGTACATGCAAGTGCCGAAACAATGAACTGTGCAACTTGCCATACTTCAAGCGATATGGATAACTTGCATAGTTTAACAAATAGTACCATCGATTTTAATTACAGTTATAAAGTATGTAGTCAATGTCATCAACAAGAATTTAAAGATTGGAAAGGTGGCGCACATGGAAAACAATTGGGAGGATGGGCACCACCACGATTGTCTAAAACTTGTGTAAATTGTCACAATCCTCACCAACCAGCTTTTGAAAAAAGATGGCCAGTTCGTTTTAATACCCAAAAAGTTAAAGAACGTAAATAAGATAAAAAATGAGCAACGAAAATAAAAAATGGTTTTCATTAAACTTAAATAGATCTAAAAAAACAGATTCTTGTGGTTGTGGAAATAACTCAGGTTCATGTAGCGATCAAAAGGAAAAAGATGGATACGACCAAATTATGGATGTACCAATGGATAGAAGAGCTGCATTTAAAAAAATAACAGCAGGTTTTTTAATTGGAGCCGGAGCAGTGAATTCTTCTTGTAGCGTAATTTCGGGTGATGAAAGTAAAGAAAAGGCAAACATAGAATGGGAAGAATACTTTAAGGGGAATTACAAGTTAATGACCAATGAAGAAAAAGATAAAACAGTAGATAGACTTACCCGTTCTTACGAATTACGTACAGGTAAAAATTTAAGTATGTCTTCTAAAGATGCTGAAGAAGATGTGTTGTTTGGGTATGCTTTTAATATTTCTAAGTGTCAAGGTTATATGGATTGTGTGAATGCCTGCGTGGAAGAAAACAATCAAGATAGAGCTACTGAAATGCAATACATTCGTATTCACGAAATGGATGAGGGTAAAGGATTCAATTTTGAAGAGTCTGATGATAATTATTACCACGAAGTACCTGCAGATGGTCATTTTTATATGGGAACACAGTGTTTTCATTGCGATAACCCTCCTTGTGTTGAGGTTTGCCCAGTTCAAGCTACTTGGAAAGAGAAAGATGGTATTGTAGTAATAGATTACGATTGGTGTATTGGTTGCCGTTATTGTATGGCTGCTTGTCCTTATGATGGTAGACGTTTTAATTGGAAAACTCCAGAAGTCCCAGAGAAAGAAGTGAATAAAAAACAACATTATTTAGGTAATAGGTTGCGAAAAAAAGGAGTAATGGAAAAATGTACTTTTTGTATTCAGCGTTCTCGTGAAGGTCAAAATCCTGCTTGTGTTGAGGCTTGTCCTACAGGATCCAGAACTTTTGGTAATTTATTAGATCCTAAAAGTAATATTAGATGGATTTTAGATAATAAAAAAGTATTTAGATTGAAAGAAGATTTAGGTACAGAACCTAAGTTTTGGTATTATATGGATTAAAAAGAAACAAACTAATTTAATTGATTTTAGTTAAATAAGTGCGTTAGGGATTGAGCGACCTGTTTGAGCTCTTTTTATTGATAAATAAAAAAGCGAGTAGCAAAAGCCCGACCTTTTAAGAATTAAAAGGAAACGCCCAAATAAAAATAAAAATGAAGACATTAAAAGTTTTTAGAAGTTTAGTTAAAGATGCCATGTTAGAGGTAACTCACGGTAACAGGGCATATCATATTTGGATGGCAGTTTTATCTTTTATAATGCTATTTGGAATGTACAATTATAGCATTCAATTAGATGAAGGTTTAAGTGCTACTGGTATGACAGACCGTGTAAGTTGGGGATTGTATATTTCTAATTTCACCTTTTTAGTGGGGGTTGCAGCAGCAGCTGTAATGCTAGTGTTACCTGCTTATGTATTGAAAAACGTAGATTTTAAACAGGCTGTTTTAATAGGTGAAGGTTTAGCTGTAGCAGCATTACTTATGTGTTTGGCTTTTGTGGTTGCTGATATGGGAGGCCCTGCTCGTTTATGGCATATGATACCAGGAATTGGAGTATTTAATTTTCCAAACTCTATGTTAGCTTGGGATGTTATTGTGTTAAATGGGTATTTATTTATAAATATTACGATACCATTATATATTTTAATAATGCGTTACCAAGGTAAAACACCAAACCCTAAAGTTTACATTCCAGGAGTGTTTTTATCTGTTTTTTGGGCCGTTGGAATTCATATGGTTACCGCATTTTTATATCAAGGTTTACAAGCACGTCCGTTTTGGAATAATGCATTGTTGGGACCTCGATTTTTGGCTTCAGCTTTTGCTGCAGGTCCGGCATTAATAATTATTGTTTTAGCCATTATTAGAAAGTTTACCTCGTTTAAAGTACCTGATACTACAATTAAAAAAATTAGTATGATTGTTACTGTGGCTGCACAAATTAATTTAATCATGTTAATTTCTGAATTGTTTAAAGAATTTTATGCACCAACGCATCATAGTATAAGTGCCGTATATTTATTCTTTGGTTTGGATGGAAAAACAGCATTGTTACCTTGGATTTGGACCTCTATAAGTTTGAATGTGGTTGCTACAATTGCCTTAACATTTCATAAAATAAGAAACAATTTAAAAATTCTATATGTTTTATGTGGAATGCTATTTGTTGCTATTTGGATTGAAAAAGGTTTTGGATTGATAGTTCCAGGTTTTATTCCTGGTCCTTGGGGAAAAATAGCAGAATACACACCTACGTTTGTTGAAATTTCTGTGACTTTAGGAATTTGGGCAATGGGTGCATTTATATTTACCATTTTAGCTAAAACAGGAATTGCTGTTGAATTAGGTCAGCGGGTTTATAAAAAGAAATAATAAAAGTAAAACCAAACTTTTGAAAGCTGTTCGTCATTTTTGAGAGCAGCTTTTTTTTTGGCTAAACCTTCGTCATTCTGAATTTATTTCAGAATCTCATCATACTGATAACTAATCATTATGAGAACCTGAAATAAATTCAGGTTGACGATAAATTAAACTTTTCAAACAGTCTCTTTTTACATTAACCCTTTGTTGCTTGAAGTTCTAAATAAATCGGAAAAATGAACGGTACGTTCTTTTGTTATTTTTGAAATAATTTTCAAAAATAACAACGCTGTAATATAGGCGTCACCTGAAGCGGTATGTCTATCGTGCATTGGAATGTGAAACTCTTTACACAAAACATCAAGGTTGAAGTGATTGTCTTTTTTTCCTTCTAATTTTTTATATAAAATTCCAGTATCAATACTTTTATTTTTCAATTTTGGTAAACCCATTCTTTTTAAAGCAATGTTGATCATTTCAATATCAAAAGCGGCGTGATGCGCAACAAGAACACTATTTCCAACATAATTAATGAATTGTTCAATGGCTTTTTCTTCGGAAATTTTTTCAATGTTTCCTTCTTTTAAAATTCCGTGTATTTCAACAGTTTCGGCATTAAATTCTTGTTGAATTAAATAGCGTTCAAAAGTATCAGAAATATAAATTTCATTTTCAAAAACACTTACTGAGCCAATGGATAAAATACGATCGGTAGTGGTATTTAAACCCGTAGTTTCTGTATCAAAAACTACAAAACGTGTTGCTTCAATAGTTTTTGGCTGTTTTGTTTTGAATTTTTTGAGATAGTTTTTCCAAAACTCAGGATGTGTATTTTTT
>CBDUAL010000209.1:0-4749 GCA_965365125.1 uncultured Lutibacter sp.
AAAACACCGTTTTGTTATTGGCTTCTTCATTTAACAAAGTGACCTCGGGTCATTCTCGCTAAGGCCATGAGATGAGAAAGTCAGAAATGCTGACGAGCGCAGTCTTTGCGTCTCACCCAGCATCTTTTTCAATTTGAATTAGCTCAGATTCGGAATCAACAAATTTTAAAGTATTATTGTTATCGTCTTGTAATTCAAATTCTATAATCCAATCGCGCATTTTGGCAATACAATCATGTTGACGTTCCCAAGTTAAGCGTTCTGGAGTTTTGTAGCGTTCATGTGACCCAGAGGTTGAATGCCCTTGAGGCTGTGTTAAATCCTTAACGTGAATTAATACAGGCACATGTTCTTCACGAGCTATTTTAGAAGCTTTACTGTAAATGTCAATTAGCTGTGGATAATCCCAACCTTTAACTGTGAAAATTTCATAACCTTTTAATTTGTTATCGCGCTGAAAACCTTTTAAAATTTCAGAAATATTTTCTTTTGTTGTTTGAAGTTTAGCAGGAACAGAGATACCGTAAGCATCATCCCAAACACTCATTACCATAGGTACTTGTAGCACTCCGGCAGCATTTATGGTTTCAAAAAACACACCTTCAGAGGTACTTGCATTTCCAATGGTTCCCCAAGAAATTTCGTTTCCGTTATTTGAGAATTTGGGGCTCTTTAAATCTGGAAGTTTTCTAAAAAGTTTTGAAGCATAAGCAACACCTAATAAACGGGGCATTTGGGCTGCAGTTGGAGAAATATCACTTGTTGAATTGTATTGCTCAGTTAAGTTTTTAAATTCACCATTTTCATCTAAACTATGTGTTAAAAAATGCCCTCCCATTTGCCTACCGGCAGACATAGGTTCAAATTGAATATCAGGATTTGCATACAATCCAGAAAAAAATTGTTGAGGAGTTAATTCCCCAATTGCCATCATAAAGGTTTGATCGCGATAGTAACCTGATCTAAAATCTCCTTTCTTAAAAGCTTTAGCCATTGCAAGTTGAGGGATTTCTTTTCCATCTCCGAAAATTCCGAATTTTGCTTTCCCTGTTAATACTTCTCTTCTGCCCAATATACTGCATTCTCTACTAATAACAGCCGTTTTGTAATCATGTAAAACTTCGGTTTTAAATTGATTAAATGAAAGTTGCTCATGGTTAGAAGATGAAGATTTTACTTGCATGTTTTTCAATTTTTTTGGTTGTGCAAAGTTACGGTTTTTAAATGATATTTAAAAATCACAGGAACTACATAGGTATTATGTAATAGAAAGAGGTTTATCTTAAAAAAGATGAGGATTATTTAAAGAGTTAATAAAACCCTCTTCGTAAAAAATTAAAGATTCTTTTAGGTTTTAAAACTAAAACAAATCGAATGCGTGATGCGTAATCTGGTTGGGTAACTTCCCATCCAAGGTTGGAATATACAGGGAAATAAACCTCTAAAATGTCTTGAACAAAATTAAGTCGCACCCCGTTTTCATAGGCAAAATACACATTTTTATTTTTGTTTTTCACCAAAGCGGCATCATTGTAAATTTCAACCCAACGCCAAAGCCCGATACTTGTGTTTACCGAAGTTAGCCATTGATTTGCGTAAGGGGTAGGAAGTTTAGACTTAAAGCCTCCTTCAGAAATAATAATTTGTTGACTTAAAAAACCACTAGTTTCTGAACGTCCTAAATAGTCATACTGAAATAAATAATCTGTAGGTCTATCTAAAGCGAAACTAAAAAAATTGGTATTGGTATTGTTTGATAAAAAGGCACCAGCAAACAATCTAAAATCAAATTGTGTATTGGTGTTTGTTAACAAACGGTAACGCGCATTTAATGAAGCTTTACTAAATTTTTCAGAGATTTCAATGCCTGTTGAAAAGCGAAAATCTTTTAAAATTGTTGGTTTTGCATATCCATAACCTGCACTAAAAACTTTGTATTTAAGTGTTTCTGGGTCTTGAGGATTTGTAATTGATGCGGCTTTATCTACAAAAGTATAGGACGTTGAGATGATATTACTACTTATATCTCTATAGCTTTTTTTTCTAAATTCTAATGCTGCATAAGGAACTATTTTATTGTACGGTAGTCCTTCAGCATAATCAAAATGACTTCCACCTAAACCAACAAAAATTTTATTTACCTTACCATGTTCAGGTAAGTATTCATATCGCAGGGCATAGGAGCCAGAAAACGAATTGCTTTTTGTGCTGTAAGAAGGTGTTACTTTAAAGTTGATGCTTTTATTTAAAAATGTTTGGTTAGAGAAGGTAAGCCCTAAAATAATTCCGTCGTAATAATTGTACCCAAAAACAGGTTTGTAAAAAAGTTGATTGTAATATGGGTTCTCTAAATCTTTAATAAACCTTAATTGAAGAGGTCTTGTGAATAGTTTTTTATCAACATTTTTCCAGTTATTTCTAAGGTTGAATTCAGGTAAAAGAGAGTTGTAGTTTAATGAAAGTTTATCAAAACCATCTTTAGGAATTGTAACGGTGGCTGTTGAATCTATTTTGGTAAGCCATTGTTGGTATTTTACGGCGTTATCTTTTATACCATACAGTTCAATTGGTGTGGTAAAATTTCGTTTATTTTCAATAATAACATTTAATGAATCTTTGCCTTTTTTAATTACTTTTTTAATGGTGTAATCGGGTTTTTTGTTGGTTTGTAAGTAGTCTGTTTTAAACCATTCAAGATCTTTTGTAGTGTTAATGTTGTTGAAAATAGCGGTGCTTTTTACGTTGCTATTAGCATTTTGATTTGAAAAATCAACAATGGCATTTTTAACTGTTTCTTCACCTAAATAATTTTCTAAATATTTAATTCCGAGCCCAGCTTTGTATTTGTTTGCTATTTTTCGGTTTAAATTTGATAAGGAATCAGCAGGTGTTGTTAAAGGTTGATCTAAATTTTTGCGCGAAGCAAATTGATATACAAAATGGTATTTTTCGTTGTAATCAATCTTAGCAATATTGTATGCTTTTATTCCCCAAATAGTTGAAATATTTCCAAGTGCTTTAATTTCAGGGTAAAATTTTTCAACATATTTCATCATTAAATATGTTTGTAAACCATCGGCTAACCAAGCATCTTCTCGTTGATTAAATAAAAAAGTATTTTCAATATATTTTTTCACTAGCACTTTAAACATTTTAATATCCCATTCAAAAATATCGCTGAAAGGTTCTAAAAATGAAGGTAATTGGTTAAGGCCGTAAACCGGATTTTTATCATATTCAATTTTGTTAATCAATAATTTTTTATGAGGAAACTTCCCCAAGTAAGATTCAATAAATTTTAACTCCCTAGAAAGCACATTTGTTTTAACTACTAAATTTAATTTTTCAGAATTTAAATTTGTAATAATAGAAACAGGTTTAGAATTATAGGCTAAGAAATCGTTGTACTGAGTTATGTTTACTTCAACATCGGGTCTGTTAAAACCTATAAGTTTGTATTGGTTGTTCAGTTTACCTTCCGTTATACCATAAACTAAATCGCTATTTACCGTGTATTCTTTTGGAACATTTAATTTGATGTTATAATCGCTAAAATTAACATATAAATCATCTAAGTCAAGGTTGTTGTAAGTCTTCCATTTTTTATCAAAAATAGCAGGTGCTAAATACCAATAGCGTAAATTATATTGGTAAGAGTCTACTCCGTATTTTGTAAATTTATCCTTCGGAATTTTAACGGTATAGGTAACTATGATTTTAACCGATTCGTTTGGAAGTAAAGGTTTTTTTAACGGTACATTTAAAATATCTGGATCCTTAGTTGTGCTATTCCAGCTTGCCAATTCATAATTAATAAAGATGTTTTTTATTTTAGAATAGCCCCTGTTTTTGTCATTTGTAAAATGAAAAGATTTGGAGTTTTTTTCAACAAATCGAATGGCTAAGGGAGTTCTTTTATGCTTGTAAGCATTTGGCCAATTATGAAAATAAACATTTTTTAATACAGAGTCTGAAGTATTGTAATAAATAATTTCCTGATAAATATCTAATAGGTCAGCTTCTGAATTTAACGTAGCAGTAATGGAAATGTTGTTTTTTTGGCCAAAGCTAAGGCTTAAAAAAAACACATTAAAAAGGAACGTTAAAATTAGCTGTTTTTTCAAAATTGTGATTAGAAATTCGGGCTTAAACTATATTTTTTATAAAATGTATTAATTACATCTAAAACTTCTTCTTCAGTATCAACAACTGAAATTAAATCCAAATCATTTTCGCTAATATTTCCCTCAATAAGCATGGTATTCTTAATCCATTCAATAAGACCCGACCAAAATTTTCTTCCAACTAAAACAATAGGGAATTTTCCAATTTTTTTTGTTTGAATTAATGTAATTGCTTCAAATAATTCATCTAAAGTTCCAAAGCCACCTGGCATTACTACAAATCCTTGAGAGTATTTTACAAACATTACTTTTCGTACAAAAAAGTAATCAAAATCTAAGCTTTTGTCTGAATCTATATAAGGATTGTCATGTTGTTCAAATGGCAGTTCAATATTTAAACCAACAGATGTTCCTTTACCGCGAGCAGCACCTCTATTACCTGCTTCCATAATTCCTGGTCCACCACCAGTAACAACTCCATACCCATGTTGTGTTAACTCATAAGCAATGTTTTCAGCAAGTTTATAATACTCTTGATCTTCTTTTGTGCGTGCCGATCCAAAGATGCTAACGCAAGGGCCAATTTTTCCTAAGCGTTCAAACCCTTCAACAAATTCGGCCATAA
>CBDUAL010000210.1:0-4733 GCA_965365125.1 uncultured Lutibacter sp.
AAAAACTTGTTTTAAACAATACCTATGCAATTCAAAGACTTACAGCTTAATAAATCAATTTTAAAAGCCATTGCTGAACAAAATTACGATGCTCCAACGCCAGTTCAACAACAAACCATTCCGCTAGTATTAGCCAAAAAGGATGTAATTACAACCGCGCAAACAGGAACAGGAAAAACAGCTGCTTTTGCATTGCCTATTTTACAAATGTTATTTAACAAACAAGACGCTGGTAAAAAAGGAAAAAAACTTAGAGCTTTAATTGTAAGTCCAACTCGAGAATTAGCATTACAAATTCAGGAAAGTTTTAAAGTTTACGGAAAGTATTCAAACTTAAAATCAACCGTTGTTTACGGAGGAACTTCTATTGAACCTCAAAAAGACATGCTTAAAAAAGGCGTTGATATTTTAGTTGCCACACCAGGAAGACTGTTAGATTTACACAAACAAGACTGTCTTAATTTAGATTTTATTGAAACGTTGGTGCTAGATGAAGCCGATTTAATGCTAGATATGGGTTTTATAGATGATGTTCGAAAAATTGAACGTTTATGCCCACAAGGAAAACAAGTATTATTGTTTTCTGCAACTATGCCAAATAAGGTAGTTAATTTAGCAAATACTATTTTAAACGAACCTGAAACGGTAAACGCAACACCATCATCATCAACAGCACAAAACGTACAACAATTATTGTTTTATGTACACAAACAGCATAAAATGGAGTTGTGCTTGTATTTATTAAGAAATACTATTGAAGGTAATATTTTAATATTTAGACGTACCAAAATGGGGATTGCTAAATTGGAAAAAATGCTAAAATCCAATGGTTATAAAGTGAATAGCATTCATGGTGATAAAACACAAGATGACCGTGAAGATGCCTTGGAAAAATTTAAAGATGGGAGAATAAATATTTTAATTGCTACGGATGTTGCTGCCCGTGGAATTGACATTAACAACCTTGATGCTGTAATTAATTTTGACATTCCTAATATTTCTGAAACCTACGTACATAGAATTGGAAGAACAGGTAGAGCAGGAAATTCAGGAGTTGCCTATTCATTCTGTTCTGCAGATGAAAAACCATACATTGCCGACATTCAAAAACTAATAAATACTACGATTCCGGTAATGGACGAGCATCCTTATGTTTTAGATCCAAAAGCTAAAAAAGAGGTACATAGAACACCCGGAAAAAGTAAACACAGACCAGGTAGAAAATCTGAAGCTTCAAAAAAGAACAAAAAGCGTTGGTATTAAGCACTCTATAGGCCATTTACTTATTTTAAATTTTCAACAAACAATTTCAGCCTCTGAAAAATTGTTAAATCCGCTTGTATTTATTTTACAATAACTACTTACAAAACCCTTTTCAATATCAGAATGTAAAATTGTATATGAATTTGACATTTTTGTACCATCATTTTTCACTCTATAACAAACAAAAAATGAGCAAATTACTTAATTTAGCAACGATCCTAAATTTAGGATTCATGCTTTAAAAAGAATGGAAATACTTAAAATAGTATTACATCACGCACTAAATACAAAACACATGAAAAATTTAATTTCAATAGTAATTTGTTTCCTTATAATTACAAGTTGTTCAGAAACTAAAAATGACATTTCAATTATGAAAGAAGAAGCTGTAATACCATTTACGCCTCCAGTAAGCCGAGAAATTGCTGCTGCTAAAGCCGATGAAATATTAGCCCAACTTTCTATTGAAGAAAAAATTGAGTTAATAGGAGGTCATAATTTGTTTTTTGTAAAAGGCCTTGAAAAATTTAATATTCCAAGATTGTATTTATCTGATGCCACACAAGGAGTACATATTCGCAAAGAATTAAGCGGTCAGTTAGAAAAATCTACCGCATTTCCATGTCCTATATTGTTAGCTTCCACTTGGAATCCTGAGTTATCTCAACAATATGCAAATGCCATTGGCGAACAATGTAGAGCAGGTGATATTGCTGTTCTTTTAGGCCCAGGAATGAATATTTACAGAGTTTCAAAAAACGGAAGAAATTTTGAATATTTTGGAGAAGATCCATATTTAACAAGCAGACTTATTGAAAACTACGTAGTAGGCATTCAAAATACTGGAACCATAGCAACTCTAAAGCATTTTTTAGCAAACAATCATGAATTTCACCGAAGAAAAACAAATGCTATTCTTGATGAAAGAACCATTCATGAAATTTACACGCCAGCTTTTAAAGCAGGAATAGATGCTGGAGCTATGACTGTTATGGCAGCTTACAATAAAGTAAATGGTGAATGGGCTGGACAAAGCAACTATGTTATTACCGATTTATTAAAAGGTGAACTTGGATTTAAAGGTTTGGTAATGACTGATTGGTGGTCTGTTTGGGATCCTGCTAAAACCATAAATTCAGGAATGGATCTTGAAATGCCAGGTGAAACAAATGAAGATTTTGAAATATATGGTGATGTTTATGTACGTTCAAATGCAAAAAGATTACTGGATGAAGGAAAAGTAACTGAAGAAGCTATTAATCAAATGGCTAAAAACGTAATTTCTTTATCAATTGCAATGGATTTAACAAACAGACCTGTGAAAGATGAAAGTTATTTAAGTAAATTTTCTGAGCATGAAAAAGTAGCTTTAAAAACAGCTAAAGAAGGAATTGTATTATTGAAAAACGAAAACATATTACCTGTTTCAAAAGATAAAAAAGTTTTACTAACTGGTGATTTTGTTGAAATATTAGCTCGTGGAGGCGGTTCTGCTGAAGTAGAAGGGTATAACAATGTATCAATGCTTAATGCTTTTGAAAATGAGTTTGGCACCAATTTAACATATTCAAAAACCCCTACTAATGAAGAAATTACAGCTGCAGATGTAGTTATTGTAAGCATAGGAACTGTTGACCATGAAGGCTGGGATAAATCTTTTGAACTACCAAAAGAAACCAATGCTAAAATTAATGAAATCGCAGTAAAAAATAAAAATACAATTGTAATTATAAACGCAGGTAGTGGTGTTGAAATGACTCCTTGGAATAACAATGTTGCAGGAATAATTAATTCTTGGTATGTAGGTCAAAATGGAAATATTGCTTTGGCTGAAATTGTTTCTGGAAAAACGAATCCTTCAGGGAAATTACCAATTTCTATTGAAAAACAATTTTCAGATTCTCCAGGCGCTAATTACTTACCTGAAGGTGCAGAAATGTATACGGGTTGGAAAGAAGATGGCAATATGGATTACCCTCAAATAGATGTTGAATATAGCGAAGGTGTTTTAGTTGGATATCGTTGGTACGAAACTAAAAACATAAAACCACTTTATGCTTTTGGACATGGATTATCTTATGCAACATTTGAATTTTCAGATTTAGAAATTTCAACAGATAAACTTACTGGAAACAATCCGTTAAAAGTTACTTTTATAGTAAAAAACACCAGTGATATAAAGGGTGCTGAGGTTGCACAATTATATGTGCAAGATGTAGCATCTTCAGTTATAAGACCAATTAAAGAATTAAAAGGATTTAAAAAAGTGTTTTTAAATGGTGGTGAAAGTGTACAAATTGAAATGGAACTTACCACTAAAGATTTTTCGTTTTACGATGTAAAAACTAAGAGTTGGAAAGCTGAAGAAGGTGAATTTAATATTTTGGTTGGAAATGCTTCTGATGCTATTTTATTACAAGCTTCGCTAAGCTATTCTGAAAAATAAGATTTAAAATAATACATAAATTCACAGTATATTTACCATCTTGTTATTAAATTTAATTGAATGATTAGAAGTGTAAAAATAGAAGATGCGCAAGCTATTGCTGATATTTATAATTATTACATACTTCATTCCATAGCTACTTTTGAAGAAGTAGTTGTGGATGCTATAGCTATTAAAAAGCGCATTTTAGCGGTTACTTCTAAATTTCCTTGGATCGTTTTTGAAGAAGATGGTGAAATTATTGGTTATGCTTATGGAAGCGAATGGCGGTCGAGATTTTCGTACAGGCATACGGTAGAAAGTACGGTTTATTTAAACCATAAAACGTCAAAAAAAGGGATTGGAACACTTCTTTACAAAGAATTAATAAAACAATTAACAAGCAAAAATTTTCATGTAATTCTAGGGTGCATATCGCTACCCAATGAAGCTAGTGAAAAATTTCACGAGAAACTTGGGTTTCAAAAAATTGCCCACTTTCATGAAGTGGGATACAAATTCAACAAATGGATTGACGTTGGTTTTTGGGAACTCGTTGTAACTAATTAATGCTTACTTATTCCAATCTTTTTGCTCCTCTTTGGTTAAAAAAGTCCAAGCAACAACACGCGTTACTTTATTTCCTTGATGCATTGGAATGGTTTTAATTTCGGTGGCGCCCAACTTTTTCAAAGAACTCAACATGCTTTCTGCATTTTCCTTTTTTGAAACCAAGGTACTATACCAAAAACATTGCTTTTTAAACATCGAACTCTCATACAAATACGTATGAATAAATGCTTTTTCACCGCCTTTGTACCACAACTCTTGTTGCTTTCCACTAAAATTTCTTGATTCACCTGATTGCCTTCCTAACCCCTCCTGTTTTCTAGCATTGGCGAGCATTGCTTCCTCTTGTGATCTAAAAAAAGGCGGGTTACACATGGTTGCCGAAAATTTATCTTCTTCAGTTAAAACACCTTGAAATATTTGTGTAGCATCTTTTTGTTGCTTCAACTTAATAACATCGGTAAGACTGTTCTTT
>CBDUAL010000211.1:0-4722 GCA_965365125.1 uncultured Lutibacter sp.
TTAGCAAAAATTTCTGCTTTTTTTTCTTTTGTTAAGTACATGCTAACATTAATTTATTTAATAATTTTTATGTATTGTTAGTGCAGTTGCAGCTAACGGTCGGCAAATATACTATTTATTATTTTGATTGACAATTAATTATAAAGAGAACTTTTTTGCTTTCTAAATTAAACTTTAACAAAGTTTTAAGGTCTAAGACATTATAAGAACACATTTAGTGTTAACTGTTTAATGAATTAAAACCCACAACCAAAATGAAAAATTTAGTATTAAAATTAGTAATGATTTTTGTAGCAAGTGCATTTATTTTTACAAGCTGTGAAAATAGTGAAGTTATTAATGATGTAGAGCCAATTTCAGAAGAAGATACCATTACCACAGTAGAAGCCGATGATGTATTAAATGATGTTGATAGTTTAGTTGATGACCTTTGGGGTTCAATTGATGCTTCTGTTGCGGCAAAACCTGAAGGTAATAAAAACCATTATTCAAGTTGTATGATTAAAACTCGAGTAACTGAGGGAGAAACAACAATTGTAACCTTAGATTTTGGAAGTGATTGTACATTGCCTTTTCAAAATGTAGTTTTAAGCGGTAAAATTATAATGGAATATATAAAAGATGCTAGTGCTAAAATAGTAACTATCAAGTATTCGTATGATGATTTTTATTATAACGATTTAAAAATTGAAGGGACTAATGAAGTTTCAAAAATAAAAGAAAATGAAAGTGGGCTAAGAGAGCATACTAGAGTATTTGATATTAAAGTTATTTGGCCTGACGGAGAATTTATTACTAGAAAAGGAAAAAAAGTACGAACGCTTATAGAGGGTTATGAGACCATAGGGAATTGGGGAGATAATGTTTTTTCAATTACAGGAAATTGGAATACAACTTTTAAAAACGGCAATGTAATGTCGGCTACAATTAAAACGCCTTTAATTCGTAAAACAGCCTGTAGATTTATTGTAAGTGGTACTATTGATAAGCAAAAAAATAATAGATCGGGTGTGTTAAATTTTGGTGACGGTACTTGTGATAATGTTGCTATATTTACAACAGATACTGGTGAAGAAATTGAAATTGTTTTAAGAAAAAGAAAAAGGTAATAATACGTAAAGTTTAAAGCATAAAAAAAGCGAGCATTTAGCTCGCTTTTTTTATGTAAATAATTAATTCTAACTTCTAATTGGAAGGTTCTGAATTAAATCTATATATAAATTAATTTCTTGTTTTAAGTTTTTACGCTCAATAATTCTATCTAAAAAACCGTGTTCTAGCACAAATTCTGAACGTTGAAATCCTTCAGGTAAATCTTTCCCTGTAGTATCTTTTACAACTCTAGGTCCTGCAAAAGCAACCAATGCATTAGGTTCAGCAAAATTTACATCACCAAGCATGGCATAAGAAGCGGTTGTACCCCCAGTTGTTGGGTCTGTACATAACGAAATATAAGGTAATTTTGTTTCAGCTAATTGCGCTAGTTTTACCGATGTTTTTACCAATTGCATTAAGGATAATGAAGCCTCCATCATTCTTGCCCCACCTGATTTTGAGACCATAACAAAAGGTAATTTGTTTTTCATTGCATAATCAATTGCACGACAAATTTTTTCACCAACAACGCTACCCATAGAACCACCAATAAATGCAAAATCCATAGCAGCAACCACTAAGTCTTTTCCTAGAGATTTTCCTACGGCTGTTCGTACAGCATCATTTAAGTTTGTTTTAGCGTAAGCTTGTTTTAGCCTATCTGTGTATTTTTTTGTGTCTGTGAATTTTAAAGGATCTTTAGACACCATGTCTTTGTCAAATTCTTCAAAGATGTTATCATCAAAAAGAATTTCAAAATACTCGGCACTTCCTATTTTTACGTGGTAACCATCTTCTGGACTCACATAATAGTTTTCTTTTAATTCGTCAGTATCAACAATTTTTCCACTAGGTGTTTTATACCATAAACCTTTTGGAACATCTTTTTTATCTTCTGTAGGAGTTTGAATTCCTTTATCTTTCCTTTTAAACCAAGATGACATAATATTTTATTTTAGTTGAAAATTGTGGTGCAAATTACTAAAAAAAATAAAGAGAACATATAAAATTATGTTCTCTTTATTTTTTTTGATATTTAAGTGCTTAATTTATAGTACGTCTACACAATTTAAATCTTTAAAAGCTTCAGTTAAACGAGCTTTAAAAGTTTCTTCACCTTTACGTAACCATCCACGAGGATCGTAGTATTTTTTGTTAGGTGCATCTGCTCCGTCAGGATTTCCAATTTGAGTTCTTAGGTACTCAATTTTGTCGTTCATATAATCTCTAATTCCTTCAGTAAAAGCAAACTGTAAGTCAGTATCAATGTTCATTTTAATAACACCATAACCAATGGCTTCTCTAATTTCTTCTAAAGAAGAACCTGAACCACCGTGGAATACAAAATCTACAGGGTTTGCTTCAGTTCCATTTTCTTTTTCAATATATTTTTGAGAATTGTCTAAGATTTTTGGAGTTAATTTTACATTTCCTGGTTTGTAAACACCATGTACATTTCCAAAAGAAGCTGCAATTGTAAAATTGTCACTTACTTTTTTCAATTCATTATATGCGTAAGCTACTTCTTCAGGTTGTGTGTATAATTTAGAAACATCAACATCAGAATTGTCAACACCATCTTCTTCTCCACCTGTAATACCTAACTCTATTTCTAAAGTCATACCCATTTTAGCCATACGTGCTAAATAAGTTTTACAAATTTCAATGTTTTCTTCTAAAGGCTCTTCAGATAAATCAATCATATGAGAGCTAAATAATGGAGAACCCGTTTCAGCAAAGTGTTTTTCACTTGCGTCTAATAAACCGTCAATCCAAGGTAATAATTTTTTTGCAGCATGGTCAGTATGTAAAATAACGGGTACACCATAAGCATCAGCTAATGTGTGAATGTGTTTTGCTCCTGCAACACCACCTGCAATAGCTGCTTTTTGACCTTCGTTTGATAATCCTTTTCCAGCGTTAAATTGTGCTCCACCATTATAAAATTGGATGATAACAGGTGAATTTAATTCTTTAGCTGTTTCTAAAACAGTGTTAATAGTGTTTGATCCGATAACATTTACAGCCGGTAAAGCGAAATTTTTAGCTTTTGCTAATTTGAAAATTTCTTGAACCTGGCTTCCTGTTGCTACCCCTGGTTTAATAGAATGATTCATAATATTTTAAGTATAATTATTATTGATAAGTTTTAAACAAAATTAATCAAATATTTATGATTAATGCAGTATTAGATCGCAAAAAAATGCGAAATCGTAATAGTTTTTATGTAGAAATTTTAAAAAGGATAGCTAATACCAAAATTATAAACGGCACGCCCAAAGTTGTAATTTTTGAACCACTTACTGCCTTCGTCAAGGTAAGGCTCGTATGTTTTATAGCCTAAATCTAAGCGCAACAATATAAAACTAAAGTCGTATCTTATTCCAAAGCCTGTTCCAACGGCAATATCTTTGAAAGATTCAAATCCAGTAAACTTGGCCTCAGGAGAAGTTATGTCAGAGTTGGTTATATCCCAAATGTTTCCTGCATCAACAAATAATGCTCCTTTCATGCTGTTTAAAATTTCAAATCTATATTCTAAACTTGTTAGTATTTTTAGGTTTCCTACATTGTATTCTAGACCACTATTGCTTTTTCCTGGACCTAAATCATATACTTTCCAGGCGCGTAAATCATTTGCACCACCTATAAAATAACTTCTGCTAAACGGAATGGTTTCTGAGTTTCCGTAAGGTATGGCAACACCTGTAAATGCTCTAAATGCTAGAACATTTTCAACGTTGAATTCCCAGAATTTTTTGTATTCTAAATCGGCTCTAATGTATTGAGAAATTGGAGTGTTGAAAAGGTTTTTAACATTGTTTTCGTCTTTTTTTTGAACTACAGCAGTGGTAAGAAAACCAGCCGAAGCAATTCTTGCTCTAAAAAATGAAAAGTTGTTGTCTTTAAAACTTTCTCTATTGTTGTAAGTAAAAGTATACGCTATTGATGGTACAAATGCATTTTCAGTAATTATATAATACCTCGACTCAATATTTATAGCTGTTTCGTAAGCTTCAGGATCAATTTCTTCAAATTCAGGTGTAATATTTTCATCAATAAATTCTAAAGCATTTTTTTCAGTTAAAATATAGTCGGGGAAATACGTTTCTTGAATATCCCTTAATTGCCCATATTCAAAAGAGTAAACATTGAAATACTGATCTGGATTTAAGTTTTTAATGTATTGCGCATTTAATATTTGTAAACTGTGTTTTATTCTTTTTGAAGCTTCCCAATTATAATCTATAATACCTGTAAAACGTTGTTTATCTAAACCAATGTTTTTTTGCAAACTGCTACCTAACGTAAATGTTGTTTTGGGCGATTTTCCTTTTGCTAAAAGTTTATTGTATTTAAAAGGTGATAAAAACCGAGGGAATTCTAATAAAATATCAGCACCTATTTCCCAAGCGTTTAGCAACTTGTCATTTTCTGCAGCATCTTTAGAATCAATAAACGACCCTTGTACCGAAAATTTTAAAGTTTCAGCACCTTTAAAAATATTTCTATTTGAAAATGAAACTTTTGCTAGCATTCCTAGTTGTCTAATGTTTGAGTGTGTTAGTTCAGTATTAAATCCAATTCCGTATTTTTTTAGAGGTGTTAAATAAATAGATGCTTCTA
>CBDUAL010000212.1:0-4714 GCA_965365125.1 uncultured Lutibacter sp.
TGTTATCTGTTGAAGAAACTGCCAATTCAACTCTATCTGAAAATGGCAAAGGAGATGCTAGAGCTTCCTTCCATTTTGCACCATCAATTGTTTTAAATATTTTACCTCCTCCACCTGAACTACCTGAAGTATTTATGGTTCCCATCCATAAAGTTGTATTATCAGCAGAAATCTCAAAATCGTTTGGTATAATATAAAAACCAAAACCTGCTGCTAATTCTAGAGCTGTCGTTTCAATTCTACTCCAATTGTTTCCTCCATCACTAGATGTATACAAACCTGCATTTTGGTAACCTAATAAATTTGAAGAATTTGAAGCATCTCCATAAGTATTTGAACCAACGCCTAAAAATAATTGTGTAGTACCATTATTATTCCACGCAATAATATCATTTATATAATAGATGGCAGCAAATTGACTACCTGAAGTTCCGCCTCCTGCCAATTGCACTGGTATATTTACCCAATTAGCACCACCATCAGTAGTTTTATAAACACCGTTACCAACTGCAGCTCCATAAGTGTACTGTTCTCCAGTACCAATGTACCAAACTTGAGAATTGTTTGGGTCTACAGTAATACAAGAAATATTCATATTACTTGGTACACCTGGCACCAAAGTCCACGAAGAATTTTCATTAGTTATATCCTCATTTACCCAAAGACCTCCACTAACTCCACCTGCAAAAACACGGTTAAAATCCGCATCATTTGGGTCAAATAAAACAACTCGGGTTCTTCCCGCTACATTATTTGGGCCTCTATCAACCCAATTATTTGTAACATCACCATCACCCGGAGCTCTTTTTAAAGTGCTATTTCGCTGTTTTTGTAGATTTAAAACTTTGCTTGGTTCTGGTAAACCTGTGGCAGGATTCATAGTTAATTCCCACTCGCGCTCGTAATATTTATTTGGTGGAATTCCTCTTGATTTACGTTCAGCTTTTGAAAGTTGAAGTGTTTCTTTAAAAGGACTATTCAATAAATAATTTTCATGTGTTTCACGTAAATTATTGATTTTTGACAACTTAGTAATAGCATTCGTATTATTAAATTGAACATAAATTACAGAAATGGCACCCACTAAAATAATTATTAGCAGAAATTTAAATGTTGTTTTCATAGCTTCTTTTTTTTATTGAAAAGTTATTACCCTTTTAATTTTTTATACAATTGTAATGCAGATCCATCGGTTAAACTTGCTACATAACCACACATAGTTAACACTCTTAAATACAGTGTTTCTTTTGGTTTTTGTAAACTTTCGGGCAACAAATTTAATACTAATTTGTCGTAATTAGTTAATGAATTTTCATATTTTCTATTTGTAGCTTCTAAAAACACATCTAACAACGTTGCAATAACCGAATAACCTACCAATTCTTTTTCAACAACTTCACGACTTCTATATATTTTTTCGACACTTAATTTAATAATATCGTTAATTTGAGCTTCGTACTTACATTTCTCTAATAAAGAATATGGATATGCGCCTTCTAAAATGAAATCTTCGTTTTCTAAAAACATAATGGCAGCTTCATTAATTAACGTTCCAATAGCTAAAGCACGCAAATAACTTAGGCGATCTTTTTTAAATTCTAACTGGTGGTATTTTTTAGAATCAATGGTGTCTTTTACCAATTTAATTAAATATTCAAGGGCGTATTCTTCATCAATTAAGCCTAAATTTATACCATCTTCAAAATCTATAATAGTATAACAAATATCATCGGCAGCTTCAACTAAATAAGCTAACGGATGCCTTTTATACGCTACATTTCCATTTGTTCCTGTTGAAATTAAGCCCAATTCTTTAGCGACTTCATTAAAAAAAGGAACATCTGATTGAAAAATTCCGTATTTTTTATCTTCAATTTGATTGGTTGGTTTTTTAGGTAAGGACTCTTTTGGATATTTTATAAAAGCACCCAACGTTGCATACGATATGCGATTACCGCCTTGCATTCCTTGTTTGCTTTCATTTAATATTCTAAATCCGTTGGCATTTCCTTCAAAATCTACAATATCTTGCCACTCTTTGGCGGCTAAACTTTCTTGGTATTTTTTGCCTTTTCCATTTTTAAAATATTCACCAATGGCCTTTTCACCGCTATGCCCAAAAGGAGGATTTCCAATATCATGCGCTAATGCTGCCGAAGCTACAATAGCACCAAAATCGTTAATTCCGTAGCCCTGTGTAACCAAATCTGGATGCTTTTGTAAAATTTTTTCACCCACAACCCTTCCTAAAGAGCGCGCTACTACACTCACTTCTAAACTATGCGTTAAACGCGTATGAACAAAGTCGGTTTTTGAAAGCGGAACCACTTGTGTTTTATCTTGCAAACTTCTAAAAGAATCAGAAAAAATAATACGGTCATAATCTACTTCAAACCCTAATCTTGTTTCGTTTTGATGTTTACGTATTCTTGGTTGTGTATCTCCAAATCGTTTTAGTGATAATAATTGACTCCAGTTCATTTTCATTTTAAAAAAATTTTGCTGCAATATACTTAAATATTCACAGTAACATATTTCAAAAATCAGTAAAACTTAACCTTTAACTTACCTTTATATAATTTACAAATAACCTTTAGTTAACATAAGTACACGTATTTTGTAGTTATAATTAAGGTGTGATATGAAACGATATTTTTTAGCTTTTTCTTTACTTTTTAGTGCGCTAACTTACAGTCAATCTTTTGAAATGAGTTCGCTTGTGAAAAACACTTCTCAAAACGGAACAATTAAAGGAATTGTACTTGATAATGAGTACAATAACGAGCCGTTAGCTTTTGCTACAATCACCATTAAAAACACCAATTTATCTACTACTTCTGAAATAGATGGATCGTTTTATTTCAACCTAAAACCAGGGGTTTACAACTTAGTTTTCAGTTTCGCAGGCTATAAAAACATTGAATTAAATAATGTAGTAGTTACATCAAATGCCACTTCTAGTTGCAATCAAATATTAAGTGCTTTAACTTTTGAACCAGCTATGGCGGTTTCACAAATAAAATAAAACTCTCCTATTTATTTTGGTTAACACTTAGTTAACTTTTTCATTAACTTTTTATAACCACCCGTTAACTTTTCATTTACGCTAGTACAATTTCTTTGCAGCAAGAAATTATTAGAAAATGAGAAAAATTTTTATAGCAATACTATTACTTGTTACCACTATAACATTTAGCCAAACTAAAGGAACTATTTCTGGAACCGTATTTGACAAAGAATTTGAAAATGCACCGCTTCCGTTTGCCAATGTTTTTATAAAAGGAAGCACTATTGGTGTAACCACTGAATTTGAAGGAACTTATTTATTACAAGCTGACCCAGGCACCTACACACTGGTATTTAGTTTTATTGGTTATGAAACTATTGAAGTTGAACATGTAATTGTAAAAGAAGGCGAAACTATTGTTATTAATAAAGCAATGAGTGCTAGCCAAGGTGTTTCGTTAGATGAAATACAAATTTCGGCAACTACCAGAAAAGAATCGGAAACGGCATTATTAACCGATCAAAAAAAGGCTGTTGAAATAAAACAAAGTATTGGTTCTGATGAGCTTGCCCGAAAAGGTGTAAGTGATGCTGCAACTGCCATTACAAAAATAGCGGGTATTTCTAAAGAAGGATCAAGCAACGTATATGTTCGTGGATTGGGAGATCGTTATTTAAACACATCAATGAATGGTTTAACATTGCCTTCAAACGATATTAACAAGAAGAATATGGATTTGAATTTATTTTCTTCTGATGTAATTCAAAACGTATCGGTAAGTAAAGCCTATGCTGCTAATTTTTACGGAGATTTTGCCGCTGGAAATGTAAATATTACTTCAAAAGAATATACGGGAGATGGCTTTTTTGAAGTAACTGTAGCTTCAGGAATTAACACCAACGCTATTAGTGAAGATTTTGTAAAAAATAGCGGAACTGGTTTCTTTGGTTTTTATGGTAGGTATGACCATAATCCGTTTGCTGTTGTATTATCTCACGGCCCAGATCCTATTGAAGGATACACCCCTATAAATTCAAAAATTAGTGCTTCAGGAGGAAAATCATTTGATGTTGGTGAAAACGGTAGATTTAGCTTTTTTCTAACAGGATCATTTCAAAACGAATATTCTTTTTTACAAGGAGTTGAAGCTGATTACACCAATGTATTAAAAAAATCGTACCCAAATGTTGACTTGTACAACTACGAAACTACAAGTAATGTAATGGGTAATTTTATTTATAAAATTAATGACAATCACAAACTATCTTACAATTCATTATTTATAAATAGTGGTAATGATCAAGTTGGCTATTACGGAACAAAAGGTTTAGGTACCAACCGAGATGCACAATTAAATACCGATGCTGGTTTTTACCAAATGAATGTGCAATTTAATCAAAATTTAGTGTTTGTAAACCAATTAATGGGAACGCATAAAGTAAACGATGAAAAACTAATTTTTGACTGGGGATTAGGCTATAACAACGTATTTTCTCACGAACCAGACAGAAAACGTTTATCGTTAGAAGAATACTACAACTACTTAGACAACGACCCAAGTACAAGTCCGTCATTTTACACAAACAACTCTTTTGACAACCAACGTTATTTTGAAAAAATTATTGATGAAGAGTTTAACGGAAGAATAAACGCAAAAATGATTTTTTCGGATGCCATGAATTGATCGATCGTCAGCTTCTAAGCCGC
>CBDUAL010000213.1:0-4683 GCA_965365125.1 uncultured Lutibacter sp.
CGCCAATAAAAATTTGCTTTACGTGTACTTTTCAAGCTCTATATGCAAGGCATTTGCCAATTGTTTTTGTAAACCAAAAGGCGTTTGTGTTGATGCCCAAATAATTAACTTATCACCTTTAAAATAGCACGTTGCTGAATGAGTTTCCATAGGTGCGTGCGCCTTATAACCGTCGTGATATTTTTCTTTAGTAATAATTGTTGAATTTTCTTTTCCAACTGCCAAATCTCCATCTTCTTTAAAAACTTTGTAATTGGTTACTCGCTCTTCTAAATGTTGAAAAATAGTATTGGTATCAGCAATTGGTTCAGGTGCATTCCAAGTTACTTTTACTTTTCTGGCAGCTTTATTGGCAATTTCTAAATTATTATGAACCACCGCAACCAAATCGCCTTCATTAATTAATGTAACGCCTTCAAAAATTGCCAATGCTGAAGCGTCAACAGCTATTTTTGTTGAACCATAAACTACTGGTCTAACCACCTTAGCATACACCATTCCTGGTAATTTAATATCACCAGAATATTGTGCTTTTCCGGTAACTTTAGACAAAGCATCGGTACTTATAATTGGTTTTCCTATAATTTTAAAATCGGTTGCTTTTTTAATTTCAGGTTTTTTAGTTAAGCTTTTAACTATTTTTTTTCCCAGGGTAATTTCAGCAAATGTTATTTTTTTTGAAGGACTATTTTTAACTATAATAACACCCTCTTCAATGGTTAATTCTGCTTTTGTTACTTGTAACTTTTCAGCTGCTAAATCCAATAAAATTTCACGCGCTTCAGCCGCTGCAGCTCTAATAACAGGATCAGCAAAACGGGTGGTTAAGGAACCCCAAGTTCCTGCATCATACGGACATAATTCTGTATCACCCATTACCATATCAACAGCGTGAATTGATACTTGCAACTCATCAGCCAATACTTGTGCTAAAGAAGTAATAATTCCTTGACCCATTTCAATTTTACCGGTATAACAATCTATGCGCCCATCTTCTTTTACTCTTAAATAAGCATTAAAATTTGAAGGATCTTCTTTTTCATTTTGTCCCCAACCGTTTAACAACGATAATTTTCCAATACAAAAAACAACAATAATTCCGCCACCTAATTTTTTTAAAAACTCACGTCTATCTATCTGAATAGGCTCATTAACATCGCTAAAATATAATTCATCAATTTTTTCAGGTTTCATAATTAAAAGTTTTTATTCATTTCTATTCCAGCTAATTGAATGGCTTCAACAATTCGATTGTACGATCCACATCGGCATAAATTTTCTTCCATTCCGTTGATTATTTCATCACGAGTTGGTGTTGGGTTTTTTAGTAACAATCCGTAAGCGTTCATAAGCATTCCCGGAGTACAAAAACCGCATTGCAATGCATCTTTTTCAACAAATGCTTTTTGAAGCGGATGTAAATTTCCGTTTTCTTCCAAACCTTCAATGGTTAAAATAGTTGTATTTACCACATCTTCAACAGCTAACATACACGATCTTAAGGCTTCGTTATTAATTACCACTGTACAAGCACCACAATCACCCAAACCACAGCCAAATTTTGTACCTGTTTCATCTAAATATTCTCTAATAACTGTTAATAAAGATTCATTTCCTTCAACCTCAACAGTGACTGGTTTTGCATTTAACGTAAAACTAATAGCTTGTTTCATTTTAAAAATTACTTATCATTTATCCTTTAAAATTACTCAATAATTCAATAATTATCTAAGCTTCGTTTAGTTAAAAATCACAAATAGTGTTATTTAAAGTTATTCTAATTTATAATTTCAACAACAACCTGTAACAATTTTATAGAATTAACAACATATTAATACAGAACGATTTTTAAGATTTTTAAAAATTGTATCTTTAATGACTATTTTAACCTTTAAATTTTTTGAAAAATGATTGGATCGTATGTTTTTATTTTTATTATTGTTGTGCTTATTGCCACTGGTTTATTTACCGTAAAACAACAAACAGTTGCTATTATTGAACGTTTTGGTAAATTTCAAAGTTCAAGAAATGCCGGCCTTCAATTAAAAATACCGATTATTGATAAAGTTGCCGGACGTGTAAGTTTACGTGTACAACAATTAGATGTGATTGTTGAAACCAAAACCAAAGATGATGTTTTTGTGCATTTAAAAATATCGGTTCAGTTTTTAATTAGACCCGATCACGTATATGATGCTTTTTATAAACTTCAAAATCCTGATGAACAAATTACCGCCTTTATTTTTGATGTGGTACGTGCTGAAGTTCCTAAAATGATTTTGGATGATGTTTTTGAAAAGAAAGAAGAAATTGCCTTAGCTATTCAACGTGATTTAAAACAAGCAATGCTTAATTATGGATATGATATTATTAAAGCTTTGGTAACAGATATTGATCCTGATGAAAAAGTGAAAATTGCCATGAACCGAATTAACGCTGCTGACCGTGAAAAAATTGCTGCACAACACGAAGGTGATGCACAACGTATTTTAATTGTTGAACGTGCAAAAGCAGAAGCTGAAAGTAAACGTTTACAAGGTAAAGGTATTGCAGACCAACGTAGAGAAATTGCACGTGGTTTAGAAGAAAGTGTAGTAGTTTTAAATAGAGCTGGTATTAATAGCCAAGAAGCTTCTGCATTGATTATTATTACTCAACATTATGATACGTTACAAAGTATTGGTGCTGATACAAAATCTAACTTAATTTTGCTGCCAAATAATCCAAATGCCGCTAGTACTATGTTGAATGATATGGTTACAAGTTTGGTTGCTGCTAATAAAATGGTTGAAACGGATGCAGCCATAGCTGAAGTCACTAAAAAAACAAAAAAGTAACATGATAGTAACAACAACAAATACTTTAGAAACACATACTGTGAAAGAGTATTTAGGTATTGTAACTGGTGAAACTATTATTGGCGCTAATATTTTTAAAGATTTTTTTGCAGGAATTAGAGATATTGTTGGCGGACGATCTGGTTCTTATGAACGCGTTTTAAGAGAAGCTAAAGACACTGCCTTAAAAGAAATGCAAGAACAAGCGCAAAGACTTGGTGCAACTGCAGTAATTGGTGTTGACTTAGATTATGAAACCGTTGGACCAAACGGCGGTATGTTAATGGTTACCGCCTCAGGAACTGCTGTTAAATTTTAATGTTTAAGTTATAAAAAAATAAGATTCTGAAACAAGTTCTAAATAACATGTTTTCAAAAAAAAATCCTGTACAAATTGTACAGGATTTTTTTTAATTTATAGTGTTATTAACTATTTTTTTTCTTCAACTTTTTTACTCTCATCCTCTTTATCTTCATCTTGAGTCGCTTTTTTAAACTCTTTTATTCCGCCACCAAGACCTTTCATTAATTCTGGTAATTTTTTACCTCCAAACAATAATAAAATCGCCAAACCAATAATTATCCATTGCCAAGGACCAACCATTCCTAAAAATATAGTAAGTGCATTCATTTTTTAAAATTTTGAGTTACAAAGATAGTAATTAATTCAAAACTAAGTTCATCTTTTAAAAACTCAGTTTATGTAAGCTATTTTATCAATTATTTTTGTTCAATTTTACCTCCAATTACTTTTTTGGTTTTTAACGCTTCTGGATTTCCTCTATAATAAATAGTACCTCCAAAATTAACTTTAGCATCTAACATTTCTGAAACGGTAACTTCAACCACTGCTCCTGCTGATGCTACTGCAGTTGTTTGAATACTTTCAACTTCAAAACCTTCATAAATTCCGCCAGTATTTGCTTCAATTTTTTGATTTTGAACTGTACCTTCAATATCAATAATTCCTCCTGAAACACATTTAATAGTTAAATATTTAATAGCTAATGATGTTTCAATACGAGCACCTTCTTGGGTTTTTAATTCTAAATGTTGTTGCTTTATTATTTCATTAGAAAAAATATGAGAACCTTCATTAGCATCTAAAGTTGCAATGTTATTTTGGTAATACAATTTTATAGTTACATCATCATATTTAAAACCTTCAATAAGTTTTAAACTTAACTTTAAAGTTCCATTTTTATTTTTAACCGAAACCTGATTGGCTTTAGTACCTGTAACTACTACTTTTGTTTCATTAGCTTTTATCAGTTCAACTTTTAAACCACTAAAAACTTTTAAGCTAGTAAAATCGCCTAATTTAGTTTCTATTGTTTCTTGTGAAAACAGCAGTGATGTTGTTAATAATAGTAATAATGTTAATTGTTTCATTCTTAGTATTTATTGTTTTAAATTATCAATTACTCGTTTCACTTTAGCTTGAATTTCAATTGCTAATTTACCAAGTTTTTTATTTTCTACTGAATTCATAGCAGCTATTGGATCAACAGCTGAAACTTCAATATCGCCATTTTCATGGGCTTCAACAATAAAATTACAAGGAAGAAAAACTCCTATTTTATCTTCAGCTTTTAAAGCTTCGTATGCAAATTGAGGATTACAAGCACCTAAAATAGTATACTTTTTAAAATCAACATCAATTTTATTTTTTAATGTTTTATCAATGCTAATTTCTGTAAGCACTCCAAAACCTTCTTTTTTTAATTCGGCTGTAGTGAATGCTATGGCTTCATCAAATGAAATATTTCCTAAAATTTTACTAAAATAATAACTCATAATTTATGTTTTAGTTGTTACGTCACCCTGAATTTATTTCAGGGTCTTA
>CBDUAL010000214.1:0-4679 GCA_965365125.1 uncultured Lutibacter sp.
ATAATTTTAAAAATTGCCCAAGAGTCGTTTGTCCTTATTTCGTTCCAAGTTTTTTGCTTGAATTTTTCGCGTATTTTTCTATCTTCGTTTGGTGACATGTATTTTTAATTTTTTTATTTTAATATGTTGTTGACTAATGTAATTCTTTTTTTAAGAATTTAGACGTATAACTTGTTTTATGCTTACTTACTTCTTCTGGAGTTCCATAACAAATTAATTGTCCGCCATTTTTTCCACCTTCCATTCCAATATCAATAATATGGTCTGCTAACTTAATTACATCCATATTATGTTCAATAACTAAAATGGTATTTCCTTTGTTGGTTAGTTTGTTTAAAACTTCCATTAAAACTCTAATGTCTTCAAAATGAAGTCCGGTTGTAGGTTCATCTAAAATATAAAAAGTATTGCCTGTATCTCTTTTTGATAGTTCTGCTGCTAATTTTATACGTTGTGCTTCGCCACCAGATAGCGTTGTAGATTGTTGTCCTAAAGAAATATAACCCAAGCCAACATCGTTAATGGTTTTTAGTTTTCTATATATTTTAGGAATGTGTTCAAAAAAAGTAACAGCTTCTTCAATAGTCATATTTAAAACATCAGAAATTGATTTTCCTTTGTATCTAATTTCTAAGGTTTCTCTGTTGAATCGTTTTCCTTGGCAGGTTTCACATTCAACTTGTACGTCGGGTAAAAAATTCATTTCAATTACACGTACACCGCCACCTTGGCAAGTTTCACATCTTCCTCCTTTAACATTGAATGAAAATCTTCCTGGTTTATAACCTCTAATTGAAGCTTCGTTTGTTTTTGCGTATAATGATCTTATTTCTCCAAAAACACCTGTGTAAGTTGCTGGGTTTGAACGTGGTGTTCTTCCTATAGGAGATTGGTCTATCGCTATAACTTTATCAATATGTTCAAGGCCTTTAATAGATTTGTAAGGCATTGGTTTTTTTACACCTCTATAAATGTGTTGGTTTAAAATAGGGTATATGGTTTCGTTAATTAAGGTAGATTTTCCACTTCCAGAAACACCTGTTACACAAATTAATTGCCCTAAAGGAAAATCAACAGATATGTTTTTTAAATTATTTCCAGTGGCTCCTTTTATGGTTATTTTTTTACCGTTTCCTTCACGTCTTTTCTTTGGAACTTCAATTTTTTTAGTTCCGTTTAAATAATCGGCCGTTAATGTGTGGTGTTTTTTAAGTTCTTTAAAAGTACCTTCACTAACTATTTCTCCACCGTGAACTCCTGCTCCCGGTCCAATATCTATAACATAATCGGCTTGCTCAATCATATCTTTGTCGTGTTCAACAACAATTACAGAGTTACCTACATCTCTTAAATTGATAAGCGATTTTATCAATTTTTCATTATCTCTTTGGTGCAAACCAATGCTTGGCTCATCTAAAATATATAAAACACCAACCAGTTGTGATCCAATTTGTGTTGCTAACCGAATACGTTGTGCTTCACCACCTGAAAGCGATTTTGAACTTCTATCTAATGTTAGGTAATCTAAACCTACATCTAGTAAAAATTGAATTCTAGTTCTAATTTCCTTTAAAATTTCAGAAGCTATCTTTAATTGTTTGTCACTTAGTTTTTCTTCAATTTTTGAAAACCAATTAGCAACTTCAGTAATATCCATTTGTGCTAATTCAGAAATATTTTTTTCGTTGAATTTAAAATAAAGTGCTTCTTTTTTTAAACGAGCGCCATTACAAGAACCACATTCAATTTCATCCATAAAATCTTTTGCCCAACGTTTAATAGAAGTTGAATCGGTAGATTTGTACTGATTGTTAATGAAGTTAATGATGCCTTCAAAATCAATTTCGTAACTTCTAGTAACTCCAACTGTTTTAGAAGTAATTTTAAATTTTTCTTGTCCGCCATTTAATATAATTTCAAGCGCTTCCTCTGGTATTTCTGAAATAGGATCGGTTAGTTGAAATTTATAGCGATCTGCAATTAATTGTAATTGTTTAAAAATCCAACTTGATTTTTGCTCACCAAGTGGTGCAATTCCTCCATTTTTTATAGAAATATTTTTGTTCGGAATAATTTTTTCAATATTCACTGTGTTTGTAATACCTAAACCGTTACAGCTATCACAAGCACCCTTTGGAGAGTTGAATGAAAATGTGTTTGGTTCAGGATTTGGATACGAAATTCCAGTTTCAGGACACATTAAATCTCTACTAAAATACCTAGGAGAATTGGTATTGTGTTCTAAAACCATTAATATGTTTTCGCCAGTGTATAGTGCCGTGTTAATTGTCTCTTCAAGTCTTTTATTAGAGTTTTCGCTAATAGCTATTCTATCAATAACAATTTCAATGTCGTGTGTTTTGTAACGATCAAGGCGCATCCCTTTTTCAATGTCAACTATTTCACCATCAACTCTAACTTTTACAAAACCTTGTTTGGCAATTTGATCAAAAAGTTCTCTATAATGTCCTTTTCTAGATTTAATAACGGGTGCAAGAATTACAATTTTTTTTCCTTCGTAAGTTTTTAAAATTAACTCTTTAATTTGCTCATCGCTATAGCTTACCATTTTTTTATTGGTGTTGTACGAGTAAGCATCAGCGGCACGGGCGTATAATAATCGTAAGAAATCGTAAATTTCGGTAATAGTACCTACGGTTGAACGCGGACTTTTATTGGTTGTTTTTTGTTCAATTGAAATTACAGGTGAAAGTCCGTCTATTTTGTCAACATCTGGTCGTTCTAATCCTCCCAAAAATTGCCGGGCATAGGCTGAAAAAGTTTCAATATAGCGTCTTTGTCCTTCGGCATAAATAGTGTCAAAAGCCAATGACGATTTACCGCTACCGCTTAAACCAGTTATAACTACCAATTTTTCTCGTGGAATACGTACATCAATATTTTTTAAATTATGAACACGTGCGCCAAGCACTTCAATATATTCTTCGTGTTTTGTCATTGAGTTTTAGGAAAGAGGCAAAGTTAAAAAAATGAAACCACAAATTTGAGTTGAGGGTTTATCTTATTTTGAAAATTAGTATATTGCGTTCAAATATTTAGCTTTTGAAGTGGATACATTCTATACGTCATTTTTTTGAAAAACACGGTTTTGCTGTTTCATCTCGTTTTGCTGATAGGTTAGGAGTTAGCGCATCAAATGTGCGTTTATTTTTTATTTACTTGTCATTTGTAACTTTAGGCGTGTCGTTTGGGTTCTACTTAACACTCGCTTTTTTATTACGATTAAAAGATTTAATTTACACTAAGAGAAATTCGGTTTTCGATTTATAAAAATATGCTGTTAAAATCAAGACTTTATATATCCTTTATATTTGTAATAATAGTTATTGCAATTGGGGTTACGGGCTATATGACCATTTCTGGAGATAATTTTGTAGACTCGTTGTATATGACAATTATTACAATGTCTACCGTTGGTTTTAGTGAAATTCATGCGCTTTCTGTACAGGGAAAGCTATTTACAATTTTTCTAATTATTATTAGTATTGTTGTGTACGGTTATACGTTTGCTTCTATTACGCAATACTTTTCTAATAGTGATATGTTTAAACTTCTAAAAGAAAAAAAGGTGCAAAAACAAATTGAAAATTTAAAAAACCATACAGTTGTTTGTGGTTATGGAAGAAACGGAAAACAAGCCGTGGGTAAATTGAAGCAATTTAACCAACCATGCGTAGTTATAGAAAAGCGTAAAGATGAAGTTGAAGATTTGGTGAGAGATGGGGTTCTTTTTATTGAAGGAGACGCAACAAATGATGATGATTTAAAAAAACTAAACTTAGACAGTGCAAAAAGTTTAATAACCGCTTTACCTTCTGATGCAGATAATTTATTTGTTGTTTTATCTGCTCGCCAGTTTAATAAAGATTTTACCATAATTAGCAGGGCTTCTAACGAATCTTCTTATGGGAAATTAAAGTTTGCAGGTGCCACAAATGTTATTATGCCAGATAAATTAGGAGGTGCACATATGGCTTCATTGGTGGTTACGCCAGATTTAGTTGAATTTGTAGATAGACTAACAATTGCAGGCGATATAGATGCTAACTTGGAAGAGATTTCTGTAAATGAATTGCCTAATGAGTATATTTCAAAAACTATATTAGACTTAGATTTACGCAGAAAATCGGGTTGTACAGTTATTGGTTTTAAAACTGAAGATGGAGAATACATTATCAATCCAGATGCTACTATTAAATTAGAAAGAAATACATTTTTAATTGTTCTAGGTAATAAGGAACAGATAAAAAAACTACGTGAATATTTCTAATTTTGCATTTTTTTGTTAAAATTATTTAGAATGGTAATAGATATCTCTTTTAATTGTTAAAAACTTGTGGTAACCTCATTTTTTTGCCATATTGCAGCGATTTTTAAAAAATCCCATACATTATGAAAAACAAGTACCTTTCACTTTTATTTTTATTGACTCCCTTTTTAATATTTGCACAAGAATTATCTCAAAAATTAACAATTGATGAACAAATTGAAGCAAAATTTAAACCTTTTGCAGATGCTGTAAGTTCAGTAGTTTTTTATCCAATTTCAATTGTTGGAATCGATGTTCCTGTTGTAATTATTATATTGTTACTAGGCGCCTTGTTTTTTACCTTATATTTTAAATTTGCCAATATTACATTATTAGGTGTTGCTATTAA
>CBDUAL010000215.1:0-4650 GCA_965365125.1 uncultured Lutibacter sp.
TTTTTTATAGCCCCTCAAGTAATGCCTGATTTAGGATTGCAAAGTATGTTTGCTTTGTATTTTCCTGAAAATCCAAACTTTGGTTTTTGGCAATTTTTAACGCATATGTTTATGCACGGAGGGTTCATGCATATTATGTTTAATATGTATGGATTGTATGCTTTTGGAACACCTTTAGAACAAATGTGGGGCAGAAATAAGTTTTTGTTTTTCTATTTTTCTGCAGGATTAGGCGCTGGTGCCATTTATACCTTAGTGAATTATTATCAATTCAATTCGGTATTCGAACAACTTGTGAGTATTGGATTATCTCCAACCGAAATTCAAAACATTTTAGATACTGGAAGCTATAACTCTGGCATACTAACAAGTATTTCTGAATCAGATTTAAGCGAATTCTTTGCTACTTACCACACACCTGCTGTTGGTGCTTCGGGTGCAATTTATGGAGTTTTAGTAGCTTTTGGAATGACCTATCCAAACGCAAAATTAGCATTGATATTTTTCCCAGTTCCTATTGCTGCAAAGTATTTTATACCAGTAATTATTTTAGGAGATTTATTTTTTGGAATGACAAGTTATTCTATTGGAAATGTGGCACATTTTGCGCATATTGGAGGGGCATTAATAGGATTTATTATTGCTTGGTATTGGAAACAAAATCAATTTAACAATAAACGCTGGAATTAATTGAATTTTTTAAACGACATAAAACAGGCGTACTACAAAGCAAACGTAGTTGAAAAAATAATTTACATAAACGTATTGTTATTTTTAATTACGGTATTGTTACGTACGTTTATTATTAAATGGTTTGCTTTACCTTCAACTTTTGAAGCCTTTATTTACAAACCTTGGTCTTTACTCTCTTATTTCTTTTTACACCAAAGGTTATTTCATATTTTATCTAACCTACTGGTGTTGTATTATGTAGGTAATTTGTTTTTAGACTTTTACACCAACAAACAGTTTTTAAATTTTTATTTTTTAGGCGGACTTTTTGGTGGTTTGGTGTTTTTAGGTTATTACTATCTAACAAATTCGTACGGAGCGCCATTAATTGGAGCTTCTGCAGCTGTTACAACAATTTTTGTAGCCATTGCAACTAAAATTCCAAGATATGCCTTACAGTTGCGTTTTATTGGTAGTGTTGAATTATGGGTGCTAGCTGCCATTTGGGTAGTATTAAGTATTTTACAATTAGCTGCTCCTGATAAAGGTGGAGCAATTGCACATTTAGGAGGTGCCATTTTTGGGTTTGTGTATGCCAAACAATTAGATAAAGGGAACGATCTAGGAAAATGGTTTGAAGTAATTGTTGATTATTTTGCAAACTTATTTAAGCCTAGTAAAAAATCGCCTTTAAAAACGGTATATAAATCAAAAAGTAGAACTTCTAAAACTACTGTAGAAAAATCTAAACAACGTAAAATTGATGATATTTTAGATAAAATTAGTAAATCTGGTTACGAAAGTTTAACACAAGAAGAAAAAGACTTTTTATTTAGAGTTGGAAAAAAATAAGCTATGAAAAACTTATCGCTTTTTGATAAATTAGTATTTATTGTCAATTCTCTATTGGCAGCTATTACGCTTATTTCATTTTCAAGCTATTATATTGCTCCAAATTCAATTCCATTTATCTCGTTTTTAAGTTTACTAATTCCCTTTTTTATATTACTGAATTTAATTTTTGTTATCTACTGGATCATTCGTATAAAAAAACAAGTATTACTCTCAATACTAACACTATTAATTGGTTTTCAATACGTATCAACCTTCTACAGCCTAAACGAAAAAAAAGTATTGTTAGCTAATGATGTAAAAGTGATGAGTTATAATGTTCGAATGTTTAATTTATATAAATGGATTGACGCTAAAAATATTGATGAAAATATATTTGACTTTATAAATGCGAAGGATCCTGATGTATTGTGCATTCAAGAATTTCATTCTTCTAAAAAGTTGGGCTTCAAATTTCCTTATAAATATGTGAAAACGGCTAAAAACGAAAATCATTTCGGGCAAGCTATCTTTTCAAAATATAAGATTATAAAGAGTGGTTCTTTAGATTTTAAAAACACCTATAACAATGCCATTTTTATTGATATACTTAAGGGAAAAGATACATTAAGAGTTTATAATGTTCATTTAGAAACTTTAAGAATCATCCCTAAAGAAGAAGAAATTTCAAAAGAAAATTCTGAAAACTTAAAAAATAGGATTCAAAAAGCATTTACAACTCAAGAAAAACAAATCGCATTAATTCTGAAGAGTCAAGAAGATTTAAAGCACAAATCAATTATTTGTGGTGATTTTAACAACACGGCATTTTCTTGGGCTTATAAAAAGCTGAAAAATGGTAAAAAAGATGCTTTTGAAGAAGCAGGTGAAGGTTTTGGAAATACATTTGATTTTCCTTTTCCTTTTCGAATCGATTTTATTTTACCTGATGAAACTATTGAAGTTCATAATTTTAAAACATACAATGTAAAATATTCGGATCATTTTCCAATTATGGCACGACTTCAACTTTAAATAAAAAATTTAGTTTACACAACAACATCAAAAATTCACATTAAAAAACACACTTCAACACATGAAAAAAATAATATCGCTTTTATTTATTTGCGCATTCTTCTTAGGATTTTCACAACAAAAAGAATTAAGTATTGAAGACGCTGTTTTAGGCTACTACAAAGGTTTATATCCTTCATCTTTAAGTAATTTACATTGGGTAAAAAACACAAATACCTATGTGCATCAAAAAGACAACGAACTTATTTTTACCGATGCAAAAACCAATAAAATTACTTCTAAATTAACTTTAGAACAACTTAAAAATACGTATTCAACATTGAAAAGATTTCCTCGAATTATGGAAATTTCAAGTGAAACATTGATTTTTAGAACTGGTAATCAAATTGAAACTTACAATTACAAAACCAATGAAAAGGTACGTTTGGTTTCATTTGATCAACATGCTGAAAATACCGAATACAATAACCAAGCGAAAGCAATAGCTTACACCTTAGACAATAACCTATATATTGGAACTTCAACAAACCCAAGAATTGAAGTTACCAATAGTAAAGACAAAAACATAGTTTCTGGACAAGCAATTCACCGTAGTGAATTTGGAATTGTAAAAGGTACTTTTTGGAGTCCGGAAGGCAATTACTTAGCTTTTTATGAAAAAGATGAAAGCAATGTTACCGATTATCCTTTGGTTGACATTAACACCTACCCTGCTACGCTAAAGAATATTAAATACCCAATGGCAGGACAAGGAAGTGAACAAGCGAAAATTGGAATTTATAATGTAAAGAAAAATAAAACAGTTTACCTAACTATTGATACTTCAGACGAGCATTATTTAACCAATTTATCTTGGACACCTGATGAAAAATACGTGTTGGTTGCTGAAGTAAATAGAGGTCAAAATCATGTTTGGTACAATAGATACAATGCAAAAAATGGTGAATTTGTAAATACCTTATTTGAAGAAACCAATGAAAAGTGGACTGAACCAGAATTTGCTGCGGTATTTTTACCAAAAAGTAACAATAACTTTTTATGGTTAAGTGAACGTGATGGTTTTATGAATATGTATGAATACACTACTGAAGGTGAATTGGTAAAACAACTAACCAACTTTAAATGGGTAGTTACAGGTATTTTAGGTTTTTCAGCAAATAGAAAAGAGGTTTTTATTACTGGTACTGGAGCAGATGCTCGTGAATCTCATACGTTTAAAGTAAATTTAAACAGTGGGAAATTTAAGCAATTAACAACTACTAAAGGAACACATAATACCTTATTAAATTCTGAAGGAAACTACCTAATTGATGGTTATAGTAGTTTATCCATTCCAAAAAACATAGAAGTTGTTGGTACTAAAAAATTAAAATCAACTTCTATATTTAAAGCTGAAAACCCTTTAGATGACTATGCTTTAGGAACTACAGAGTTTTTAACTTTAAAAGCGGCTGATGGTACAGATTTGTATGCAAAAATTACAAAACCAGCTAATTTTGATGCTTCAAAAAAATATCCTGTATTGGTATATGTGTATGGAGGTCCGCACGCACAATTGGTTACCAATTCGTGGTTAGGTGGTTCAAGTTTATGGATGCCTGCTTTTGCTTCCAAAGAAAATTATATTGTATTTACAATTGATAATAGAGGTTCTGCCAATAGAGGTTTTGCCTTTGAAAGTGCTATTCATAGAAATTTAGGAGATTTAGAAATTGAAGACCAATTAGTTGGAGTTGACTATTTAAAATCTCTAAATTATGTTGATGCAAACAGAATTGCCGTAAACGGATGGAGCTATGGTGGTTTTATGACAACTAGTTTAATGCTTCGTAATCCAGGTGTGTTTACTACTGCTGTTGCTGGTGGGCCCGTAATTGACTGGAAATATTATGAAGTAATGTATGGCGAGCGTTATATGGATACACCACAAGAAAATCCTGAAGGATATGAAAAAACAAAAGTAGCCAACTACATTAAAAATTTAGATGGTAAAATGTTGATTATTCACGGAAGTGTAGATCCTGTTGTAGTACCTCAACACAGTATGAGTTTATTGAAAGAAGCTGTAAAACAAAAAGTTCAAATCGACTTTTTCACCTACCCAATGCACGA
>CBDUAL010000216.1:0-4581 GCA_965365125.1 uncultured Lutibacter sp.
AATGATGAATATAAATTGATACGGTTATTGGCACTTTTAAATTCTTGAAATAAATACTTAACGATTTCATTATCTAACCCTTTTATATCCACATAAGGCGGGTTCCCAATCACCACATCAAAACCACCTTTAGCAAAAATATGAGGAAACTCGTTTTCCCAATTAAAAGCTTTATCACCAGCAACAACTTTGCTATCAATTAAACTGTTGCCACATTTAATATTACCGTTTAAATCGTTTAATTTTCTACGTGGTTGTGCTGTTCGTAACCATAAAGAGAGTTTTGCAATTTCAACAGATTCTTCATTTAAATCTACCCCGTAAATATTGTTTTCTAAAATTGTTTTTTCAATATCAGAAAATACAATACCACCGCCTAATAATTGCGCTTTTAGTTCATCTAAATAATGGTGTTCTTTTATTAAAAAATCTAATGCCTGGTTTAAAAACGCTCCAGAACCACAAGCAGGGTCGCAAATGGTTAATTCTAATAACCAAGCCCTGTAATCATCTATAATAGTTAAAAGCTTTGTTAATGTTTCTTTTTGTCTGTTTTTTCTTCCCTTGTAATATTCGTCTTCTTTAAAACCTAGCTCCTGTTTCTTTTCAGTACATAATTTTCCAACAGTATTTTCAACTATGTATTTGGTAATGTATTTAGGTGTGTAAAAAACACCATCTTTTTTACGTTTACTTGTTTGTTTGTCAAATTCTCCACCTTCAATTTCAGCATTTACACTTTCAATTTCGTTTAAAGAGTTTTCAAAAATATGTCCTAAAATATTAACACCTACTTGACTTTCAAAATCATATTTTGCTAGTTTTTCAGTATGTCTAAGTAATAATTGAGAATCAATTTTAACAGCATCTAAAATGGTGTCAGGTTTAAATAACCCACCATTATAAGCGTATATTTCAGCTCTTTTTTGTGTACCTGCTCTTCCTGTGTCTAAAAAATGAAAGTATTGCTTAAATAGGTCATATAACGGTCTTTCATCACCAAAATCTAGATCATCTTTCCACTTATCTAATATTTGAATGGTGGAATTTGGAGGCAGTAAATCTCTATCTTCAGCAAAGAAAATAAATAGAAAACGGTCTATTAGTTTTTGTGATTTTTTAAATAATGTAAGTTTTACGTTTTTCTCAAATTTAGTTAAATCCTCAATCTCTTCTAAAGACTTCTCGACTGCGCTCGAAGTGACATTTAGCGCATTGTGTTTTAAATTTTTTCCATTTTGCTTTACTAAATCTCTAAAAAGCTCACGTTTAAATACGGAATAATCTTTGTAAAAATCTTTCGTAATATTTTCTTCCTCAACTGTAGATTCTTCCTTAATTTTTAAAGGAACATTATTTAATAAATGTTCTTTATTTAAGCATAGGTATAACAGTTTAAATTCTTCTAACGTTAGCGTAAATAAATTAAACTCTTCAAACTCGGTAGCATCATTTATGTAGAATCTTAATTTTTCATAGTTAGATGAAACTACATATACGCATCCTTTATGATTTGCTTTATAATCAAAAGCTTGTTTACGAATGCTTTCTAAATCTTTCGTTTTTGTTCCTTTTAATTCAATTACAGCAAGTGTTGTTTCATCTTTTAAAATAGCACCATCAGCCTTTTGTGCATTGGTTTGATTTTTATGCTCTGCAACTAAATTAAAATCAGGCTTCGGCTTTAGCGTGTATTCTAAAATATTAACAAATAACTCCGTTAAAAAAATACCTTGATATTCTTCTTCTTTAGATTTCTTAATATTGTCTTGAATAGTTGTATTGTGAAAGTACTTGGTATATTTTTTATAAGCTTTTAAAATTACACTTTGATCTTGTAAGTTTAAATAGCTATTTAATACTGACGGTTGAAATAATCCCATTAAATGTATTTGTTGTTTGTATTCACTGATACAATATCAGTAGCAATTAATTTAAGGTTAAAATTAGGATTAAATTTGAGAAATGACAAGCGAAAGATTAATTAGTCTTATTCTTTTGTCAATTTTTTATTTTCCTTTGTTCCATCATCTCATGCAATAGAGACTCTTGTTTAACCACTTTGTTAATTGTAACGAAAGTATTAATTAAAATTCATTGTCTTTAATTTAGATAAATTAATATATTAGCTTTTAAGTAAATATTTTTTGTTTTTAGTGCTGTGTTATTCATTTTTATTAATCACGGCTGATGACTAATACTATATTTAGTTTTGGCTGCGTTATGGATATTGTTGAGAATTAACATTACGGGAATATTGAATAAGAATTCTTTAGATTTGAGTTGAATGGATAAGGGGTTTGTGTACAATTTAACCTCATTTTTTGATTAAGGATTTATTTATGAGGTATTTATTTGGCGTTACTATTATCTGGGCTTTTTCGTTTAGCTTAATTGGTGTATATCTTTCGGGGTATGTTGATGCATGGTTTTCAGTATTGGTGCGTATAGGTATTGCTACAATTATATTTTTGCCTTTTTTAAGGCTTAAGACAATTAAAGCAGCAACAATTTACAAACTTACCGCAATTGGTGCGGTTCAATTAGGTTTAATGTATTGTTTTTACTTTCAGTCATTTAGGTTTCTTACTGTGCCCGAAGTATTACTTTTTAGTGTATTTACACCAATTTACATTACTTTATTAAATGATATTTTAAGTAAGCAGTTTAATAAAGGACATTTATTTACTGCTTTTATAGCTGTTTTAGGAGCAGCTTATATTCAATACTCAAGCATTAGTGAAAATGTATTTTTAGGTTTTTTGATTACGCAAGGTGCCAACTTTTGCTTTGCTGTTGGTCAAGTTGCTTACAAGTATTTATTAAAATCTAATCCTGAATTAGAAAGTACACCAAAGCATACTATTTTTGGATTGTTTTTTATTGGCGCATTTGTAGTATCGCTAATTGCTTTTTTTATTTTTGGTTCAACAGAAAAAATGCCAACCACACCAGTACAGTGGGGAGTATTAATATACTTGGGAGCTGTGGCTTCAGGTGCAGGTTATTTTTTTTGGAACCAAGGTGTTGTTAAGGTAAATACAGGCTCATTAGCTATTATGAACAATGCGTTAATTCCGATAGGATTAATTGTCAACCTTCTTATATGGAATAAAGAGGCAGATATTAAGAAAATTTTAATTGGTGGTAGTCTTATTTTTGCTTCCCTTGCACTTAATGAATACATAAATAAAAGAAATAAAGGAATAGCGAAGTTCTTGTTAATTAAGAATAGAAAGGCTGATTAAGATTGGCTTTTCTATTCTTAGTTTAAATTACAGTTTTGACCAAATTATTGCCAGCTAGCTAAATATTAGTTATTATTTTTTTTATACTTATGAAGTAAGTCTATAGGAATATGGCAATAAGAGTAATCATTGGGGTGTAAAGTTAATCTATCTTGATGTTCTGCGTCACTTTGGATAAAATTTGTTAAAGGAAGCACTTCAATAACTATTTTTTTTACGGTTTTATTTTTATGGTTTAGTGTCTGTTCTACTTTCTTGATGCATTTTTTTACCTTTAACAGGTGATTTTGATTATCGCTGTAGATACCTGTGCGATATTTCTCTCCTATATCTTTTCCTTGTTGGTTGATACTATAAGGGTCTATGATTTCTAAAAAGTAATGAATTAAGTCTTCAATTGAAACAACCTTAGCGTCAAAGGTTGTTTTGACACATTCGGCATAACCATCATAGGCCGTTTTAGTGGATTTTGTAAAGCCATTAGCTCTGCCAGCTTGGGTCTCAAGCACTCCAGGTAAGTGTTTTAAGAACTCTTGTACGCCCCAAAGGCAGCCGCCTGCAATATATATTGTTTCCATTGATACTATTTGTTCTTTTTTTTTCATTTTTAATTACTATCAACGGTTTAAATATGGCGCATTTGGCATTTAAAAGCACCAAAGTATTAAGCTGCTATATGCTTTATTAAAAATATTCATTTTCAAAACTTCACTATCTGCCAAATGACCTATATTTATTGTTACCCAACGTAATTCAATGTTAGGGCTTGAATTATAAATTATTTTACTTAGGGAGCGTGATGATAAATTCACTACCTATTCCGACTTCACTTATTACTGAAATATCCCCACCATTTTTGTTAATAAATTCCTTGCAAAGTATAAGCCCCAATCCTGTACCTTTTTCATTATTAGTTCCTTTGGTTGATACACTCTCCTCTATTTTGAATAATTTCCCAATAACTTCTGAAGTCATTCCAACACCTGTGTCAATAATGTGCAGTTCAATGTTATCTCCATTTTCGTGATAACGGATTGTAATAGTTCCCCCCTCAGGAGTAAACTTGATGGCATTATTTACAAGGTTACCAATAAATGCTATGGAGGTGTTTTTATCAATTGAAAACTTTGAAGTTGCTGTATACAGTCCAATAACAGCTTACAAACCAAAAAAGAATAAATATTCTATTTTTTTCTGCCAATTAGCGATCCTCAATAGTTATCATTTGAGAAGGTAGAATACGACTAATTCAAGATGCTTTCCCCAGTTGCCATACTAAAAAAACATCAAGAGAATTTTACGGGTTATCCACAAGATCTTATGGCATTTTTAT
>CBDUAL010000217.1:0-4566 GCA_965365125.1 uncultured Lutibacter sp.
TTAAAATTAGTTCATTTTAACCCAGCCAACCTTCTCGGTCTAAGCTTCTATATTGTATGGCTTCTGAAATATGAGTTGAAGTAATGTCTTCAAGCCCTTCTAAATCGGCAATAGTTCTGGATACCTTTAAAATACGGTCAAATGCTCTAGCCGATAAGTTTAAGCGTTCCATAGCCGTTTTAAGTAAGTTCATACTTTCATCATTTAATTGGCAGAATTTTCGAATTTGTTTTACACTCATTTGCGCATTGTAATGAATGTTTTGATGTTCTAAAAAGCGTTTACTTTGAAACTCTCTAGCTTTCGTAACTCGCTCTCTAATTGTTTTACTTGGTTCACTTTGTTGTTCTTCTGTAAGTTTTTCAAACGGAACAGGATTTACTTCAATATGAATATCAATGCGATCTAGAAGCGGACCTGAAATTTTACTTAAATAACGTTGCATTTCTGCAGGAGAGGAGGTAACAGGCGCATCAGGGTCGTTAAAATATCCGCTTGGACTAGGATTCATACTTGCTACAAGCATAAAACTACTTGGATATGTTACCGTAAATCGCGCCCTAGATATGGTGACTTCTCTATCTTCTAAAGGTTGCCTCATAACTTCTAAAACGGTTCTTTTAAATTCAGGTAATTCATCTAAAAATAATACGCCATTATGTGATAATGAAATTTCTCCTGGTTGTGGGTATTGACCACCTCCAACTAGGGCTACATCTGATATGGTATGATGAGGAGATCGGAATGGTCGTTCGCACATTAATCCGGAATCTTTTACCTTGCCTACTACCGAGTGTATTTTGGTAGTTTCTAAAGCCTCTTGTAAAGTCATAGGTGGTAAAATAGATGAAAGTCGTTTACTTAACATTGTTTTTCCACTACCTGGAGGTCCTACTAAAATAATATTATGTCCACCAGCAGCAGCAATTTCCATAGAGCGTTTTACGGATTCTTGTCCTTTTACGTCTGCAAAATCAAATTCAGGGTTGTCTAAATTTTTGTAAAATTCAGCCCGTGTATCAATAATAGTTTGCTCTAAAGGTTCGTTTTTATCGAAAAAATTAATGACTTCAGTAATATTTTCAATGCCATAAACTTCCAACCCATTTACAATGGCAGCTTCTTTAGCATTTTGTTTTGGTAAAATAAAACCAGTAAAACCTTCTTCTAAAGCTTTAATGGCAATTGGTAAAGCGCCTTTAATGGGTTGTAAACTTCCGTCTAAAGAAAGTTCACCCATGATAATGTAATTGGCGACCTTATCAGATTTAATTTGGTTGGAAGCAGCTAAAATACCAATGGCAAGGGTAAGATCATAAGCTGAACCTTCCTTACGCATATCGGCAGGAACCATGTTAATGGTTATTTTTTTTCCAGGTAGTTTATAGCCGTTATTATTTAAAGCAGCTGAAATTCTATAACTACTTTCTTTAATTGCATTGTCGGGTAAACCAACTAAATGGTACCCTATACCTTTATCAATATTTACTTCAACAGTAATAGTTGTGGCTTCAACGCCAAAAACGGCGCTGCCAAAAATTTTCACTAGCATACTTTTTTTTATAAAAATAGAAAAAAATAAGAAGTGTATTAACTATTTTTAGAGTTAAAATTTAATAAAAAGTTTTTTTGTTGATTCACGCTCCACCAATTCGGTCTTAATTATTTCAGTTGTAATATCGTTAAAAGGAATTTTTTCTTCAATTTTATCAATTAATCTTGCAGCAGCTACTTCTCCTGTTGTATGTGCAAACCTGTTTACACTAGTTAATGGAGGTGTGCTGTAACGAGATAAAATACCATTGGTAAACCCAATAATTGAAACATCTTCAGGAATTTTTATACCTCTTTTATTTAATACCTGCGTTGTAAGTGCAGCCGAAACTTCATCAATGGTAAAAATACCATCAACTTGATTATTGTCTAACATTTCATTAATACGAGTCTTTAACTTTTTTTCACTCTTTAAGTTTATAATCAATTCTTCATTTGGAGTTATGTCGTATTTTGTTAAGGCTTTTAAATAGCCTTTAAGTCTAAATTTACTAATATCTAGTCCTTTTGTACTAGAAACCAACGCAATATTTTTACATTCAGAGCGCATTAAAAAACGAGTAGCTTTGTAAGCACTTTTAATATTGTCGGTAACTACTTTATCACAATTTATATCTTTATGAACTCTATTGTACAAAACAATTGGGGTTCCTTCTTCTAAAATATCTTTAAAATGGTCAAATTCTTTTAATTCTAAAGTTTCGTTGGCAATACACGCAATAAAACCATCAATAGTACCATTTGATAACATTTCCATGGTATATACTTCCTTTTTATAAGAATCGTTTGTGATGCATGTAATTAGGTTGTATCCTTTTTCTGTAGCTACTTTTTCAATTCCACGCAGTACACGTGCATAGTAGTATGTTAAAATGTTTGGTAGTAAAATACCAATGGTTTTTGTTTTTTTATTTTGTAAGCTTAGGGCTAAGGTGTTTGGTTTGTACTTATGCTCTTTTGCATATTCTTGAATTTTTCTCTTAGTTTCCTCGCTAATTTCATAGCTGTCGTTCAATGCTTTTGAAACGGTAGAAATTGAAACGTGCAATGCCGCTGCAATTTGTTTTATGGTGATTCTTTTGCTCATTTTTGTGGTTTTATAGTTAGTTTTGTCCCGTTTTTAATAATTTCTTCTTTATTTAATTTCATCTTCCTGAATTGTCCATTGTTATACATTTCAGATTGATCGCTATAATGTTCGCTAAATGGATTTCCAGATTGTCCGGTAGGCAAAATACTGATGCTATTTTCGATATCGGAAAAATCAATAATTCTTCTTGTTGAAGGGCCGGCAGTTACATTGTAAATACCCGATTTGTTATAAGTATAACCCCTGTTATCAATAACTTCTCTAGCACCTTTTACAGGAAATGGGCCAACGTTAAAATATTTTTTTAACGCATCAATAGTGCCTAATGGATGACCGTGCTCTAATGTATGAACTTTTCCCCAATTCCAGGTTGAAATGTCACTTCCTAGTTGTTTTTCTAATGAAGAAATTGCTTCAGTAAAAGAACTTGATAAAATATCTTTTTTAGTTTCAAAGCTATTTTTAGTATGTATATTATCCCACCAAATAGATTTATCTTTTTGAAGCTGTTCAGCAATCATTCGTTTTAATATATGCGTTTTTAAAAATTGGTCAAATAATTTTTCTCCAAGTTCATCTTCAAAAGTATTTTTTAAATAGGTATAAATCCATTTGTTGTAAATGGTTGGAGCAACATCGTTAACTTGGTTTGAACCATCCCATTTTGTTAGAATTTCAAAACTTTTTAGTTCGTTTTCAGATAATGCAGCTGTATTTATTATTGAAACAAGTTGTTGAATATTTTTAGGAGCTATGGCTGAAGTTACGTCATTAATCATTAGCCCAAATGTTTCCTTATTCCAGTTGTTTTTAGGTTCAATAAGATCTACAATTCTTTTGGCTCGGTCTTCTGATAAATAATAACCAGGATACAGCATATTTGAAATCGTATCTGGCTGATTGTTGGCTGAATACACATATTCCCAGGAAGGATTTTCAGCCATTGGATTTTCGCTAAAATCTAAATATTCAACAATGTCATCTTCACCCGAAGCGCCGTCTAAAATAAATTTCCGATTTACATGTGGCTTGTGCTTGTATAATTTCGCTGCTGCCCACCAAGCAATATTTCCTTTAGCATCACCATACATAATATTCAATCCAGGAGCGTGAATCATAGAAGCACCTTTTTTAACATCATTCATTTCTGAAGCATGAGAAATGGTGTACAGTGCTTTTAAAATTTCGCTTTCATTTTGAGTGAAAACCCATGACATTGCTATGGGTTCCGTTTGTGAAATTTGATCAATTACATCGTTCATAATTGGTCCGTGACGTGAGTTTCGAACTTCAATAATAACATCCTCACTGCCTTTTACTTTAATGGTTTTTGAAGTAATTTCATAATTGGCGTAACCCGTTGGTGTTTTATAGCTGTTTTCTTTGGAAGGATGATTTATTTCTTTGTAAAAATCTAGATCATCATTTTCAAACATAGTTAACCCGTAAGCATAATTGCGGTTATGCCCCAAAAGTGGAAATGGAACACCAGCAATATGATAGCCATACATTTCGTAATTAGGCGTTGAAATATGTGCTTCAAACCATACGCCTGGTTGTGAGTATCCGATATGTGGGTCATTTGCAAAAAGCGCTTTTCCGGTAGCCGTTTTTTTAGAAGATACCACCCAACTATTGCTGCCAATAAATGCAGGTGTTGGTAAGTTATCCATTACATTTTGAACACCAGTAACTAAGTTTTCAAAGTTAGAGATATCTTGATTTGATGTTTTTATAAGTGTGGTGTTCGGGTTAATGTCAATCGATAATTCTTTTAAATATGCTGCGCCAAGTTTTTTATGAAGCACACTCAAAAGCGGGTCGGTTTTATGTGCCATTGCAAAACTAAAAGACATATAACCTAAAATATTATAAATATCGTTCAATTGGTACTTCTCTTTTTCAATTCCAATTAAAGTAAA
>CBDUAL010000218.1:0-4555 GCA_965365125.1 uncultured Lutibacter sp.
CATATGTTTTTTGAAGTTGACCGTATTAAAGCAATGCGTGAAATGATTTTAGCTGATACATTAAAAGGAAGAAAAGAAGCGTTGAATGAATTATTACCTATGCAACGTTCAGATTTTGAAGGTATTTTTGAAGCAATGGCAGGTTTACCTGTAACTGTTCGCTTATTAGATCCGCCTTTACATGAATTTGTGCCACACCAATTAGAAACTCAAAGAAGTTTGGCTGAAGATATGCACATTACATTAGAAGCTGTAAAAATTAAAGTTGCAGAATTAGAAGAATTCAACCCAATGTTAGGTCATAGAGGCTGTAGATTAGGAATCACTTATCCTGAAATTACTGAAATGCAAGCAAGAGCAATTATTGAAGCTGCCTTAAACTTAAAAGAAAGAGGTATTGAAGCAAAACCAGAAATTATGGTACCTTTAATTGGTACAATAACCGAATTTGAAAATCAAGAAGCAATAATTAGAGCCACAGCCAATAAAGTTTTTGAAGAAAGAAATGATACTATTGAATACTTAGTAGGAACAATGATTGAAATTCCTAGAGCAGCTTTAATAGCAGATTTAATTGCCGCTAAAGCAGATTTCTTCTCCTTCGGAACAAATGATTTAACGCAAATGACTTTTGGTTATTCTCGTGATGATGCGGGTAAATTCTTACCTATTTATATTGAAGAAGGTATTTTAAAAGTAGATCCTTTTGAAGTATTAGATCAAGAAGGTGTTGGTCAATTGGTTAAAATGGGAACTGATAAAGGTAGAAGTGTAAAACCAAAATTAAAAGTAGGTATTTGTGGTGAGCACGGTGGTGACCCAAGTTCAGTTGAATTCTGTTACAATACAGGAATGAATTATGTAAGCTGTTCTCCTTATAGAGTTCCTATTGCACGCATTGCTTCAGCACAAGCTGCGATTAAAAAGCAAGAATAATTTATAGTTTTTAAAAAGGACTGTCTCAAAAGTAAACTTTTTGTCAACCTGAACTTGTTTCAGGTTCTCATAACAATTGATTATCAGTACAATGAGATGCTGAATCAAATTCAGAATGACAAGTTTTGATACTTTTTTGACAGTCCCTTTTTTTTTATACTTCAATTAAAGTATCTTAGCAACATGATAAAAGTGGTACTTCTTGGTGCTGGAAATGTAGCTTTCCATTTAACAAAAATGCTTCTAAAAAGTGCTAGTATTGAACTTGTTCAAGTGTACAATCAAAACTTAGAAAAAATTACTTATTTAACCAATGAAACTACAATAACAACTAAATTTTCTGAATTAAAAGAGGCTGATATTTACATTATTTGTGTTTCAGACAATGCTATTGGTGAAATTTCAAACCATTTGAATTTTAAGGATAAATTAGTGGTTCATACTTCAGGAGCTACAGATTTGGAAGTTTTAAAATGCAATGCAAATAAAGGGGTATTGTACCCTTTACAATCTTTTTCAAAAGAGAAAAAAGTTAATTTTTCTGAAGTTCCTTTTTGTTTAGAAGCTGAAAACAATAAAGACTTTGAAATACTTCAAAAAATAACCACTGCATTTGGAAGTCCTTCATATCAAATAAATTCAGAACAACGAAAAACCTTGCATGTTGCTGCGGTATTTGTCAATAATTTTGTAAACCATTTATACCAAATCGGTAGCGAAATTTGTTCAGAAAAACAGATTCCTTCTAAAATTTTAGCTCCTTTAATCAGGGAAACAGCTTTAAAAATAGAAGATCTCACTCCTTTTGAAGCGCAAACAGGACCTGCAAAACGTAACGATACCAAAACTATTGAAACACATTTATCATTACTTACTCAAAATCAACAAAAAATTTATACATTAATAACCCAATCAATTTTAAATATACATGGAAAAAAGTTATAAAGAAATAATGCCTCAAATCACAACTTTTATGTTTGATGTAGACGGAGTTTTAACCAATGGGTTAATTACAATTACTACAAGCGGAGAATTGATTAGAAATATGAATATTAAAGATGGTTATGCGCTTAAAACAGCCATAGATTCTGGTTATAATGTGTGTATAATATCTGGAGGTTCTAATGAAGGAGTACGTGCTAGATTGGCTGCTTTAGATATTTATTTAGGTGCACATGATAAAATTGTTCAATTTGAAAAATACTTAACTAGAAAAAATATTACTCCTGAAGAAATACTATATATGGGTGATGATATTCCAGATTACCCAGTGATGCAAAAAGTAGGGTTAGCAACGTGCCCAAAAGATGCCGTTCCAGAAATTCAAGGAATAGCTCATTATATTTCACAGAAAAAAGGAGGCTTAGGCTGTGTTAGAGACGTTATTGAACAAGTATTAAAAGTACAAGGAAAATGGGCTGGTCAGTTCCATGCTAAATATGATTAATTATGATGAAAAATTTAAAACTACTTATTATCGGGTTTGCGCTAATTGTTGGAGTTAACAGTTACAGTCAAACAATTTTCGGAAAATGGAAAACATTTGATGAAGAAACAGGAAATGAAAAATCAATTGTTGAAATTTATGAGCAAGATGGAAAAGCGTATGGTAAAATTCTTCAATTATTAGAAAAAGGAAAAGAAAACAATCTTTGCGACAATTGTAGCGGTGCTAAAAAAGGGCAACCTATTAAAGGAATGGAGATTATCAACGGTTTAACAAAAGATGATGATGAATGGAATGATGCTAAAATTTTAGATCCTAAAACAGGTAAAGAATACAAATGTTATATTATTTTAGAAGAGGCTAATAAACTGAAAGTTAGAGGTTATTTAGGTTTTTCATTAATTGGAAGAACGCAATATTGGACTAGAATGTAAGTTCAAGTTCGCTTGAAGAAAAAGGCCATAAATAGAAATCTGCCTGAATAAAAAATATTCAGGCAGACTTCATTATATATCTTGAAATTTTAAGAAATTATTGATTTCCTAAAATAATTGGCATTCCATTTTTCCCACTTCCTATAACAATTACTTTACTGTTTGGTGAGTTAGCTAGCTCTAAAGTAGCCTCAATACCTTTATCTCTTAAAATTTGATCATTCAATGAGGCACTTAAAATACGGTTAGACTCAGCTTTACCTTCTGCTTCAATAATTACTTTTTCAGCTTCTTTAGCTGCTGTTACCAATCTAAACTCATATTCTAAAGATTCTTGCTCTTGTTTTAATTTACGTTCAATAGCGTCTTTAATTGTTGGAGGCAGCGTTACATCTCGTACCAATACTTCATTTAATTGTATATGCTCATCGTCTAAAATAGTCCTTGTTTCTTCAAAAATTTCATTTTGAATTACATCTCTTTTACTAGAATACAATTGTTCTGGAGTATAACGACCAACAACACTACGTGCAGCTGAACGCAACGCTGGCTTAATTATACGTTCTAAATAATTTTCACCAATTTTTTGATGTAAAGAACCTAATTCATCAGCTTTTGGTAAATACCAAGTTGAAGTTTCTAATAAAATATCTAATCCGTTTGATGAAAGTACTTTCATTGTTTCGTACAACTCTTGTTGACGAACTTCATAAACAATAACGTTGTTCCAAGGGGCTACAACATGAAATCCTTCTCCTAATGGTGGTTCATCAGTTACTACTCCTCCAGCAAAACGTTTCCATAAAACACCCGCTTCACCGGCATCAATGGTTACTGTAGATTTTGATAAAAATATAATAGCAACAATACCTATTAATATAATGGGCATTAAAGTTTTTGGTAATTGCAATTGTGCGTTATTCGCCATAATTTTTGTTTTTAATTTAAATTTATTCAAAAATACAAAACAGAATTCATTAAAAATCTGTTTTTAATATAATTTAACTTACTTATTCTTCTAAAGGAATAAAAGCACCTTTCAATAAAATTTGTTTATTTTTCAATGTTTCGTCCACATCAATAATTTCAATAGACGTTTCGTTTTTTAAACCAATATGAACCATTGCTTTTTCAAACGTATAAGCATCTTTAGTTTGTTCCTTTAAAATTAAAATATAATATTTGTCATCTTCCTCTAAAACAGCCTCAAGTGGCAATGCTAATTTTTCTGCGGTATAGGTTATTATTTCAGCTTCAACATACATTCCTACTAAAAAAGGCTTTGCTTCATCTTCTAAATGTCCGTGAACACATACTGTTCTATTTTCTTGATCGATAGATTTTCCAATTAAATGAACTGCTGCCTTATAACCTCTTTCTGAATTCTCTGGTGTTTGAAATTCAATTAATTGCCCCTCTTTTATAGACAATACATCTTTTTCAAATTTAATCTTCATCGCTCTATTTGAACAAGTAACTTCAAACGGAATAGAAACATCCATTGTCTCCATAGCAGAGGACATCCACTTTTCGACATGTTTTTTATGCTCCAAAGTCCAAACTTCTTCAGGCACACCAGCATGATTTACCTGGTTGCCTCTTGGATCAGATATGTCGCTTTGAGAGGCGACTTTTTTTTGCTCACTTGCTACCGTGTGCGATGGATATACTTTTTTCTGTTTTTGCTGCTTTTGTTGCCTTTTTTCATCTCGCAGCCCATATTGCAAAGAAACAACCG
>CBDUAL010000219.1:0-4537 GCA_965365125.1 uncultured Lutibacter sp.
AAAGAGGGTAAGCGCTTGTACGAGTTGGCAAGAGCTGGTGAAACTACTGAAATTAAATCAAGAAGAATTAATATTGAAACTTTTGAAATAACCAATCTTAATTTACCTAAAGTACAGTTTAGAGTTGTTTGTAGCAAAGGAACTTACATTCGTTCATTGGCATATGACTTTGGGAATGCGCTAAATTCTGGCGGTCATTTATCAAAATTGCGTAGAACAAAAATTGGAAACTTTAGCGTTGATAATGCCAAAGAACCATTAGCATTTATTGAAGATAATTTGAGTTAAATTTCTTAGTGCTATTTTAAAAACCTACCCAACCAACTATCCATAATATTTATTTCCCAATCATTCTCAAGTTCTTCTTTGGTAGTAATCATATTGTCAAAAACAACGGTTTTTTTAGAAACACCATTGTTTTTCATCATTTTTTTAAACGCAATTAAATCTTTGTATTGTACAAATTCACCTTGTTTGTAACAAACATTAATTTTATCAAGCAATACAATGTCATAGTTTACTTCTAAACCTAAAATAAATGCCGTTAAATCGTCATGAGCTTTTAGGGTTAAACTAATTTCAGCATTGTTTACAGTAATTACAATAAAACGATCATACCTTAAACTGTAGGAGCATTCTAACGGATTACCTTCATTGGTCCAACTCGTTAAAAATGCTTCAATGCGTTGTTTTAATTCTTCAATTTCTTGAGGATAAAATTTTCTACTTGAAGGAAAAACCCAAAGTTTACAGTAATTCGGAATCGTGTTAAAATCTACAATCATTATTTATAGTTAAAAAACAAAGGTAGTTTAAATTAGCCCACTTCAACTTCTGAATCTACTAATAATTGAAGGATATCTTGTTGAATAGTATTCCCTTTATCTTTGTTGTACCAAATTTGTAAATCTTTTTTAAATTCAGCATCTAAACCGCCATTTGCAGCTTTATAGTCATTAACCATAGCAGTTGCTACTGATGGTCTTGGCCCCCAAGAATCCAACACTTCATTTTTATGGTTTACTAAAATAACCTTCGGAATTGCTTTTCCGCCATTGGTTAAAAATTCATTCATTAAAGCCTCATTTTCATCTCTACAAACAATTTTCATTTCAATTTTTGAAGAAGATTCAGCTATTTTATTTAGTACAGGTAGTATTTGAGCAGCATCTCCACACCAACCTTCAGCAAGTACTAGCAAAGTAAAGTTGTCGTTTAACTGGTTTAAAGCATTGGTGGTTTCTGCTGAAATTTTCAATGTTTTATCCAATCGATCCATTCGCTTGTCATTTAAAGTGCTGTAATTTAATAGCGCTTCTGATTGCTCATTTCCAGTAGATTTTCCTTCAGCCAAAAGCCCTTTTATTAAAGTTCTATAGGTTGAATAGGATACTGCTTTATTGATACTAGTTGAAATTAAATTGTTTTCCATAATTTTTATCGTTTTACATTGCTGCTTTTGACGTGTGTAAATACAATTACTTACAATATTTTTAAATGCCAATAGTTGAATTACAAAAATAAAGCTTGAAAATGAATAAGTCGTGCTACTTTTGTTACCCTTAGTAAATAGCTATTACACGATGCCATTTGTTAAATAAGTCATAATTGTTGTTTTAGAATAATATACTTTTTCATAAAAAATACTTTTAAATGATTTTAGAATTCTATTTTTGTTAGAAACACAAAAATAAATTCAACATGGAAAATAATTTTTCGAATTCTAACTTTAGTCAAAAACAATTAGATGCTAGTCATAGTATATCCGTTTACCTAACAAAAGTGTATAATTGGATGGCTATTGCCTTATTATTTACTGGATTAGCGGCATATTTTACAGCAGGATCAGAACAATTATTACAAGCCATTTTTGGAAACAAAATCTTATTTTTCGGATTAATTATTGCTGAAATAGCACTGGTAGGTTACATTTCTGCTCGTATTCAACAGTTAACAACTACAAATGCAACGTTGCTATTTTTATTATACTCCGTATTAAACGGACTTACACTATCGTTTATATTTATAGCTTATACGTCAGCTTCTATTTCATCAACCTTTTTAATTACTGCGGGTACTTTTGGAGCCATGAGTTTGTATGGTTATTTCACTAAAAAAGATTTAACCAAAATAGGAAACATTGCTTTTATGGCATTGATAGGAATCATCATTGCCTCTGTCGTGAATTTTTTTATGCAAAGTTCTGTAATGTCGTTAGTTATCTCTTATTTAGGGGTGCTCATTTTTGTTGCACTAACAGCTTATGACACTCAAAAATTGAAAAGAATTGCAATGAGTGGTTTTCATAATGAAGAAAGCATGGAAAAAAGTGCCATTTTAGGAGCCCTAACTTTATACTTAGATTTTATTAATTTATTTTTGTTTTTATTGAGAATATTTGGAGATAGAAAATAAGTGGTTTCCAGTTAATTTTAATAAAGAAAATATTGAAATTCATGATGCTTTTTACGAATATGTTTATCTTTGCCATTCGTAAAAAAGTATAAAAAAACCGATTTAAAAAATTGGTGAATACACCTAGAATTAATGAAAAATTACAAGCCAAAAGGAAGATTAACTGCTTCAGCATATATTGATGGAATTTTAAAAGGTGATAGAGTGCTGTTGTCTAGAGCCATTACTATTATTGAAAGTAATTTAGAAAGCGATAAAGTATTAGCTAAAGAAATTATTCAGGAAATATTACCACATTCTGGAAAATCAATTAGAATAGGAATCACAGGTGTACCAGGTGTAGGTAAAAGTACCTTTATTGAATCCTTTGGAAAATATTTAATTACCCAAGGAAAACGTGTTGCAATTTTATCTATTGATCCTAGTAGCCAACGTTCAAAAGGAAGTATTTTAGGTGATAAAACCCGTATGGAAGAATTGGCAACAATGCAAGAAGCATATATTCGTCCGTCGGCATCAGGAGACACTTTAGGTGGGGTTGCCAATAAAACGGGTGAAACTATGTTGCTTTGTGAAGCAAATGGCTACGATGTTATTTTAATTGAAACAGTAGGTGTGGGGCAATCAGAAACTGCTGTTCATGGAATGACGGATTTTTTCTTATTGTTAATGCTTTCAGGAGCTGGTGATGAATTGCAAGGTATTAAGAAAGGAATTATGGAAATGGCCGATATGGTGGTGATTAACAAAGCAGATGGTGACAATATACGTATGAGTGAAATGGCGCGTTTGCAATACCAAAATGCATTGCATATTTTTCCTCAATCAGAATCAGGTTGGAGCCCCGTAGTAAGTACGGCTTCAGCAATTAAAAATATTGGAATTGACACTGTTTGGGATGAGGTTTCAAAATTTAAAACCTTGGTTGATGAAAATGGCTACTTCTTAAAAAATAGAAATCATCAACAAATAGCTTGGATGTATAATAATATTAACGAAGAGTTGAAGCATCTTTTTTATGGTTCAGCTAACATTAAAGAACACCTTTCAGTTTTAGAAAGGGACATTGTTTCTGCAAAAATTTCTCCTGTAAAAGCTGCTCAATTAATGATGGATGAGTTTAAAAGGTCGTTTTAAATAATGTTTTTTCTTCTCGTAAGGTAGGCTTAATAAAGGGGCGCATAATTTTTTGAGAAGTAAGATGAGCTACTGAAACAGGTTCAGCATAACATAACTAAACCTGTCATTCCTGCGTAGGCAGAAATCCATAACGGGTTGATTCATACCAAAAGTGGTTTATCGATATGGGTTTGACAAGCGCTAACAAATTCTAGGCAATTGTTCACCAACTAGCGGACTTACAATTCGTTTTCCGCCAATAAAACTTTCCATCACTACTTTGTTTGGATGTTCATTAGTAATTTTACCTATAGGTGCTGCATTTTTTCCTTTTGAATGATTCCTCATCAATGCTAAAACTTCAGTTTCAATACTTGGATCAACTACCACTAAAAATACGCCTTCATTAGCCACGTACATTGGGTCTAAACCTAACATTTCACAGGCAGCAGCAACTTGTTTTTCTAACGGAATAAATATTTCTTTTAAAAATACCCCTTTTGAAATATCATTGGCTATTTCATGTAAAACAGTTCCTAATCCACCACGAGTTGGGTCTCTAAATAATTTTATTTTTTCTCCAAATTCATCTAATAAATCGTTTACTAAAAAGTTTAAATTGGTAGAGTCGCTTTCAATGGTAGATTCAAATTCTAAGCCTTCGCGCTCACTCATAATAGCCATTCCGTGTTGCGCAATAAATCCGTTGACTACTATTTTATCACCTTCTTTTATGTTATGTACGGAGATGTTTGCCTTCGGATGCATTGCTCCAAAACCTGTGGTGTTTATAAATATTTTATCGCCTTTTCCGCGCTCAACAACTTTGGTATCGCCAGTAATTATTAAAACGCCACTTTCGTCTGCTGCTTTTTTTATGGATTGTACAACCGTAATAAATTCTGATACTTTTAAGCCTTCTTCAATAATAAAAGCTAAAGACAAATACTTAGGAATGGCGCCACACATGGCAACATCATTTACTGTTCCGTGTACTGCTAAT
>CBDUAL010000220.1:0-4524 GCA_965365125.1 uncultured Lutibacter sp.
AAATTCTCTTATAAATTAAACAAAAAATTTAGTTTACAATCGGGTGTAAATCTTATTAGTTTAGGGCAAACAACAAATAATGTGTATATAACTCCAGGAGTTGCCGTAGTAGGTTTATCTAATGTTTCAAACTTACCTGTTTTAGGTAAAGAAAACCCTGACTTAGCAAAAGCAGCATCTAATTTCAACCCAGAAAACGCAGCAAGTTTAAATCAGGTTTTTGGGTATATTGAAATTCCTGTTGAAATAAAATACAATATTACCAATGGTAAAATTGGGGTAAATATAATTGGAGGAGTTAGTACATTACTTTTAAATAAAGATGAAGTTTTTGTTGAAACGAATTCTTTTTCACAAAGTTTAGGTAGCTCAAACAATTTAAGAGCTATTAACTTTAGTGGTAATTTTGGTGTTGATTTAGATTATTCAATCTATAAAAATTTATTTATCAATGTGACTCCAATGCTTAAAGTACAAACAAATACCTTTTCTAAAAATAGCGGCGATATTCAGTCGTATTATTTAGGAGTTTATACAGGGTTAAATTATAAGTTTTAGTTGGTTTATTATTTGGCTGGTTACCAAATACTGAATGAAGAAAAGCCGTTTCAAGTTTGAAATGGCTTTACTTTTTTAACCGTTTTTTATTTGTAGCTTTGTTATATACTAAATCTAAACTATTTGCTTTATGGAATCTTTAACCATCCAAAATACACTGCAAAAATTAAACATACAAAACATTAATTCAGGAACTTCAACAGGTGCTAATTTCTTTGGAAATGGAGCGGAAATTGAATCTTATTCTCCTGTTGACGGAAAACTAATTGGAAAGGTAACTTCAACCACAAAAGAAGATTATGAAAAGGTTGTTAAAACTGCTCAAAGTGCCTTTAAAACTTGGCGGTTAATACCTGCACCTCAACGAGGTGAAATTGTGCGACAATTCGGTAATAAATTACGCGATTTAAAACAACCATTGGGTGAATTGGTTTCTTATGAAATGGGAAAATCACTGCAAGAAGGTTTGGGTGAAGTTCAGGAAATGATTGACATTTGCGATTTTGCTGTAGGCTTGTCTCGTCAATTACACGGATTAACAATGCACTCTGAACGCCCAGGGCATAGAATGTACGAACAATACCATCCACTTGGAATTGTAGGTATAATCTCGGCTTTTAATTTTCCTGTGGCCGTATGGAGTTGGAATACTGCTTTAGCGTGGATTAGTGGTGATGTTTGTATTTGGAAAGCTTCAGAAAAAGCACCTTTATGCAGCATTGCTTGTCAGCATATTATTGCTGAAATTTTAAAAGAAAATAACTTACCTGAAGGAATTTCATGCATTGTAAATGGCGATTATAAAGTAGGTGAATTTATGACTACTGATAAACGAATTCCTTTAATTTCGGCAACCGGATCAACACGTATGGGAAAAATTGTAGCAAGTACGGTTGGCGAACGTTTAGGAAAATCGTTATTAGAATTAGGAGGAAACAATGCCATTATTATTACCCCGGATGCCGATATAAAAATTAGCATTATTGGGGCTGTTTTTGGCGCTGTAGGTACTGCCGGACAGCGTTGTACTTCAACCCGTAGATTAATTATTCATAAATCTATGTACGATTTGGTTAAAAACACCTTGGTGGATGCTTATAAACAATTACGTATTGGAAATCCGCTTGATGAAAACAACCACGTTGGTCCGCTAATTGATAAAAATGCTGTAAAAATGTATGAAAATGCATTAAAAAAAGTAGTTGAAGAAGGTGGAAATTTAATTGTTAAAGGTGGTGTTTTAAGTGGTGAAGGTTATGAAAGTGGCTGTTATGTGAAACCTGCAATTGCTGAAGCTGAAAATCATTTTGAAATTGTACAACATGAAACCTTTGCACCTATTTTATATTTATTAAAATACACTGGTGGTGTAGAAAATGCCATTGAAATACAGAATGGTGTAAACCAAGGATTGTCATCAGCAATTATGACCAACAATTTACGTGAAGCTGAATTATTTTTATCTCAAGCTGGTTCAGACTGCGGAATAGCAAATGTAAATATTGGAACTTCAGGAGCCGAAATTGGTGGCGCTTTTGGTGGTGAAAAAGAAACTGGTGGTGGAAGAGAATCGGGCTCTGATGCTTGGAAAATATATATGCGCCGTCAAACAAATACCATAAATTACACAACCGAATTACCTTTAGCACAAGGAATAAAATTTGATTTATAAACGAAGATAGGTTGTTTTAAAATTGAATTTTCGTCAACCTGAACTTGTTTCAGGTTCTCATTTAACTTGGTATTTTGCATGATGAGATTCTGAAACAAGTTCAGAATGACGGTTCTCAATAATTTTAAAACAGCCTATTTTTTAATTTCTACCCTTTTCGTTTGGGTATAATTTATAGGCCGGTTCACTTTGCCAAAATTCCTTAGTATCAACATCTAAAATTGTTAACGGGCCTTTTAAAGCAGCTGCGGTATCAATATTCCAAACATTTGCACGTTGTTGTGGTGTGGTTTCATTAATTCTAGACAAAACAGTATGACCAATGTAAATTTCAGCGTAATGCTTTAATCTTTTAGGGTAATAAACACTATCAGTACTTAAATTTTTATCCATCGCCAATACCATTTCCCACAAAGTTCTATCCCAATAAAAACTTTTTGTAAATGCTTCCTTTTCAACACCGTGTTCATTTGTAAAACCTGCGTGTAAAAACAATCTATTTTTTGAATCTAAATAGTAATTTTCTAAGTTTTCATAAAATTGAATATGTACATCAATTGCTCCTTTTGAAAGTGTGCTGTAAGAATCTATTGTTGCTTGTCCGCCGTGCAATAACCATTGCGGATTGTGTTTTTCTTTTGTAAGCCAGTTCAAAAATAACTCATCATGATTCCCTTTGATAAATACACAATTATGCGTTGTTTTTAACTGAATTAAATAATTTACAGTAGTGGCAGCATCGCTCCAACCATCAACATAATCACCTAAAAAAATAAGGGTATCGTTAGCAGTTACGTTTGCTCTTTCCATCACTTGTTCAAGGGCTCTTAAAGCGCCATGAACATCTCCAATAACCAATGTTCTACTTTTCATAAAAAAAATTAAGCTGCAAAAATAACAATTTAAAAATTATTGACTGTATTTTACTTTTCGAAGTACACGAACGGCTTCTTTATATTTAACGTATGTTGAAATATCTGGTAAATTCTTTAAATAGTTTTTTGCCTCCATCAATTTTTGGTACGCATTTGGAATGTCATTCAACACACAAAGCATATAATTTGTAGGTAATTCTTTTAAATCTAGTTCTTCAAGCTCAGTAAGTGGTAATTTATTTTTTAATTTTTCTAGTATGGCATTGCAACTATTTAAAACGTGATGCAAAATATATACATCGAATTTTGGTGGTTGAAATAAATATTCTACGGCAATATCATGCTTACCATTTTCTTTAAAATGAATTACTGTTTTTTCTAACGGATAATAATCAAATTCTTCTTTGATGCCCAAATACACATATTCAGTAATTCGGAAAGAAGTATGGTTAAATTCAATTTTTACTTCATCTAACACCGAATAAAACAAACGAACTTGCTCTGTAATTAACTCAATATCAACACGCGAATAAAATGTTTTTTCTCCTACTTGTTTCTTTTTTCCTGCCCAACACAAAACAAATTGTTCATTAAAAACTTTATAAGCTGGGTGGTATTCATCTTTGTGCCGTTCCATAAAATCGAACACACCATCTAAGGTTAATTCAATATTATTACTGGCATTTTTTTCAATAGCTTCAACAATTGATTTATTGGTGCTTTTTAATTCAAACCGCCCTAAAGTGGACATTGAATTACTGCCTCTTCTATAAAAAATACGCCCCCTTACATATTTCCAAATCCCCTTTTTTAATGAAGTAACTTTGTTAATTGGACCAATAGTAACCAAACCAACAACTTTGTACCTTGGCAAACTAGGAAATGCAATGTTTTCGTATAATATTTCAGGAGGATTATTAAGATAAGAGTTAATTAAATTTTGAATTTTACTGTCGTCAAAAAAATCGACACCTTCAATTTTATTGAATTGATCTTCAACCCCAATTACTATATAAGAATTATTTTCAGGGTTTGAATTTGAAAGCGCACATACATGTTTTAAAAATTTAGCTTTCCCTTCTTTAGTATGTAATGTTATTTTTTGCTTTTTATCATAAAAGCTATTTTCATCATTATGTGCTAATAAATTTTTTACAAGAAGTCGCCTATTAATCATCTCAACAATTATTCTTTGTTTAAAATTGTAGCACTTGCTTGCGCTGTTGGATACACCACTAAATCTTCAATAGTTACATGCGCAGGCCTACTTACAACAAAATGAATAATTTCAGCAATATCTTTGGCTTGTAAAGCATCAAAACCTTTGTATACATTTTTGGCTTTTTCCTTATCTCCTTTAAAACGAACTTCTGAAAACTCAGTTTCAACAGCTCCTGGATGAATTGCTGAAACACGAAT
>CBDUAL010000221.1:0-4480 GCA_965365125.1 uncultured Lutibacter sp.
TTAGAAAAATTATTAGGACATATTGGTAAAGGCTGCGGAATTATATTTTGCAATTTAAAAGCTAGTATTGAAGTTGTAAGTGATTTTTTACACAAAAAAGGGATAAATCACGGCACTTTTTCAGGAGATTTAGAACAACTTGATAGAGAAAGATCGCTCTTAAAATTTAGAAATGGAACTAGTAAAATTTTAGTTGCTACAGATTTAGCCGCAAGAGGTATTGATATTCCTGAAATGGACTTTATTATTCATTATGAATTACCTTCGAGACCCGATGAGTTTATTCATAGAAACGGTAGAACTGCTCGTATGAATAGTAACGGAACAGCTTATATTTTAAAATGGGAACAAGAAGAATCACCAATTTTTATTAAAGACGCTGAAGAAATTACGATTGATAAAACTAAAAAATTAGAAAATAGCAATTGGAAAACCTTATATATTTCTGGCGGAAGAAAAGATAAAATTTCAAAAGGAGATATTGCAGGTTTATTTTTTAAACAAGGAAATCTAAAAAAAGAAGAACTTGGTATTATTGAAGTAAAACAAGATTGTTCTTATGTTGCTGTATCAACTTCAAACGTAAAAGATTTAGTTGAGCAACTAAACAACAGCAGACTAAAAAAGAGAAAAGTTAGAATTAGTATTTTAAAATAATGGAAAAACGAGATTTTCTACTTCGAGAAATTGAAAAATTAACTCAACTTCTTAAAAAACTATTAAGTGCTGTTGAAGCAATTACTACAGATAATTTTGAAATTGAATTTAGAAAAGTAGATGAAGATTTAACTACTTTTTTAGATCTTACTTTTGAAGAATTGATCGAAATAAAAAATTCAGAATTAATTGATCATTTAAAAAATATTAATGAAACTAATTTAGAGTTACTTGCTGTCTTAATTTTAGAAACAACAAAAAAATTGTATTCAACAAGTAAAACCTCCAACATTAATGCAGCAAAATTAGCCGAAAAAGGAATTGAAATATTAAATTTTATAGACGATAAAACTAAGACGTTTTCAATAAAAAGAATGAATTTAAAAAAAGAGCTTCAAAAACAAATACAATATTAATTACCTACAATCATCAAAATACTTCCTAACTTAAAGACTTTTCACTTTAGACTTTTAAACTTTAACCTTACTTTTGCACTATGCGAATTGACATTATAACAGTTTCACCAGAATTAATTAAAAGTCCGTTTGAATATTCAATTATTAAACGTGCTATAGATAAAGAATTGGTTGAAGTTCATTTTCACGATTTAAGAACCTATGCGTTAAATAGCTACGGAAAAATTGATGACTATCAATTTGGCGGTGGTGCAGGAATGGTTTTAATGATAGAACCTATTGATAATTGTATTTCAAAATTAAAAGCAGAGCGCGATTATGATGAAATTATTTACATGACTCCTGATGCTCCAACGCTAAATCAGCAAACAGCAAACACACTTTCATTAAATGAAAACATGATTATTTTATGCGGACATTACAAAGGTGTAGACCAACGGGTGCGGGATTTATTTATTACCAAAGAAATTTCAATCGGTGATTTTGTATTAAGCGGCGGTGAATTAGGCGCAGCTGTTTTATGCGACGCCATTATACGATTAATTCCAGGTGTTTTAGGTGATGAAACTTCGGCCCTTACAGACTCTTTTCAAGACAATTTATTGTCGCCACCTGTTTACACCAGACCTTCTGAATATAAAGAACTTAAGGTACCCGAAATACTACTTTCAGGTAATTTTCCTAAGATAGAAGAGTGGAGAAGCGATAAAGCTTACGAGCATACAAAAAAAATTAGACCTGATTTGTTGGAAGACTAATATTTTTCATTAAATTTGCACACTCAAAATTAACCTCTGACGAAAATCGTGAATGTTAGTTTTAGAAAAACCATTAAAAAATTAACAATGGAAGCTTTAGTAAAATTTATACAAGACGAATTTGTAACTAAAAAAGAATTTCCTCAATTTCAAGCAGGAGATACTATTACAGTTTATTACGAAATTAAAGAGGGAGAAAAAACTAGAACGCAGTTTTTTAGAGGTGTAGTTATTCAAAGAAGAGGAACTGGATCATCTGAAACATTTACAATCAGAAAAATGTCTGGTACTGTAGGTGTTGAACGTATTTTCCCTGTAAATTTACCTGCAATTCAAAAAATTGAAGTTAACAAACAAGGTAGAGTACGTAGAGCACGTATCTTCTATTTTAGAGGTTTAACTGGTAAAAAAGCAAGAATTCAAGAAAGAAGACGCTAGTCCTAATTTCAAAAATCTTACAAAGCCCGTATTGAATATTCAATACGGGCTTTTTTATTGTTAACAATTGTTTATAACACTAGTTCATATCCTGTTGATATTAAAATAGTTATAAATTTGTTTCTGTTAAATATTGGTTGTTAATTTACATTAGAATTAAACAATGAAAATTAAAGCGAAGCATTTTAATGCAACTTTTCGGAGTCAGCAAAAAAATTCAAAGTTCAATTCAAAATGTTCTTGAACATCGTTTTTATAACCGCCCTTTTAGAGCGTAATGTAGCCAAGTATTTAGCATGAATAATGGAAACAGGTTTTAAAAACAACATTTTTAAAATAATGTTCTAAGGCAAGTAATTTTTTAATTACAACAAAGTTTTAGGCAATATTTTAAAAGAAACAACTGGTTTAATAAGATGTTAGGTTTGTAAGAACTAACAAGTTGAAGGGAAATTATTTATTACTTAGTTAGTCGTCGAAAAACGAACGCTAGGTAATTAAATAAAACGAACAGAAAACTTATTAAAAAAAGTGTTTCAGCAAAAAGCCATGATACTGAGAAATCAATATGATGGCTTTTGTTTTATATATTATTATTTCTACATTTTTCCATATTTATTTTTATGTAATTATTATTACTGCAACTTATTTATAACGTTTTCGCAATGTATATTTTGCTAAAAAATAGTACATTTGCTTTACTTAAAGCTAATATAAAATATGAATATTTTTATCAATTCGTTAAAGTATTTGTAAAAAAACACCTAAAATATTATGAGTATAGTACCAAAGATTGTTTACACTAAAACAGATGAAGCTCCTGCGTTAGCTACTTATTCTTTTTTACCAATAATTAAAGCTTTTACAGCTCCTGCTAAAATTAATGTAGAGTCTAAAGACATTTCATTAGCCGCTAGAATATTAGCCATTTTTCCAGAATATTTATCAGACGTTCAAAAAACACCTGATGACTTAAGCGAACTAGGTGAATTAGTAAAAAATCCTGAAGCAAATATTATCAAGTTACCAAATATTTCAGCTTCTGTACCTCAGTTAAAAGCCGCCATAAAAGAACTTCAAAAACAAGGATTTAAGATCCCCAATTATCCTGAAGACGCTAATACTCCTGAAGAAAAAGACATTCAAAAAAGATATAATTCTGTTAAAGGCTCTGCTGTTAATCCTGTATTAAGAGAAGGTAATTCAGACAGGAGAGCTCCAAAAGCAGTGAAAAATTTCGCAAGAAACAATCCGCATTCAATGGGCGCTTGGTCTTCAGAATCTCTTACTCATGTAGCCACTATGAGTGAAAATGATTTTAGAGCAAACGAAAAATCTTTGACGCTTTCAGAAGCAACTGATGTTAAAATTGAGTTTACCGATAATGAAGGAAACACAACTGTTTTAAAAGATAGTTTTCCGCTTCTTACAGGAGAAATTATTGACGCTTCTGTAATGAGTAAGAAAGCGTTATTAGCATTTTTAAGCGAACAAATTAAAGATGCAAAAGAAAATAATGTGCTGTTTTCTTTACATATGAAAGCTACCATGATGAAAGTTTCAGACCCAATTATTTTTGGACACGCTGTTACCACTTTCTTTAAACCTGTTTTTGAAAAACACCAAGCTGTTTTAGAAGAACTTGGCGTTGAAGAAAATAATGGTTTTGGAGATTTAATTTCTAAAATTCAAGCGCTGCCTGAAGCTAAACGCATAGAGATTGAAGACGATATTGATGCTTGTTATAACAATGGCCCAGCATTGGCTATGGTAAATTCAGACAAAGGAATTACCAATTTACATGTACCAAGTGATGTTATTATTGATGCTTCTATGCCCGCAATGATTCGTACTTCGGGACAAATGTGGAATGCAAAAGGCGAACAACAAGACACAAAAGCTGTGATACCTGATAGTAGCTACGCTCCTATTTATGAAGCTACCATTAATTTTTGTAAGCAAAATGGTGCTTTTGACCCAACAACAATGGGAACTGTTCCTAATGTTGGATTAATGGCTCAAAAAGCTGAAGAGTATGGTTCGCACGACAAAACATTTGAAATTAAAGGAAATGGTGTTGTTCGTGTAGTTGATGCTGCTGGTACAACTTTAATTGAACACACTGTTGAAGATGGAGATATATGGAGAATGTGTCAGGTTAAAGACGCTCCAATTCAAGATTGGATTAAATTAGCTGTTAAAAGAGCTACT
>CBDUAL010000222.1:0-4457 GCA_965365125.1 uncultured Lutibacter sp.
GTATGTGGTAAACATAAATACCGATGGAACCTATGGAACTCCTAAAAATTTAGGTCCTGAAATTAACACAGAACTAAGAGAACAATTTCCGTTTGTTAGCAGCACAAACACTTTATACTTTGCATCCGATGGTTATTTTGGAATGGGTGGTTTAGATATTTTTAAAAGTGAAATTAATGTAAACGGCTTTTCAAAACCAACTAATTTAAGCAACATTATAAATAGTAATTTAGATGATTTCGCTTTTATTATTAATGAAGAAAAAGAAATTGGTTATTTCTCATCAAATAGAGATAACGCTAATGGGATTGACAACATTTACAGTTTTACACAACTTAAAAAATATTACGTAAAAGGACTTGTAAAAAACAAAACTAACAACGCTTTACTTCCTAATGCAACGGTAACTTTAATAGATGCTGAAAACAAAACTGTTTCTGAAATTGTGGTTGGGAATGATGCTGCCTATACACTTGAAATTAATCCGAATTCAACATATAGCATACGAGGATCTAAAAAATCTTACAATCCTTCTACTGTTGAATTCTCTTCAGACGCGAAAGGAAATATCAATAAGAACATTGCATTATTATTAGAATCTTACGAAGATGCTGAAAAGAAAATTGTTGAAGAAAATGGTAAAATTCAAATCAAAATAAATCCAATCTACTTTGATTTTGATAAATGGAATATTCGCGAAGATGCTGCTTTAGAATTAAACAATGTAGTAGACGTGATGAAAAAATATCCTACTATGAAAATTGAAGTTGGTGCGCATACAGACTGTCGAGGTCCTGAAGAATACAACCGTAATTTATCTGACAAAAGAGCAAATTCAGTTAGAGAATATTTAGTAAGTCAGGGTATTGCAACTGAAAATGTAAAATCTGTTGGTTATGGTGAAAGTCAACCTTTAAATCACTGTGTTAGAGAGGGTATTTGTAAAGAAAAAGAATACGATATTAACAGACGCTGTGAGTTTGTTATTGTAAATTAATTAGAAGAGACTTTCTAAAAACTTAAGTGTTCGTCAACCTGAATTTATTTCAGGTTCTTATCATAATTAATAATCAACATGATGCGATTCTTAAATCGTAGATTCACGAATTCCTATTTTAAAAATAAGAAAGGATGTGAGTAAATAAATTCAGAATGACGGGTTTATATACATTTTAGAAATGTCCCTTTTTTTTATAAAAACAATTCAATATTTATAGAAGTTTCAAATTACTTTACTAATTTTAGGTACGACTTTTGTTATGAAACAAAAAAGAACCTATTACTATGAAAAAATTTATCGTTCCCATCATTTCAATTTTATTTTTTTTGCAAAATGTACAAGCTCAAAAAAGCACAAAATACTATGAAAAATCTTGGAAAGAAGTACAGCAATTTGAACTAGAAAACTTGCCGAAATCGGCTTTAACAATTGTTGGTGAAATATATTCAAAAGCCAAAAAAGAAGAAAATTCAACACAAACCATAAAAGCAATTATTTATAAATCTAAGTTTGCTTTAACTCTTGAAGAAGAAGCGCAACTCTCCATTATAAATTCATTAAAAAAAGAAATTTCTGAAGCTAAATTTCCAACGAGAAATATTTTACAAAGTGTATTGGCAAATTTATATTGGCAGTACTTTCAACAAAACAGGTACAAATTTTACAAAAGAACAAAAACAGCTGAAAAAATAGATAGTACCGATTTTAGAACTTGGGATTTAAATACCCTTTTTACAGAAATACACACACAATACCAACATTCTTTAGAAAACGGGTTGGTTTCTCAATTAACAAAATTAGAAACCATTGATGCGCTTTTAACTACTCAAAAAGACAGTAAAAAATACCGTCCAACGCTGTTTGACTTTTTAAGTCATAATGCCTTAGATTTCTACAAAACAAGTGAAACTCATATTACAGCACCTAGCTATAAATTTGAATTAGACAATGAAGATTATCTTAGCGATTTTAATACGTTCTCTAAAATTCAATTGCAAACAAAAGACCACATTTCACTTCAATATAATGCTTTAAAAATCTATCAAAAACTAATTCATTTTCATAAGAAAGAACAAAACAACAATGCATTAATTGCCATTGACTTAGAACGCTTAGAGTTTGTAAAAAACAATGCAATTTTCAAGAACAAAAATTCTTTATATCTAAATTCACTTATTAATTTAAAGAATGTATTTTCAACCATACCATCTTCAACATTAATTGATTTCAACATAGCAACTGAATATCATAAACTAGCTAACGATTTTGTTGCCGGAAGTACTACTAAAAATCAATTTAAACGAGTTGAAGCCATAAAAATTTGTAACGAGGCAATTGAAAAATTCCCTAAAAGTTTAGGCGCAAAAAAATGCACTGTTTTAAAACAACAAATTGAACATATTTCACTTCAACTTACTACTGAAGAACACATTTCAACCAATACCTATTCTAAAATATTAGTAAATTATAAAAACCTCAACGAGCTTTATTTCAAAATTTATGAAATAACTCCTAAACAAAAAAATAAATTTTATGGGACTTATAATGATGAAGAAAAAATAGAGTTAATAAAGGGGTTTAAACTTGTAAATAACTTTAAACAAGTTTTAAAAACCGAATACGACTTTCAAAATCACACCACAGAAATTGTAATTCCACCGTTAGAAAATGGGCAATATTTAATTATTGCTTCAGAAGAAAAATCTGTTGAAAACAATAAATTATACGCATCAACTTTTATACAAGCAACCAATTTTGCTATTACTGAAAATTATAAAAACAATATTTATACTTACCAAGTTGTAGACAGAAATACAGGCGAACCTATTGCTTATGCAAATGTTAATTTTAAAAACTATAATACAGGAAGATATAATAAAACCATTAATGAAGATTTTGTTACCAATGCTAAAGGTCAACTACAATTTATAGTTGAACAACACCATAGAAATGTACTTATTACAGTTAAAAAGGATAATGAAAAAGGAATTTTTGGCGACTACTACTTAAACAATTATAGAAATACCCAAACTAAAAATAAAAAAACCATAATCACTCCTTTTTTATTTACCGATAGAAGCATTTATAGACCCGGTCAAACTGTCTTTTTTAAAGGAATATTTGTGAAAAATGTAAATAAAAATACTGATACCTACGCAAATAAAGACGTTAAAGCAAGTTTATACAATGCCAATAATGAAAAAATAAAAGAACTAAAATTAAACACCAATGAGTTTGGCGCTATTAGTGGAGAATTTATGTTGCCTAACAATGGTTTATTAGGTAGGTATTCAATATTATTAGAGGTTCCAGGTTTGCGAACCAAATATTTTTACCTTTCTGTTGAAGAGTACAAACGTCCAAAATTTGAAACAGCATTTAAACCAATTACAACAGAATACAAAGTAAACGATACGGTAACAATACAAGGAAATGCAACCGCTTTTACAGGGTCTACAATTTCAAACGCAAAAGTCACCTATAGAGTTCAAAGAAAAGTAGAATACCCAAGGTGGTATTATTGGAACACTCCAAATTATATGAGTGCTAACTCTCAGGAAATTACCTTTGGAGAAACAACAACCGATGAACAAGGTAATTATAACATTCAATTTAAAGCAATTCCAGACAGTAGTGTAAACAAAGAAAATTTACCTGTTTTTAATTATGAAATTTCAGCCGATGTAACAGATATTAATGGTGAAACCCACAGCACAACCTCAACCATAAAAGTTGGCTATCATGCATTGGTTGCAACTATAAAAATGCCAGAAAAATTAGACAAAACACAGTCTAAAAACACTATAACAATTGAAACCAAAAATTTAAACGGAGAATTAGTTTCTGCAAACGGAACGCTTAAAATATATAAATTACAAGCACCTCAAAATGTGCTTAGAAAACGACCTTGGAAAGCACCAGATTACAAACTACTTTCTGAGGAAGAGTTTTCAGCTAAATTCCCTCATGAGTCCTTTTCAAATAATGACAATCCTTCAACATGGAAAAAAGGAAAATTGGAATTTTCGAACAATTTTGACACTTCAAAAAATACAGAGATACAACTTCCTATAATTCAAAATTGGACTTCTGGAAGGTATATTGTTGAATTAAACACCAACGATAAATTTGGACAACTAGTTACTGAAAAGAAAACTTTCACAGTTTTTAGTGAAAAGGATAAAACAATTCCAGACAATAAACTCTTTACAATTTCAACCAACAAAGCAAGTTATAAACCTTTAGAACATGTAAATCTATCTATTGGATCAGCTTCTGAAGACTTATACGTAACTATTGATATTGAAAAGAATAAGAAAATAATAAGCACACAAATTATTCATTTAAACAATGAAATAAAAGAGATTGAAATTCCTGTTACTGAAAAAGATTTAGGTGGTTTTGCAATTCATTATAGCTATACAAATTATAATTCGTTTGAAAGTAATACAATTAC
>CBDUAL010000223.1:0-4331 GCA_965365125.1 uncultured Lutibacter sp.
CTAAGTTTAATAATGCGGTTGATGGCTTAATGTATATTCGAGTTTCTGATATACCAGAGAGTACGGTTAAACCTGTGTTAGAAGAGTTTCAGGCAGAGTTAGAAAGTCGTGCTGAAAACGATATTATTGAAGGCGGAATTTAGGTTAACCCCGCCTTTTTAAAACGTTATTAAAACCACTCTTTTTGGTTGATTTGATACGTATATATAAATTCCTCGTCTGTTTTTGTTAAGTAAATAATACCTTCAATAAACGGTATAATACTTAAAATTCCACAGCTAACAAATGAAATTATTAATTGAATAATTCCTGCTTTAGTATATCCAAGTACAAATTTATGCACACCAAAAGGCCCTAATAATATTGCTAGAATTCCAGCAATAACTCGTTTACTTTCTTGGTTGCTTTTCGGTACAATGTGCCCATTTTCATCTATTACATCCATTTTTTTAATTTTTCGGTTTATATTGATTTTTTTTAATAAAAAAGAGCTTCAACTTTATCAACAATAGTTTGTGCTAATTTTATATTTGATTCAACTGTCCAGCCCGCAATATGAGGCGATAACAAAACGTTTTCAGCCTGAATTAAATACTCAAAAGCCTTTGGTAGCTTATCATTTTCAAATAAATTTTCAAACGATGATTTCTCGTATTCTAACACATCTAAACAAGCTCCCAGTACTTTTTTACTTATAAGTGCATCAACAAGGTGATTTGTTACAACTGCAGATCCTCTTGCAGTATTTATAAGGTAAAAAGGTTTCTTAAAACCCTGAATAAATTCAGCATTTACCATATTGTGAGAAAGTTCATTAAAAGGAGTGTGTAAGCTTAAAACATCGGTTTTTTCTTGTAATTCTGCTAAAGAAACTTGTCTGCAATTTTCATCGCCAACACCTTCTTTAATATCATAACAAATAACTTCAGTATCAAAACCTTTTAGTTTTTTAGCAAAAGCCTTTCCCATATTTCCGTAGCCAATTAAGCCAACAGTTTTCCCTTCAAGTTCAATACCTCTATTGGCTTCGCGCAACCATTTTCCAGCTCTAATTTCTAAATCGGCTTTTTTTAGGTTGTTGAATAAAGATAAAATCATACCCAACGCATGTTCACCAACAGCATTTCTGTTTCCTTCAGGAGCAGAAATTAAATGAATTCCTTTTTGTTCTGCATAAGAAACATCAATACTTTCCAATCCGGCACCAACACGTGCAATAAATTTTAATTGCGTTGCCTTGTCAATAAAAATTTTGTCAATATTAAACCTGCTTCTAATAACAATACCATCATAATTGCTTATTTTTTCTTCAATAATTGCTTTTGTTGAAGTGTAATCAGCCTCACAAATACAGCCTAGTTTTTCTAACCCTTTTTGAAGCACATTGTGATTGGTATCAATAAGAAGTACTTTCATTAATATTGCTCATTTTCATTTGGAAAATCTCTACTCTTTACATCAGAAATATAGCCTTCAAAAGCACCTGTCATTTCACTGTATAAATCTAAATAGCGGCGCAAAAATCGGGGATGAAATTCGTGTGTCATTCCAAGCATATCGTGTGTTACTAAAACTTGCCCATCAACATCATTACCAGCACCAATACCTATTACAGGAATAGATAAGCTTTCGGCAACTTTTTTTGCTAATTTTGCAGGAATTTTTTCAAGTACCAAAGCAAAACATCCAAGATCTTCCAATAGTTTAGCATCTTCCAATAATTTTTTCGCTTCTTCTTCTTCCTTAGCTCTTACGCTAAAAGTTCCAAATTTGTAGATAGATTGTGGTGTCAATCCTAAATGACCCATTACAGGTATTCCGGCAGTTAAAATTCTTGAAATTGATTCTGCTATTTCGCTTCCTCCTTCCAATTTAACTGAGTGTCCGCCAGATTCTTTCATAATTCTAATGGCAGAATCTAAGGCGCTTTTTGAATTTCCTTGGTAACTTCCAAAGGGTAAATCTACCACAACAAGAGATCGTGAGGTTGCCCTAACTACTGAGCTTGCATGGTAAATCATTTGATCTAGCGTTATTGGTAATGTTGTTTCATGACCAGCCATTACATTTGACGCTGAATCTCCAACTAAAATAATATCTATTCCAGCATTATCCACAATTTTTGCCATGGTATAATCATAGGCAGTTAACATGGCAATTTTTTCGCCATTGTTTTTCATATCAGTTAATGATTTTGTGGTAATTTTCTTGTAACTTTTTTTTGCAGTTGACATTGAATTTCTTTGTTTTAAAACTGAAGTGCAAAAGTAATGAAAAAACAGATTTATTTACCTTAGTTTTATTTAATCTTCCTAAAATAAACAAAGAATTTAAATGAAGCAATAATTTGTAAAACAAAAGTTTGAATAAGAGCATTTTTAAAATTACATTTACTCATAAAAGAGTATTATTTTGAAAGAAGACAAAAAAGATTTAGTAAATTATATTGATGAGTTAGAGGGTAAATTAGTTGATTTAAGTTTAAAATTAAAAGCTAAAAACAACGAATTGAAAACGGTACAAACCGAAAATTTTAACCGTATTAGAAAAGTAGTTCACAATCTTAAAAATCCTATTGGGGTTGCTTATTCTTTTGCTGAAATATTAGCAACTATGGAGTGTATAAGCACCAACGAAAAGAATAAAAAATATGTTGAAATTATTAAAAACTCAAATGATTTTTCTATTCAATTTTTAACTTCTTTGTCAAAATTAAATCGATTAAAATCACCCGATTACAAATTAGTTAAAGCGAGTACCAATTATGGTAAATTAGTTTCAGTAGCTGTTGATGAATTTGTTTGTAAGACAAAAGATAAAAACCGTGTTATTTTAAATAATACTTTTGAAAAAGATCTGTTTTTAAATATTGATTCGCCTGAAATTGAATTTCTAATTCGAATTTTAATAAGTAACTCAGTGCGTTTTTCTTCAAAAGAAACCACTATTACAGTTGAAATTATTGAGCAAAATGATTGTGTTGAAACAATTATAACAGATGAAGGTATAGGAATTTCAGCAACAGATTTAAAAACTATTTTTAATGAGTTTTTTGTAGTGAATACCTACGATGTTACTAATGAAAAATGTATTGGTTTAGGTTTGTCAATTGCTAAAATTATCCTTGAGCAGCATCAGGGAGCTATTAATGTTAAAAGCACCTTAAACTCTGGAACCGAAGTTAAAATTTCAATTCCAAAAAAGTAGTTATACTTTATAATGTGGGTGCGTATTTAAGTTAAAAAATAGGCTTTAATTTTACTATTGTTAAAATTATAAATTATCCGTATATTTATAGTTAAAAATAAACCCCATAAAGCTGTAGAATGAAGGAGAAAGAAACTATAAAATCTAAGATAACAGATACTACACATAGTTCTCAATTTGATAAAAACAAAAAGTATTATAATTTTTTTGAATATGCACCCGTAGCACTCTTTATTGAAGATTTTTCCGAAGTAAAGTCCTTCATTGAAAAGCAAGCTGAAAAAGCCAATTTAACTACTGAGATTTTTTTACAACAAAATAAACATTGTTTAGGAAATTTACATGAAAAAGTTATTATAAAAGAAGTAAATGCCACTGCTGTTAAGCTATATAGCGCTGAAAATAAAAGCGATTTATTAAAAAATTTAGAACGTGTTTTTACACCTAATTCTACAATAGGTTTTTTAAAATTAGTAATTGATATATTAACGGGGAAAAATGAGACGGCAGTTGAAACAGTGAATAAAACGTTTGATGGAGAGGTTATTGATGTTTTAATTAAATACAATGTTCAAGTTGGGAGCGAAGATTCTTTAAAAAATGTAATTGTTTCTGTTGAAGATATTACGGAAAGAGTTAAAACAAATAAAGCGCTTGAAATAAGTGAAAAAAGATATAAGGAATCTCAAGAACTAGCGAAATTATCGAGCTGGTTTTACGATTTTAATTTAGAGGAATTACACTTGTCTGACGAGTTGTATGCACTAGTTGAAACCAAACCCAAAGAGGCTAAAATAAGCGTAGATTATTGCCTATCTTTTATTCATGAAGATGATAAAAAAATATTTAGGGATATTTCAATTCAGAATTTTTTAGAGCATCCAAATCAGGATTTGAATTATAGAATTTACACTTCAAAAGGCGAATTAAAATACATTCATGAAAAACGAAGTGTACTAATTTCTAACGGAAGAATTGAGCGAATTGTTGGTATTTGTCAAGATATAACTGCCCGTGTTCTGTCAGAGGAAAAATTAAATAACACCAAAAAATTACTCTCAAATACGCTCTCCAGTATTCAAGATGGTTTTGTAGTACTAGATAATAATTCAAATTATAACAAA
>CBDUAL010000224.1:0-4295 GCA_965365125.1 uncultured Lutibacter sp.
TGCCGCTAACATAATAGATTTCATTCCTGAAGCACAAACTTTATTGATAGTTGTACAAGGCACAGTGTTTGGAATTCCTGCAAAAATTGCAGCTTGTTTGGCAGGCGCTTGTCCTAAGCCTGCTGAAATTACATTTCCCATATAAACTTCATCAACCAAGTTTGGGTTTAAGTTTATTTTAGCCAAAGCACCTTTAATTGCAATAGCACCCAATTTTGGAGCAGTAACCGTAGATAAGCTACCCAAAAAACTCCCAATAGGAGTTCTTGCGACTGAAACTATAACAACTTCTTTCATAAAATTTAGATCAAATTTCAATTGCGAATTTAGGCATTTTTAGTTAATTTTTTAGGTTTTAAAATACACTTTATATAGTGTGATAATTATTACATCAAAAAACAAGTAATTATATTAATTTCAGTAACTAATTAAAAAGGAATTTATTATGTCTGAAAATGAAACGTTTAAAAAACATTATGTAGCAGTTATTGGAGGTTCAATTGCTGGTTCTGAAGCAGCTAATTTATTAGCCGAAAGTGGATTTAAGGTTGTGGTTTTTGAAATGAATAAATTACCCTATGGTAAAATTGAAGACGGACTTCCGAATTGGCATGTACATTTAAGAGATCGTCAAATTAAAGAAATTGATAGAAAACTAGCGCATCCAAATATTACTTTTGTGCCGAATACTAAAATAGGAAAGGATATTCAGTTTTTGGATTTGCTAAATAATTGGGGGTTTTCGGCTATTATAATTGCCAATGGCGCTTGGTGTGATAGGCGATTAACGATTCCTGCGATTGAACAGTTTTTAGATAAAGAGTTGGTATATCAAAACCCGTTTATTTATTGGTTTAATCATAAGCATGAACACGATTATAACGGGCATAATTATTTTTTAAGAAATAATACGGTTGTTATTGGCGGTGGTTTGGCTTCACTAGACGTGGTTAAAATTGTAATGATTGAGTTGGTGAAAAAACAGTTGTATTTAGATAAAGGTATTGACGTAGATTTATTTACGTTAGAAAAAGAAGGAATTCCGAAGGTCTTAGCTGCACACGGAATAACTTTTGAAGAATTAAACATTGGAAAAGCCAAGTTGGTTTACAGAAGAACAGCTAAATATATGCCGTTGAAATCACCTAAAGATCATACAAAGGAAAGTATTGAAGTAGCGCAAAAAGTTTCAGAAAAACTATTGAATAAATATTTAGAAAAATATGCCTTCGAATTTATTCCTTTGGCAATACCTGTTGGTTTTAAAGAAGAAAACGGAAAATTAGTGGCTGTTGTTCTTGAAAGCGGTCGTATTATTCCTGTTGAAAATAGCTTATTTGAGCTAGAGACCTCCATGTTAATAGCCTCCATAGGAAGCGTTCCAGAGCAAATTTCGGGACTAAATTATGAATGGGGTACCTTAAAAATGAAAGAACCAGAAGGATATCGTGTTGCTGGTTTTAACAATGTTTTTGCAGTAGGAAATGCAGTTACAGGAAGAGGAAATATTCAAGAATCTAAACAACACGGTAAACAAATGACCGAAAAAATAATTGATGAACACTTAACAAATGATGCTTTAGAAACTTGGCTTACTAATTTCAATTCTCAAATTATGGATGATGTAGAAGAACAAGTATTGACCATTTCAAAACAAATTTCTAAGCAACAAATTCAGCCAATAGCGAGTATTGAATTAATGTTGCATAAAGTTGCTGAAATTCATAAAAATAAGAGTTATACCTCATATAAAAATTGGGTAGAAAAAAATATGCCAATTAGATTGGAACAACTCTAAATAAAATAAAAATGTGTTTGGAAATGAACATACCATAATTATTGTTATTTTTGGAAGGCAAACGTACACTTCGTGAAAAAAATAATAAATAAAATCCTTGTCAACCACTCATTAATTTATAAGTTGTTTTTATATATAGCAACCATCTTTTTGGTGGTGTATCTATTTCCGAAAGGAGGACAATTTAAGTACGAATTTCAAAAAGGAAAACCTTGGCAGTATGAAAATTACTACGCGCCTTTTGATTTTGCTATTCAGAAATCTGTGAGTGAGATTGAAACTGAAACTCAAAAGATAAAAGAGAGTTCTGAGCAATTTTTTAAATACAATGAAGAAATTGCAAGAAATGTTAAAATAACAGTTTCAGAAAAAGTGGTTCCTATTTTAGTAAATTCACAGTTGCCAGACCAATTTAAAATTGATATAGAAGCAAAAGTTAATTCCATTTTAAATACCATTTATAAATACGGATATATAACCTCCGAAAGCGAACAACAAATTAAAAATCTACAAATAACGTTAAGGAGTGGCAATACCATTCAGAAAATTTCGCCAATAAAATTATTTAAATCCTCACAAATATTAGCATTCATCAATTCAGAATTGGGAGTTCAACCTATGACTCAAGAAGAGCATGCGATTTTAAATATTTTGTATGAAGAAATAAAGCCAAATGTTAGTTTTGATGAAAGTTTCACACAGAAAGCTCTGCAAGAAAATTTAGAAAAAATATCCTATACCAAAGGTTTAATTTCAGAAAAAGAACGCATAATTTTAAAAGGAGATATTGTTGAAGGGGAGAAGTTAGTTATTTTAAATTCTATAAAGAATGAATTTGAGTCCCAGGTTTGGAGTAAATCAAATTACATTTGGATTGTTGCAGGTTATACCATTTTGGTAGCCTTAGCGTTTTCAATGTTGTTTTTATTCTTAAGAAAATACCGTATTGAAATTTTTGAAAATAACACCAAAGTAACGTTTATATTTTTCAATATTATTTTAGTTGTGCTATTGCTAACAGTACTTGTGAAGTACGATGCGAAATATATTTATGCAGCACCTATTGTAACCTTACCCTTGGTGTTAAAAGCATTTTTTGATGCCCGCTTAGGGTTGTTTACTTATGTGTTAACAGTCATGCTTTTAGGGTTTATTGTACCCAACAGTTTTGAATTTATATTTTTACAAATTATAGCAGGTATTGTAACCATACTTACAGTTTCAGAATTATATAAAAGAGCCAATTTATTTATTACGGTGCTACAAATTACCTTGGTTTATTTTGTTGCTTATTTTGCTTTTTCAATCATACAAGAAGGAAACGCACAGAATTTGAATTATGAGAAATTTTTATACTTTGTTATCAATGGAGCGGCTACGTTATTTGTATTGCCTTTAATTTATATTTTTGAAAAACTATTTAAGTTGGTTTCAGATGAATCGCTGAAAGAGTTATCAAATACCAATTCGAAGCTTTTAAGAGCTTTGGCAGAAAATGCTCCAGGAACATTTCAACATTCGTTACAAGTAGCCAATTTGGCTGAAGCAGCTGCTAATGAAATCAATGCAAATTCAATGTTGGTGAGAACAGGAGCATTGTATCATGACATTGGTAAAATGTTAAATCCAATGTATTTTACTGAAAACCAATCTACAAATGTAAATCCGCACAATGAATTAACACCAAAAGATAGTGCTAGTATAATTATAGATCATATTTTAAAAGGAATTGAACTAGCTAAAAAGAATCGTATACCAGATAGAATTATCGATTTTATTAGAACTCACCACGGAACAACATTGGTTTATTATTTTTATAAAACTGAAGAAAAGTTAAATGGAGTTGCTGACCCGAAGGATTTTCAATATCCTGGGCCAATTCCTTTTTCAAAAGAAACAGCTATTTTAATGATGTGTGACTCTGTAGAAGCCGCATCAAAGAGTATAAAAGAACCAACAGCACTAGCATTTGATAATTTGGTTGAAAAAATTGTAAACAAGCAAATGGAGGACGGACAGTTTATGAATGCTGATATTACTTTTAAGGAGCTACAAACCATTAAAAAGGTGTTAAAGAAGAAGTTAAAGAACATTTACCACGTTAGAATTGAATACCCAGAATAAAAAAGTTAATTTTTATTGAAAAAATAGTGAAAAAAAGTTGTGTAAATGTAATTCGAACCTTACATTTGCACTCGCAAAAATAAGTTCATTTAACATATTTTAAGGAGAGGTGCCAGAGTGGTAATGGAGCAGATTGCTAATCTGTCGACGGGTAACTGTCGCCAGGGTTCGAGTCCCTGTCTCTCCGCAAATTAAAAGATAATCATTCGGGGTGTAGCGTAGCCCGGTTATCGCGCCACGTTTGGGACGTGGAGGCCGCAGGTTCGAATCCTGCCACCCCGACAAATATCTTACATACTGGATTAATTTTTTAATCTTAATGGTCGCGTAGCTCAGCTGGATAGAGCATCTGCCTTCTAAGCAGACGGTCACA
>CBDUAL010000225.1:0-4261 GCA_965365125.1 uncultured Lutibacter sp.
GCGCCACCTAAAACAGCGCTCTCAATTTCCGTAGTGCTTCTAAACGTATTTATGTTTTTATGAAATAGTGTTTTGTTTCTAATGCTTGGTTCAGCATATATTTGTGCGTTTGCTGAAGTGTTGTACTTTGTTAAAATTAAGTTGTGCAAATATCTAAATGCTCTAATTTTAGCAATTTCAAAGAAATAATTACTTCCTGTAGCGAAATTGAATTGAATTTTTGAAGCAACACTAATATCAAATCTTGTTAAGTATTCATTTACATGTGCCAATGCGTAAGCTACTTGTTGAACCGTGTTGGCGCCAGCATTTTGATAAATGTTTGCATTTACGCTTAAAATAAATCTTGAATTATTTTTTTGAAGTAAGTTTTCAATAGTTTTAAAATCTGTGTTTAGATTTTTATACCAGTTACCTGCTTTGGCAAGGTTTCCAATAATGTCTACGTTTAAATAGCTAATTTCATTGCTTAGCAATTCAATTAGTTTCAGTAGAAATTCTTCAGAAAGAAAATTAAGTTCAAAATGAAACTCAATATTCTTGTTTAATAAATTTCGAAATACTTCATGAATATTAAAGGTAGTTTCTGAAACAAATTTTAAAGCATTCGCTCCGTTTCTAAAGGCTTTTATTGCTTCTGAATTTGCTTGTTTTTCATTTAAAATTACAATTTTTTTGCAAATTTTAGGACTTCCTTCTGTAGAAGGAATCGTAAGTTTTTCAAAATCATCTAAATGGTAAAAAGGTTTTATGGTGATTCCTTCATTCGTTTTAGTTAACAGTGCTTTGTTATAATCGGCACCTTGTAACTCAAACTGTATTTTTTGTTTCCAAGCAGCGGCTGAGCTTGGTTCAAAATCATTCATAATAAAATCACACATATAGTATTTTGTATTAACTACAATTCAAAAATAAGAAAATGTATTTTGAAAGTAGATTTAAATAGAAGCTAATCTTTTGGCAGCGTGTCGTACTCAATTAAGTAAACTTCTTCGTTGTCTTTTTTCATATGGTATCTTTCTCTTGCAAATTTTTCTAGTTCTTTTTTATCTTCTAGTTTTTTTACAAGTAAGCTATCTTTGTAAATTTCAGATTTGTAGTGTGCTTTTTCACTTTTTAACTTGTCAATATCTTCGTCAAATTCTCTATGATTTAGCCAAGAATTTTCGTCAAAAAAGAACATCCATACAACGAAGATAGCTGAAGTGATAAAATACCTATTAGTAAGTATTTTAAAAATGGGTTTATTTTTTAACTGTTTTAACGTCATAAATTAAAGTTTCTGACTAATTACGGTTCTAACAATATCAATAGCTACAGTGTTGTAACGATCGTTTGGAATAATAATATCTGCGTAATTTTTTGTAGGTTCAATAAATTGTTGATGCATTGGTTTTAAGGTGTTTTGGTAGCGCGTTAAAACTTCATTTACATCGCGCCCTCGTTCTTCAATATCTCTTCTAACTCTTCTTATCAATCGTTCGTCAGCATCTGCGTGAACAAATATTTTAATATCACATAAATCGCGTAATTCTTTGCTGTTGAAAATTAAAATACCTTCAACAATTACTACTTTTCTGGGGTGGGTAATTAACGTGTCTATTACCCTGTCGTGCGTTACAAATGAATATACTGGTTGCTCAATAATTTCGCCTTTTCTTAAATCGGTTATATGATTTACAAGTAATTCAAAATCAATAGCTTTTGGGTGGTCAAAGTTTATTTTTGTACGCTCTTGATATGATAAGTGATGTGTTTCTTTGTAGTATGAATCTTGTGAAATTACACAAACCTCGTCAGCAGGTAATTCGTTTAAAATTTGGTTCACAACCGTTGTTTTTCCACTACCTGTTCCGCCAGCAATTCCAATTATAAGCATGTAATTTCTTGTTTAATTTTGCACAAATTTAATCAAATATAATAGGATTAGGATGATTGCAGTGAAATTTAGAGTTTTTTTAAATAAACGTATAATGAAGTTGGTATAAATAAAAAATCCTCTTCAAATGAAGAGGATTTTTTGAGCCGATAGAGGGACTCGAACCCACGACCTGCTGATTACAAATCAGCTGCTCTAGCCAGCTGAGCTACATCGGCCTTTTAATTTTGTGCAAATTAAATTAATTTGGAATTAACTTGCAAGACTTTTTTTTTCTTTTTTTTGTCGGGGTGGCAGGATTCGAACCTGCGGCCTCCACGTCCCAAACGTGGCGCGATAACCGGGCTACGCTACACCCCGAATGATTTTCGGTTTGCAAATATAAAACTAAAAAAACATTTTGCAAGTAATTATTCAAAAATTAATTTATAGGGTCTTTTAATTGCTTCTTCTAATTCAAAAACACTAATATTTCTACTTTTTCTAATCGTTTCTTTTCCGTCGTAAAACACTAAAATAGTGGGTTCTACAAAAGCGCTGTAATGTGCGGAAATTTCAGGATAAAAATTGAGATCAACAGTTAAGAATGTTATTTTTGGAAAATAATTTTGTATTAATTTTTCAACTTTGGGTAAAAATGCCTCGCCAACACTACAAGTTTGTGTGTTAAAATACACTAAAACGGCTAATTCTGAAGCTATTATTTTTTGAATGGACCCTAAGTTTGTCATTTCTTTGATAGGCATTTATTGTGTATTGAAGTTGGTAAAAGTAGGCTGATATTAAAAGGTAAATGTAGTTAAAATTGCAGAAATGTATGTATTGTTGTTTCTTATAATTGTATTGTGAAAAATTATAAACAATCGTGTTAATTTCTTATTATTTCCTATAAATTTGTTTCTTATTAAAAATAAAAAGAAATATCATGTCTGATACTATAGAAAGAATAAAATGTTTAATTATTGGTTCGGGACCTGCAGGGTATACAGCAGCAATTTATGCCGCAAGAGCAGATTTAAAACCGGTAATGTATACAGGAATGCAAATGGGTGGTCAATTAACAACAACTACAGAAGTTGATAATTTTCCGGGTTATCCAAATGGAACCGATGGAACAGCGATGATGGAAGATTTAAAAAATCAAGCGGAGCGTTTTGGTACTGAAGTAAGATTTGGAATGGCAACTAAAATAGATTTTAGTGCTGAAGTTGGAGGTATTCATAAAGTTACAATTGACGAAACCACTTTAATTGAAGCTGAAACTTTAATTATTTCAACAGGAGCAACAGCCAAATATTTAGGATTAGAAAGTGAACAACGTTTAATTGGTGGAGGTGTATCTGCTTGTGCTACTTGCGATGGTTTCTTTTATAAAGGACAAGATGTTATTGTTGTAGGTGCTGGTGATACTGCTGCTGAAGAGGCTACGTATTTATCTAATATTTGTAATAAAGTTACTTTGTTAGTGCGTAAAGACTATATGAGAGCTTCAAAAGCAATGCAGCATAGAGTTGCTAAAACTAAAAATATTGAAGTAAAATACAATACTGAAATTGATGAGGTGTTAGGTTCTAATGTTGTTGAAGGTGTTAGAGCAGTAAATAATCAAACAGGTGAAAAAGAAGTAATTGATGTAACTGGTGTATTTATAGCCATTGGTCATAAACCAAATACTGATATTTTTAAAGGTGCTTTAGATATGGATGAAACAGGTTATTTAATTACTAAAGGGAAATCTACAAAAACTAATATACCAGGAGTTTTTGCCGCTGGAGATGTACAAGATAAAGAATATAGACAAGCGGTTACCGCTGCCGGAACAGGTTGTATGGCAGCTTTAGATGCTGAACGTTATTTAGGATCGTTAGAATAATAATTATAAATTGACATTGAAAAGCCCAAGTAAAATTGGGCTTTTTTTTACGAATAAACAAAGGTTTTATGCTGCTTTTTTTTAATAATTATATTTTTATAGAACCATTTTTTGTGCTTCTGTAAAATGTAATTATTTTCGTTAATTCAAAAAATAAAAGCTTGTTAACTCGAATAACTAATTAATTTTGTTATTTAAAATTTAAAGGAATGGATTTATTATCGAATAGTTATTTTGTGCTATTTTTAATTATTGCAATAGGATTTATTATTGGTAGAATTAAAATTAAAGGAATTTCATTAGATATTTCTGCAGTAATATTTGTAGCATTAGTTTTTGGCCATTATGGGTATCAAATACCAAAAGATTTTCAATATTTAGGTTTGGTGCTTTTTATTTTCACGATAGGAATTCAGGCTGGACCAAGTTTTTTTGAATCTTTTAATCAAAATGGTAGGCATTTAGCATTGTTAGCAGCGGTTTTAATTGTTAGTGCTGGTGCAATTACT
>CBDUAL010000226.1:0-4259 GCA_965365125.1 uncultured Lutibacter sp.
ATGTTTTTGAAAACCATATCCTAAATTCAATTAGTTTGGTTGAACATTTGAACGTAGAAAATTCGATTGCAGAAATGCTACAAGAAACAATCGAAATTGCAATGGTTGAAAAAGGTCCTGTGCATATCAATGTTCCTTTTGATGAACCTTTGTATGAAATTACTTCTGAATTAATTAAGTTAGAAAAAGTAACTCCAACGGTTGAAGAAGTTCCTTTAGATGTTGATGAACTTCAAAAATTTGCGGATGTTTGGAATAGTTCTACCAAAAAAATGGTATTGGTTGGAGCACATTTTCCAGATGAATTGTTGCAAACACAACTAGCACATTTCACCAAAGATCCTTCAGTATTGGTGCTTATAGAAAACACAGCAAATGTTTCACATGCTAAATTTATAAATAGCATTGATAAATTAATATTTCCTTTAGAATCAAATGAATTAGAAGCTTTTCAGCCAGATATTTTATTGAGTTTAGGAGGTATGATTGTTTCAAAAAAAATAAAACAACACTTACGTAAATTTCAACCAAAGTTACACTGGCATGTTGATGAAAAAAGAGCTTTTGATACGTTTTTTTGTTTAAAGCATCATTTTGAAATTTCACCGCAGTTATTTTTTAGTCAGTTTTTCTTTTTAACAAAACCAGTAGTTAGTAATTACCAACAATTTTGGTTGCAAAAAAAAGAGCTTCGTTTAAAAAAACACGATAAGTTTATTGAAGATTGTGAATTTTCAGATTTGAAAACGGTTGCTGTTTTCTTAAAAAGTATTCCAAATAAATCATTATTGCAGGTAAGTAATAGTGCTGTAATTCGTTACACACAGCTGTTTGATTTAAACAAAACACTTCAGGTTTTTTGCAACAGAGGAACTAGTGGAATTGACGGAAGTACAAGCACCGCAATAGGAGCAGCGGTAGTTTCTGAAATAAACACCGTTTTTATTACAGGAGATATTAGTTTTTTTTATGATAATAATGCACTTTGGAATAGTTACATACCTAAAACATTTAGAATTATTGTGGTAAATAATGGAGGTGGAGGTATTTTTAGATTTATTCCTGGACCTCAAAAATCTAACGCCTTAGATTATTTTGAAACACCGCACGAATTAACAGCTGAACATTTGTGTAAAATGCATAAATTTGAATATTCTAGTGTTTCAAATACAACCGATTTAGAAAGCGAACTTTCTAATTTTTACAATACTTCTAATGCACCAAAATTATTAGAAATATTTACACCAAGAAAAATAAATGATACCGTGTTAAAAGCGTATTTCAACAATTTAAAAGAATAAAAATGGATTTAAAAGTAGGAGATAAAGTAGATTTAATTGTAGTTAGAAAAGCAGGAATTGGTTTTACAGTTTTAATTGAAGAGGAATATGAAGGAATGTTATATAGAAATGAACTATATCAAAAAATTGAAGAAGGTCAAAAATTAGAAGGTTACGTAAAAAAAATACGTGACGATGAAAAGATTGATGTGAGTTTACAAGCAGTTGGTTTTAAACAAACGATTGTGAAAAACGAAATCGCTATTTTAAATGCTTTAAGACAACATGATGGTTTTATAGCTTTGCATGATAAAAGTGATCCGAACGATATTAAGTATCAATTAGGAATGAGTAAAAAAGCTTTTAAAAGTGCGGTTGGTGGGTTGTTTCGTCAAAAGTTAATAACCATTTCAGAAGAAGGAATTTCTTTTGTGAAATAAGTTGAGGGATATATAAAAGAGACAATCTGAAAGTATCAAAACTCGTTATTCTGAATAGGTCACACTGAGCTTGTCTAAGTGTGTTTTAGAATCTTATGATGCTGATAGTTAGTCGTTATGAGAGCCTAAATCATCCTTCGGATCTGATCAGGAACCGAGTTTCAGTTTGACGAAAAGTTTATTTTTAAAGAGCCTCTTTTTTATGTCTAATTCTGAAAACCGTCATTCTATACTTGATTCAGAAACTTATCATATTAATAATTAATTTATGATAGAATTTGAATCAAGTTAATGTTGTCGTTAATTTCATTTTTATAATTTTATAAGATCGCTTACAGCATCTTTATGAACCATTACCGAAATGGTTTTAAGTCTGAAAAAAGCCTTACTCATAAACACATAACCATTGTTTCCAATTCGGGCACTATTTGCTCCCCAAGAGTTTTTCACTTTGTAATATTCAGTACCATTTTGATCTTTTACCAAACCTACAATATGCATTAAATGATCATCAGTAGTATTGAAATTCTCAAACTCTTCTTGTCTGAATTCTGGTGTGATATTTTTTTCTTTTACAATGTAAGTCAATGATTTTTGGTTGTCATTAGTATCGTTTGGTAATATGGCTACACCATATTTTGAAGAAAATGTTTTTTCAGATACATCACAATCTAAAGCCAAAGTGTATCCATTTTCTAGTGCGTTATCCACTTCTTCAACTAATTCATCCAGTGTAATATTATAAAAACTTCCGTTTGAAAAATTGTCAGGAATATTCAATACAAATTCGGTATGAAAAGGCTGATGTAAAAATGAAGTTAATGTTATATAGTTGTTTGGTTTTATATTGGTCATTTTTAAAAATGACATGGAGTTATATTCAATTCCTTCATAATTAAATGTTGCTGAAGGAGTTCCTAAATGAACTGTTAGTATTGAATCAACAGCTGCCTTCCAATTGCTGTGTTTAGAATTTTTATCGTTTTTAATATAAGCATCTAAAACTTTTTTAAGGTCAGGAACAATTTTAGCGTGGTTATGCATTTTAGCATCACCCAATAAACCTGAATAAGCTATTTCAGGTTGTAAACCATTTTTTTGAACAGAATTCATCACATCGTGTGCCAATCCTCCTTCGCTAAATTGAATTTTACCTTGTCGCATTACATAATTCCAAGATTTGTCCATATAAGCATTTCTAACATTGTACATTTCAGAAATATCAATCATTTTACCTGAACTTCTAAATATTTCAGATTCTAAAAATGATGAAGTTGAAAAACTCCAGCAAGTACCAGTATTTCCTTGGCTTTTTACTGCAGATGCTTCAATATCAAAAACGGTTGTGAATTTATATTTTTGTTCCGAAGGAATATGAACTTTAACAACGGTATCTTCTTGTGCGTAAAAGATTGTTGAAATACATAAAAAAGCAATTGTAAATAGGGTTTGTTTCATACTATAATTTTAATTTTTAGGTTCCGTGTAAATTCCGTCTCTTTTTTCTAAAACACGTTCTACATTTTCGTAATAAGCATCGGCATTTGGATCGCCTTCAGGAAGCTTCATATAACCACTTTTATAATAATTAAGTGCCTGTTTTAACTTTTGTCCGGTTTCATAATAACGACCAATATAATAATCTCCAATTGGAGATTCTTCATATAATTTGTTAATCATTTCGCCAAAATTCTTTAAATAATCGCCGTTTTCTTTATCTAAAATAATAGATTCAATGGCAAATATATCTTGCTCTCTAATTTTTAAATTACTTCCAAAAAGATATTCAATTTCAACATATTTATTTTCTAAATAAGCAATCGCATCAGGTGGTGAAAGGTTTTTAATATTAGTGTCAAATTCTTCTTTAGAAATAGCTGAATATAAGTCGAAAATAAACGATAATGCGCTAGAAATTGACTGCCCAATTGAAGCTGTTTTAGAGCTGTTTTCAAAAGCATCAAACTTGTATTTAAACTTTTCGTTGCTTAAAACACTTAATAAGCTATTAGTGTTTGTAATTGCAGCTTGGCGTTTTTTAGAGTTTTGTTTTGTTGTTGAAAGGTAGTAGTATATGTTTTCGGTTTTTAGCTGCTTTACTTTGTTTTGAATTAGCATTGGCATGTCCATTGCGTAATACGGACTTACGTTTATATATGCATTAAAAACAGGATAATCTTCTATTAAAAAATAATTAGCAAAGTTGCTAGTTAATGTATTCCCAACAATGGTTTTAAAAGGCGAAACACGATAATTTTCCTCAAAATAATCGAACAATTCACTTCTTATAAAATTGTAGAAAGCTTCACCTTGCTCGGTTGGAAAACTGTTTTCTTTTAGATACGAACAATCTTCATAACGTTCGTTGTATCTATTTTGATTGATACCTACTATAATTTGTTCTGGTGCCTCTTCTTTATTTGCAAATAAAATGGAGTTCCCTACATACACATCAAACAAATATTCAGCATCTAAAACAATGGTAAGCGGGTAAAATTTTGTTGAATTAATTTCATAGCTAGGCGGAATGTAAATTTTA
>CBDUAL010000227.1:0-4239 GCA_965365125.1 uncultured Lutibacter sp.
GAGCTAAGATCTCTACTCACAAACGTAAAAAAAGAGCAAGAGCAAATAGACACAAAAAGAAAAAGTAAGCTTAGCTTACTTTTTCTTTAACTTTTAATTAAGTTCATTGAAATAGATATTTGCATACCGCAAATATTGTTGGGTAAATCCTGTAAAACTTATTATAAATAGTTTAGACAGTTATGTTTAAACATAAAAACAATTCAGAGTGAAAACAGAATTAATTATACGATCGAACTCCTCTGATATTGATTTTGCCTTATTAAAAGATGGTAGGCTAACAGCACTAAATAATGAATCAAATGGCAATAATTTTTCCGTAGGAGATATTTTTCTAGCTAAAATTGGAAAAGTACTCTCAGGTTTAAATGCATCATTTGTAAATGTAGGCTATCCTAAAGATGGTTTTTTACATTATCATGATTTAGGAGCACAGCTCACTTCTTTAAATAAATTTATTAAAGGTGTTAGTACAGGTAAAATTAAAGATTACACTTTAAAAAATTTTAAACTTGAAAACGATATTGACAAGAATGGGAGTATCGTAAACGTTTTAAAAACAGGTCAAAGTTCATTAGTACAAATTGTAAAAGAACCAATATCTACCAAAGGACCTCGTATGAGTTCTGAAATATCAATAGCAGGTAGGTATTTAGTTTTAGTTCCTTTTTCAAATAGAGTATCCGTATCACAAAAAATTATGGACGCCGACGAAAAAGAACGTTTGAAAAGACTCATAAAAAGTATCAAACCTAAAGGTTTTGGAGTTATTATAAGAACTGTTGCCGAAGGTAAAAAAGTAGCTGAACTTGATAAAGATTTACAAAATTCTTTAGAAAGATGGGTTGTTATGTGCAAGAAAATTAAAGATCTTAAAACACAACAAACACCTATAAAAGTATTAAGTGAATTAAACAGAGCTTCTTCTATTTTAAGAGACTTGTTTAATGATTCTTTTACAAGTATTGTTACAAATGACGAAATACTGTTTTTAGAAATTAAAGAATATTTACAAGAAATTGCTCCAGAAAAAGAGTCTATTGTAAAATTATACAAATCAAAAGTACCTATGTTTGAAAAATTTGGAATTGAACGTCAGTTGAAAACATCATTTGGACGTACAGTTTCAATGAGCAAAGGAGCTTATTTGGTAATTGAACATACTGAAGCACTGCATGTAATTGATGTAAATAGTGGAAACCGTTCAAATAAAGCATCGTCGCAAGCCGATACTGCTTTAGAGGTTAATTTAATTGCGGCTACAGAAATTGCCAGACAATTACAACTACGTGATATGGGAGGTATTATTGTTGTTGATTTTATTGATATGCACACAGCTGAACATAGACAAAAGCTCTATGATCATTTAAAAGCTGAAATGGCTTTTGATAGAACAAAACACAAAATATTACCACCAAGTAAATTTGGTCTTGTTCAAATTACAAGACAACGTGTTAGACCTGAACTGGTTATAAAAACACGCGAACCTAACCCTAGCGGAGAAGGTGAAGTTGAAGCTCCAATTGTTATCATTGATAAAATTGAAGCTGAACTAGATAAACTTATTATTTTAAAGGAGCATAAAAAGATTATTTTAAATACACATCCTTTTATAGCTGCTTATTTAAAAAAAGGCATACCGTCCATTCAACAAAAATGGTTTGCTAAATACAAAAAGTGGATTAAAATTTTACCAAGAGATGCTTACCAATATTTAAGATTTGACTTTACCAATAATTCTGGTAAACTACTTAAATAGGCAATAAACAATATCTATAAAAGTCCTGCTGTAATGCAGGACTTTTTTTTAAAACCAAAACCCAACATTAAAATACCAATAATTTTCTTTATGATCTGGAGACCAGGCATAATGTATTTCAACGGGTCCTAAGAAAGTTTCTATTCCGTACCCAGTCATATAACCAGATTTGGTATTTTCAAATAACTTCCCTTCATTAAATAAATCATTTTCTACCCTTGCAAAATTTCCAGCTAAGGAAATATAGTTTTTTGGTATAAACTCATACCTTACTGTTAATCCTGATCTTAGAAAAGCACTTTCATTTAATTCCGAAAAATCGTACCCATAGAATGGTATAAAATTATTAATAAAATTTTCACCATAACCACCCACATTATAATCTAAAGCTCTATTATCGTTTTTCCCAAGGGTAAAACCCGCTTGAGATATAAAATGAAAAGTTAACTTATCAAAAAAAGTAAAGGCTATTCCAAAATCAGCTTTTAACTGAGAAAAAGGACTGAAATTTTTATTATAATCAGTTGATGTTGTGTAATATAACATACCTGCATCTAAAAATATTCCTTCTTTAGGAAAATAACTTTTATCGTAAGTATCAAATTTTATGTACCCTAAAAAATTTAAATAACTAGACTTGTCAAAATAAAAAAATTTTCCATTTTTATTTGTACTAGGTTGCCCAAATAATTCTGAAATAGTTTCGGTATCTGCAACCAACCTTTTAAATTCTATACCTGCACCAATAGCAAATTTCCGACTAAAAACAGTTTGTACATATACCTGATTGGTAAAATCTTCATAATTTAAATTAATTTTACTAGCTTCAACCTCTTCAAATTTCACATTAGAGTTAAAGTTATTATATCTAAATCTTAAACCAAAACTCCAATAAAAACCATTGTCAATAAAATAATTAATATTGTATCTTAAATTATCTCCTAAAATAAGATCTGCTGAAAGTATATCATTTTTAAATAAGAGGTGTTTTGAGGTAAAATTCACCAACACACCTGTTTTATATAAATCATCGTAATGAATACCTAGCTTTAAATAATCCTTAACATCGGTTTCTTTTACACTAAATTTAACGGTTTTTCCGGTGTCATTAGCATCAATTTCATATTGTATCAGTTCAAAATTGTTTGTAGATGATAAATTATCCACACTTTCAATTAAGCGTTTATAACTTGTAGAATCTTTCTTTTTTAAATTTAACTTACCTAATATATAAGACCGTGTATAATGCTTATTTCCTGAAATTTGTATTTCAGAAATATGAAATTTTCTAAAGTAATCTTTTTTAATGTTTATTGGTTCATTTTTAATTTGACGTTTGGCAATAGCTCTAAATACATCCATATTTACCTTGCCAACTGAATCGCCTTGCTTCATTATTTCTTTAGGTTTATCAAACGAAACAACACCATAATCTTCAAGATTAGGTTTTAATAACACATCAACTTTTTTATACTTTTGCTCCAATGTTTTATACATTTGAAAACCCACAATTTGATTCAATATTTTAATTGCAGAGTTCAACTGTTCTTTAGCATTTAAACCACTTTGAATATCAACTCCAATTATAATATCGGCTCCCATTGCTTTTACTTCATCAACAGGAAAATTATTAACAACACCACCATCAGTCAACAACTTACCATCAATTTCAACAGGTGCCAATAAGGTTGGAAACGAACCACTTGCTTTCATTGCCAAAGGCAAAGAGCCTTTATTTAAAATTACTTGCTTACCGGTTTCCAAGTCGGTTGCTATGCATAAAAATGGAATTGGAAGTTCGTTAAAATCGTGTATATCATTTACATGCTGCGTTAGCTTTGAAAATAAATTAAGTACATTTTGTCCTTCAGAAATTGCTACAGGAATATCAACACTTCTTTTTCTTATAGGCAAAGTTAATGCGTATTTTTCACCATCCTCCTTTTCGTAAAAAGGTTTTGATTTACGGGGAGAATCGTTAGATAAAATAGTCTCATAATTTATAGAATACACAATAGAATCTAACTCTGAAGCTTTATAGCCTGAAGCATACAAAGCTCCAACAATTGCCCCCATACTTGTTCCTCCAATATAATCAATTCGCACACCTGCTTTTTCCAACGCCTTTAAAACAGCAATATGTGCAAAACCTTTGGCTCCACCTCCACTTAAAACCACTCCAACTTTAACATCTTTTTTTTCAACAATTTCTTGTGAAAAAGCAATATGAAAGCTGCATAAAAAAAATATGAAGACTAACCTTTTCATTAATTTTTACTCTTTTGAAAATAATTAAAAACTTTTTGCGCTCTTGAATTTCCTACTACTTTTTCTAAATCGTTAAATGAAGCTAAGGAAACTCTTTTTGTTGACTTAAAATGTTTTAATAAAGATACAACAGTTTGTTTACCTATCCCAGAAATTTGCTCTAACTCATTATTTAAAGCACTTTTACTACGCTTATTTCTATGATGTGTTAT
>CBDUAL010000228.1:0-4227 GCA_965365125.1 uncultured Lutibacter sp.
GATATCGAAACCGGATGCTTTTACAATAAAAGGGATTTCAGGGTTTGTTTTTACCATTTCTGGAAGATATGCGTAAGAATCTTCGGCATATAAATCAATATCAATACCTGCTTCTAATCCCATTAAAGCAGCTGCTTCAGGAGACTCGGCTACTTTCATAAAGTAATACAAACGAGCAATGTCATTTGAATCTGAAACTACGTAACCATTAAACCCCCAATCGTCACGCAACACACCTGTTAATAAAGCTGGGTTTCCGTGACTAGCAATACCGTTTAAATCTCCGTGAGAAGCCATACTTCCTAATGTTTGAGCGTCTTTTACAGCTGCTTCAAACGGTGGATAAATTTCATCAATTAATGTACGTTCAGAAATTTCAATAGCTGCAAAGTTTGAACCACCTAATACTTGTCCGTACCCTGCAAAGTGTTTTGCAACAGCTCCAATATGTGTACCATTTCCTAAACCTTCATATTCTCCTTGAACACCTTTAATAGCACTTGTTACCATTTGAGTTGTTAAATAAGTGTCTTCACCAAAAGCTTCACTCATTCTTCCAAAACGAGGATCTCTCACTAAATCTGCTTCAGGAGAATGACACATATGCATACCGCGTAAACGTGCTTCTCTTCCTACAACATCCCATTGTTTTTTAACCAATTCTGGATTGAACGATGCTGCTGATGCTATTGGTCTTCCAAATTTTGTACAACCTTCAGCATCAACTCCGTTATAGGATTCTGTAACAAACAATGCTGGAATTCCCCAACGGTTACTTTCAATAATATACTTTTGAAGTTCGTTATTTAATTTAGCTGCAGCAACTGCATCAATATGTTCTCCTGGATTTTTAATACCAGCAATACCTATTTTTAATTTTTTAACAACTCTATCTGAAAGTACTAATTTTCCATTTTCATCAGATTTTACACCAATATTTGCATGAAAGATTCGCATTTGTGCAACTTTTTCTTCCAAAGACATTAGCGGTAACAACGCTTCTACGCGTTCATCTATTGACAAAGATGCATCTTTATAATCTTTTCCATTAGATGTTGACTCCGCACAAGAATGTACAAGAACGTAAATAGCCAATATAGGCAGTATGAGTAATTTCTTCATTATTTAATTATTTATTATTTGTTTTATTTTAAAAATTTAAATGATTCTATTTGTAACGGTTTATTATTTAATTGTTCTATTAAAAAATAGAAATTTTCTTTTTGATTTAATGCTGAAAGCGTTATAACTACATCTTCTAATGTGTTGTTATTATTTAAAGTAATTGTTTTATTTCCTACCAATTCGCCTTTTAAATTATCTTTTCGAATTTCAATAGAGAATTCACCTCCATTTGGCGCTAATAATTTGAAATTAATTTTAGAAAATGCATCCAAACCATTTATATTCGGATAATTTAAATAACATTTATTAGCTGTAGTCTCTACTACAAAATTGTTGCCAAAATCTTTTTTTACGAGTCCATCTGATTTAAAATAATCTTCAGCTTCAATTTTTTGCTGATTTGCATTGTATTGACCAACCCCAACTCCATCAACTCTAATAGTTGCTATTTCACCATTTTCTTTGTAATGAATGTAACTAATAAAAGCATCTCTAAAATAACGATTTCCTGTTTGACTCATATCACAATAGGTATAATACCATTGGTTGTGCCATTGAAAAAACGAACCGTGACGCCCTTGTAAAAATCCGTTTGGCCAAGTTGGCGCATCAAATCCTTCGGCAAAACTTTCTTTTTTAATTACAGTATCTTTATAATCGTATGGGCCATATAAATTATCAGACATGGCGTAAAAACACCCCCAAGACAAATAATAGTTACCGTTGTATTTATGAACAAATGGCTTGTCATCCGTTGGTTTTTCAAGATTTTTACCATCAGGATTGTATGGGCCTCTTGGGTTGTTTATGATTAGTTTTCTTGGTTTTTCAGCCAAACTTATCATATCATAATTCAACTTTGCTATATAGTAATCCCATACTCCAAAAATAATGTAATGCTCTCCATTATCTTCAAAAATAGCCATATCATATTCATCAGTTGGTGTTAAATCTGATGCTAATAATGGTTTTCCTAAAGGATCTGTCCAAGGTCCTACAGGAGCATCACCAACTACAACACCTGTTTGTTGATTTTTTTCTGAAAAATACCAATAGTATTTACCGTCTTTTTCGCCAACATCAGTTGCCCAACAACCTTGAAACCCTTCTCCTATATAGGTGTCTTTTGGATCTAAAACACTACGCTTTGTCCAATTTACCAAATCTGGAGAAGACCAAATCCACCAATCTTCCATAATAAATGCCTTATCATCAGCAGATCTGTCATGAGATGCGTACACATAAGCGGTATCATTAAAAATATGAATATGAGGGTCATTCAACCCTTGGTTTGGCACAATAGGATTTTGAGCACTCCCCAAATTAGTTGCCAATAAAAAAAGAAATGCAATTTCTAATTTGTGTTGAAGTATGTTAAATTTATTCATTATTATTTTCTTTATTATTAAAAAATTCTTTAGCGTCTGTCAAACTAAATTTATCAGTATTATACAATACTAAATAATCAACACTAAAACGTTGAGACCTTCCTGCTAAAGTTAAGGTATATTGTGCTCCTTTTTTAAGACTGTAAATTAAATTAAAAAACTCGTGCCTTCCTTTTTCTGCACGCACTCCCCAATGCCATTCTAATTCAGGTGTTTTTGTACTACCTTCTTGAAAGTATTTCATATAATTTTCTAATTCCCCTTTTGAAAGATTTGTTGCGGATGTAAAATCACCTGTAATTTTCACAAAGGCATCATTACACCAATCGCCTCTATCACCTTCTAAACGCTTACTAGTCATCATAAGTAATCTAAAGTTTCCATCTTTTGGTGCTGTAAAAGTATATTCAAGCGGAGAACTTGGTTCACCTGCACTTGGCGTATTACCTATAAATTCAATTTGTGCCCAACCCGAAGCGTTGTTTACGTAATTAGTATCACCCATTTTTATCAATTGCCATTCTTGAAGATGAGACTTTGTACTTTCTGCTTCAATAATTACATAGTCGCTTGATGTAAGTTTAATTAGCGGTGTTGGTGTTGTATCTTCAATCGAATTATTTTCAAAAAGGGCTTTCACTTCTTTCCAACCCGCTTTATCGTTTCCACCATTTGGACCTCCTGTAATTAACCAATAGGTAATTCCTGCATCAGAAATATCAAAATGTTTTTCAGTATTAGATTTCCAGCGCTCTAACTTGTCAACTTGGTAGGTGTCGTCTATATTGTACAGCCATTTCCAATTTTCATTTGAGCTATTTTTTAACCATTCCCAATTTTTAATATGAGATTGAAAATCGTCTTCCCCATTCGATTTATTTTGATCAATAATATCGTAGTATGTTACGGTTGGGAAATCTTTTTTCATATCAGCCCACGTTTTTTCACTTTCACCATGACTATGCTCTTCATTCCATTTACTATGTGAAATTGCGTAGATATATTGCCTTTTATTCTCTGGAGTAGCTGCTATTAAATCGTAAGGCATTTGCATAGGCCCAGCACAAATAAACCATAGCGGATTGTTTTTACTGCTCTTTTTCGCTTCTTTTACAAAATTTGCAATGGCTGCTTCTTTTTCTATTTGATCGTTAAATACTTTTGATACGTCAAGTCCAAATCGTTTTGCACCGCCTTTGGCAGCATCATCCATAATTTTCTCCCAACTTTCTCTAGATTTCCCTAAATGATTGTTATAATCATAATGAACAAAACGATCTTCTAAACCTGCATAATGCAAAAAAGCCAATGAAAAAGCGGTTGCTCCCCAATCATCTGAATCGTGTAGATTTCCGTCGGAAGAAAATGCTATACGTCCGTTAGGCATCTTAATTTCAGATATTTGAGCCACACACAAAACACTTGACAGCAAGAATACTGCAATTATAGAAGGCTTTAAAATAAATCGTTTTTTCATTTATTTATATTCTGAAATTATGTTTTTTTTTAGAAAAAAAATTAGATGCTAAATATAAAACAAGATAAACTAAGGTTTATCCTGTACTATAAGGGTGTTTTAAAATTTATTTATTATGAAGGTGTAGAATTACTTTTCAATAAATAATTTTAAAAAAACAACTTCGTATGAACTGTTAATTATGAATACGAAATTCAGCATTTTCAGTAGCATTTATCTTGTAATCTTCATTTAAAA
>CBDUAL010000229.1:0-4199 GCA_965365125.1 uncultured Lutibacter sp.
AGTATTGAACAAAAAATAAGAACCAGCATCGTTGATTGAGAATCTTTGATGCTGGTTCTAAACTAAAACTACTAACTAAATTTTTATTCGGTAAATATTTTAATCTTTTGTTAAGTATTAAACACTTAACTAAAAAATAAGAACCAACATTATGATTGAGAATCTATGATGTTGGTTCTAAACTAAAACTACTAACTAAAATTGTATTGGTTAAAAATAATTTTGGTTTTTCTCCAATTCGTGAATTATTTTTATTCCTTAATTACACTGCAAATATATATGCGAATTTAAGTTCAAACACTGACTTATATCAATGTTTTTTAACTTTTTTTGAATTATGAGCAACCTATTTAAATTAAAATTATTGCAATTATTGAAAATAAAACAACAAAAATAAGTACACTTGATTTCCAAAAAATGTGTGCTTTTCTAAGTTCCATAAAATAAAATGAAACCCCTAAAAACTTAACTATTGAAAGTACTATTATTAATGCACTAGTATACAACATATTACTTTCTGAAACAATTGTAGAAAAAATAGTTAACACCAATAAAAGTACCCATACTTTTAAAAACAATTTATACTTCATATTAAAACAATAAATAAATTACGGGGAAAAGTAACAGCCAAATTAAATCACATAGATGCCAAAAAGTAGCACCCGCTTCCATATCCTCTAATTTTGTTGATGAATTTTCTTTTTTTATTCCGAAGTAAATGGAGATTAAAATTACCAAACCTACTAGTACATGAATTACATGAAAAAAGGTAAGCATCCAATAAAATGAGAAAAAGGTATTGTAACCCATTGTTAAGTCTGTTTCTAATTTACCATAATACTCCACACTTTTAAGAAGTAGAAATAATGTGCCGCCTAGCATTGTTAATTTTAAATAGAATAACGTTTTAGATTTATTACTCACCTTAAAATATTCAAGAGATTTTGCCATAAAAAAACCACTAGTAAGTAAAAACACCGTATTTATTGCTCCAAAAGTTGAGTTTAACAACAACCTTGAATTATGAAATATTTCAGGCGCGTCTTTACTATAAAGTATCATCGCTATTAAGGCTATTCCGAAGGTAAATAGTTCAATAAAAATAATTATCCATAGCAAGATTCCTCCTGGTGGATAGTATATTTTTTTATGATTTATGGTTACTGTTTGCATAAATTAATCCCAGTCTAACAAACGTTTCTGACCTTCTAATTTTTGAATTTCGGTAATGTCTTGAGACATTTCAATCACTCCTTTGTATTCTTTATTATCGTTACGAATAGCAAAATACCGAATATGAATAATACGGCCTTTAAAGTTGAACCAAAACTCAGCAACATCTTTGGTTCCTGTTTTAAATTCTTCAACAATACGCAATACCATATCTACACTTTTTGGCGGATGACAAAAACGTACTTCACGACCAATAATTCCTTTACTTCTAGGAAAAACACGATCATCGCCTCTATTGTAAAATATGACTTTATCATTTTCATCTACATACGTAATATCAACAGGTAAAAAACGTAATAATAAATTTACTTGTTCAGGTGTCATATAACCTTCGTCATAATGAAACGTATTCTCTAATGAAAAAGATAAATCACGTTTTTGAAAATCTTGACTTGGGTGTACATATTCTTCTTTTTCAATTGCTGGATACGGAGTTGGTTTTTCTAATAACATCCAACCAATTTCTTCATCACCTATGTAAAATTCTTTCCAATCATTTTCAGAAAGTAAATCCATTGCTTTTGGAAATAAGCGTGCATCTTCAATAGACATTAACCTTTTAATTCCTTCAATTAAATACGGAATATTAGCTATAATCTTGGCTGTATTTTTTTCTGAATTGTACCCATTTAACAATCTAATTTGATCTCTTAAATTATCGTGAAACGACCACATTCCTTGGCTTGGACCTTCCCAACCATATTTTTCTAAATACGGGAACAACTGATTTTCTTTTCGTGAAAATCGTTTTTCAATAGTTGTTAACTGATTAAATATATTAAAATAGTGTTGAAAATCTGCAACAGGATCAGCATCATATAATTCTAATAAAATAGTTTGTATTAAAGCCGCTTCTTGGTAATAAACTTTTACTGGATGCCCAATTGGTAAGGCATCAACAGTTGGTATAAATGAATTCATTTTGTGTGTTTTTTAAATTTTAAGTTAAATCCTTTATTCCAGTATTTTAAGCATTTTTGGAATGATGACATTTTTTTCTAAATGCATATACTTATGGATTTCAAGTTCAAACTCTTGTAGTTTTTTATATAAAAAGGTATAAGAATTACAAGCTCCTTTTGGTAAAACGTAATTAGAAGACAACCTTGATATTTCCTTAAAAGTATCACCAACCAAAATTTGAGCAATTTCATTTCTTTTTATAGCGCGCTTTAACTCTTCTAATTGGGCTAATGAAAAATCTGAAGCTGGGTTTGGTAAGTTTAAAATTATATTGATAATTGGATATAAACTAAGCATTGAATTCTTTAGCATTTCAGTGATTATAGCCTCTACACTTGTAAACAAAACATTTAGCGCTACAACCTCATTGTGTTCTGTTCCATGAACCTCTGCTACTTTTTCTGAAAAAGGTTTTATTTCAAAAATTGAGTTACTAATATATACGTGATATTCATCCTTAGCAATATCAATTAACGATTTAACATCCAAATCATTTAAATTGGTTTCACCTAAAATTGTATTGTTTATTGTTTCTATTTCTTGCTTTAAAGTTTCAAATTCAACGCCACTTTCTTTACAAGCTTTCTCTAAGGTATCTCCACCTCCACAGCAAAAATCAATTTTGTATTTACTAAAAACGTGATCAGAACCCATTTTTTTTGAAACTACTTCTGCTACTGTATTTTCTTTTGTTATTTGCATAATCATAATATTTAAAGTGCAAATATATTAAATAAAAGACAAAAAGGTCTTTTATTTTTTACTTTTTACAACAAGCTACACTACAACGCTTTAGAATTAAATTTAAAGAACTAATACCGTTGTATTTTAAACTTAGTTTAAGATTGATGTTTTATTTTTTCATATAGCTGAACTAATGATTTTAATAGTTCAACAGGGGTTGTTAAAATTTGATAATGGTTTTGCCCAAACATTTGTGGTAAGTAATATTTTGCCTGTGCTTCAATAGCCAATGCATACGAATTTATATTGCGTTCATTCAATTCCCTTAGCGCTTGTTTTACATCATTTACGCCGTACTTTCCTTCATACTTATCGTAATCGTTGGGTTTTCCGTCTGAAATTAAAATCACCCATTTATTGTTGGTATCTCGCTTATCTAACATGGCTCCAGAATGTCTTAAAGCGGCACCAATACGTGTATAGCCACTTGGCTCAATAGCACCTACTTTAAATTTGGCTTTATTCCAATCATCATCAAAATCTTTTATGGTAATGTATGAAGAATGATTTCGTGTTTTAGAGTAAAAACAATCAATAGAAAAATCTATATTAAACTCTTCTAAAATTTCACCAAACAAAATTGAAACTTGTTTTTCAACATCAATAACCCTATTTCCTGCGGCATAACCATCGCTAGACAAACTAACATCTAACAGTAATAAAATGGATATATCTTTCTCCTTTTTTCGCTTAGATAGGTATATTTTTTCTGAAGGTGTGTGCCCTGAATGCACATCAACAAACAAATCTGTGATGGCGTCAATATCAAACTCCTCGCCTTGTGTTTGCCTACGTTGCTGCTGGTATTTATTATTAACCGAAGTTAACATTTTTCGTAAACCAACCAATGTTGATCTATTTTCATTTAACGTTTTTTTATAATACGAAACGTCTGTTTTTAACAAGGTTTTTGGATACACTTTACAAAAATCGGGTTTATAAGCACGTTTAAAAACATCCCATTCATCATATTTAATATGATAGCCTTTTTTATCAACCTCAGCACTTTCAGAAACTGTTGTATTTTCAATAAAATCTGCCTGATATACCGAATGCGCCGTATCATCAACACGCACGGTATATTTCATATTAATATCTTCCAACGCATTAGAATGGTCATCTAACTCATCTTCACCATCAAAATCTCTAAAATTACCTGCAAACTCTTCAGCAGTTTCAACTTTTTCAAACTGATGTTGTAAAACCGCATCTTCCTGCTGTTTTATATCAACCTGAACCGAAATTATTTCTTCAACAGC
>CBDUAL010000230.1:0-4044 GCA_965365125.1 uncultured Lutibacter sp.
TTTCCTGTTTGTCCGTATTCCTGACTTGCATCATCAATTACATCACCTTCAATAGGTGCAATATCTTCACGATTAGATTTAATTCCGTATAAATAAATTAATTCAGTATCTTCTCCTGTAGCAATTGTTTTAGAGACAAATGTTTTTGCATCCCATAAAAACTTCGCATATTTCATATCGTTAGACAATAAAGCTCTTACTTCCTTTAATGCTAAGTATGAATTTACTTTTGCTGTGTCGGCTACTTTTGCTGTTGCAATTATAGATGATACTTGATTTTGTGATTGCGGTACACTTGGTGTTAAAACTGTAAATAAGTTATTCACTTGTTTTGTAGCTAAAGAATCTGAAACTTCCCCTAACAAATCATTCAATTCATCTTTTGTTGAAGTCGTTGCTTCTTCAGTAGCAGCTTCTTGTTGTTTTACTAAACCTTCAACAACTGAATTTGCTTGGAAAAAGAAATTTGCTGTTTCTTGGTTTGTATATACTTCCCAAAATTGTAATTCGGCAGTACTTTGTAATAATTTTTTAACACGATCAATATCTTTGGCTCCAGGTAACTCAATTAAGATACGTCCTGATTTTCCAATACGTTGAATATTTGGTTGTGTAACACCAAACTTATCAATACGACTACGTAATACTTCAAAAGCTGTGTTTACAGAACCTGTAACCTCAGCTTCAATAATTGGCATTACTTCCGCATCAGATAACTTAAAGTTAATTTTTTCACGTAAAGATTTATTACCAAAAATACTTGGGTCACTTAATTTAATAGTTCCTTTGCTTAATTTTTCAAACTCATCAAAAAATAGGCTTAAGAAAGTATCATCACTTCTTTTTTGAGCTTCTGCAGCATTTGCTAAAGCTTCATTAAAAATAGGATTCTTAGACTCGTTAGACAGACCTACTAAGATATCTTTAACCGAAACTTGTAAAATAGCATTGATACCTCCTTTAAGGTCTAATCCTAAATTAATTTCTTTATCCTTAATATCACTGTAACTAAATTGTGCAAAACCTAAATCAATTACGGGTTTGTTTGCAACAGAGTCTAAATAAACTCTTTCTAAATTTGCTATTTCTCTACCATCATCAGTTCTAGATATAGCATATTCATTTGCTTTACTTTCTACATTTTTTGTAAACCAAGTAAATGATAATTGATATATACTTACTAATCCAAATAAAATAGCGAATAACTTTATTAATCCTTTATTCTGCATGTTAAAATTTATTTAATATAAAATTCATTTTTAATAAACGTGCAAATATATAATTTCAATTAAGAACTAACAATTCTTTTTTCCTTTATTTACGTGTAAATTAAAGGTTACTTAATTTAGAGCGCACTCAATTATGATTTTGCTATATTTGATCCCAAATTTTTACTAAAATGAACTATTTATCAGACATAGAAATTGCGCAAGAAAAAGAGCTTATTCATATAAAAAAAGTGGCTGAAAAATTAGGGGTTGAAGAAGACGACCTTGAAATGTATGGCAAATACAAAGCCAAACTGCCTTTAAACTTAATTGATGAAGAAAAAATTAAACAAAACAATTTAATTTTAGTAACAGCAATAACACCAACTCCTGCCGGAGAAGGAAAAACAACTGTTTCAATTGGCTTGACTGAAGGATTAAATAAAATAGGTAAACAAGCTACGGTTGTATTAAGAGAACCCTCTTTAGGTCCAGTTTTTGGAATAAAAGGAGGAGCAGCAGGAGGTGGTTACTCTCAGGTTGTTCCTATGGAAGATATAAATTTACATTTTACTGGCGATTTTAATGCGGTTGAAAAAGCAAACAATTTACTTTCAGCTTTAATAGATAATAATTTGCAAAGCCGATGTTGCACTTTAAATTTAGACCCTAGAACCATTCTTTGGAAGCGAGTAATTGATATGAATGATCGCTCTTTACGAAACATTACCATTGGTTTAGGTGGAACTGCAAATGGCATTCCTCGTGAAGACGGCTTTAACATAACACCTGCTTCTGAGGTTATGGCTATTTTGTGTATGGCTACAGATTTTGAAGATTTAAAAGAACGTTTGGGCAATATTTTAATTGGCTTCACCTTTGACAAAAACCCTATTTTCGCTAGAGATTTAAAGGCTGAAAACGCTATGGCTATTTTATTAAAGCAGGCCATTCGACCTAATTTGGTACAAACATTAGAAGAAAACCCAGCAATTATTCACGGAGGTCCTTTTGCCAATATAGCACAAGGCACAAACACCATTATTGCCACAAAAATGGGCTTATCATTATCTAATTATGTGGTTACTGAAGGTGGTTTTGGCGCAGATTTAGGTGCTGAAAAATTCTTAAACATAAAGTGCCAGGCTGCTAATTTAAATCCTAAAGCAGTGGTTTTAGTCGCTACCATTAAAGCGCTTCGCCATCATGGTGGTGCGCAAAAAGACGATCTTGAAATACCAAGTTTGGATTTTGTAAAAGACGGCTTTTGTAATTTAGAAAAACACATTGAAAATATCAGGAAATTTAATATTGAACCTGTGGTTGCTATCAATACTTTTAAAAGCGACTCTTATGAAGAAATAGATTTTATAATTCGTGAGTGTGAAAAATTAAATGTGAATGCTGTAGTTTGTGACTGTTGGTCAAAAGGCGGTGAAGGAACAAAAAAATTAGCGCAAGCAGTTGTTAACATTGTAGAAGCTAGCAAGTCAACTTTTAAACCCCTTTATAACTGGAATTCACCTGTAAAAGAAAAAATTGAAACTATTGCAAAAGAAATTTATGGCGCAGATAGTGTTGATTTCGATAAAAAGGCAAAATTAAACTTAAAACGTATTGAACGTTTAGGATTTAATAATTTTGCTATTTGTATGGCAAAAACACAAAAATCATTTTCAGATAATGAGTTTTTAAGAGGAAGACCTACAAATTTTGTTGTTACCGTTCGTGAAATTGAAATTGCTGCAGGAGCTGAGTTTATCATCCCTATTCTAGGTCAAATGATGCGCATGCCAGGATTACCTTCAAACCCTGCATCAGAAAACATGACTATTGATAAAGATGGTGTTATTTTTGGACTTTCATAGAAATTAAGAATTACCATTTTAAAGAAAAAAAGCTCCAAAATTAAAATTTTGGAGCTTTTTTATATTTAAAATAGATTTGTCTAACCTAATAAAGCGTTTGTAGCTTTTACACCAGCAGCACTTTCTTTAATTTTAGCAAGTTCTGCATCTGATAATTCAACTTCAACAATTTGCTCAATTCCATTTTTACCAATAATACAAGGTACACCAATTGAAATATCACTTAATCCGTATTCACCATCTAATAAAGCTGAACAAGGGAACATTTTTTTAGAATCTAAAGCAATAGCTTTCACCATTTCAGATACTGCTGCACCAGGAGCATACCAAGCACTAGTTCCTAATAATTTAGTTAAAGTAGCACCACCAACTTTAGTATCTTCAACAACTTGTTGCATTCTTTCTTCTGATAAAAATTCCGAAACTTTTACACTGTTACGGGCTGCTTTTCCAATTAATGGAACCATACCTACATCACTGTGACCACCAATTACCATACCGTCAACATCAGATGCAGGACACCCAATAGCTTCAGCTAAACGGAATTTAAAACGAGCGCTATCTAAAGCCCCACCCATTCCAATAATTCTATTCTTAGGTAATCCTGTTGCTTTATGAGCTAAATAAGCCATTGTATCCATTGGATTACTAACAACAATAATAATTACTTCAGGAGAATATTTAATTAAGTTTTCAGCAACTGTTTTTACAATTCCAGCGTTAATTCCAATTAATTCTTCACGCGTCATTCCTGGTTTTCTTGGAATACCACTTGTAATTACAGCCACATCACTTCCTGCTGTTTTTGAATAATCGTTTGTTGTTCCTGTAATTTGAGTATCAAAACCATTTAAAGAAGCACACTGCATTAAATCCATAGCTTTACCTTCAGCATAGCCTTCTTTGATATCTAACAAAACGACTTCTGAAGCGAAATCTTTAATGGCAATATATTCTGCACAACTGGC
>CBDUAL010000231.1:0-3941 GCA_965365125.1 uncultured Lutibacter sp.
ATAGGCTTCTTGCTTTATTAATGTTGAATATGTTTGCTGAATGTTCATATTTCAACAAAAATACTTGATTTTTTTCCATTATAAAATTCAACTTAAATCTATGATATTTTATATCTTGAACTTTTAATCTTATTTCTATAATTTACGATGTTACCTAAATGGCTGCTCTTTTTTAGTATTCTTACAGTTACAAGCAACACTTATGCTTCTAACTTCAATAAAAATGACACCCTAATAAAACCTGCTCAAATACTTGACTCGTTAGTTTTTAGTAAAAAATTAGATTGGTCGGTTAGAATTGTAGGGAATTTTAAACAACAACTGTTTGCCCTAAAAAACAATCATAATAAATTATATTACAAACCAAACAACCCTTACGGTATGGGAATTGGTATTGCCAATCAAAAATTAGTGATAGATATTGTTTTTAATATAAAAACCCAAGAAAAAGCTTTACAAACCAATAAATTTGCCGCTGAAGGGGGGCTTGTTTATAAAAAGAATTACATAGGTTTTATACTAGAAAATGTTCACGGATATAATATCTCCAATACTTCTAATGACATTGAAATTTTTAGAAAAGATATGTCTATATTTTCTCTTGGCTTAAATTATCTACATTTATTTAAGAATAAACATTTTTCTGTAAGAATGATGAAATCTGGAGTTACTGCTCATGAAAAAACCTCCGTTTCATTAGGTTTCGGAGGTTTTTTTATAATCAATAAAATTTCTTCTGATGGAACAATTGTTCCTGTAGACTCAAATCCTTATTTTAATAATCAAGCTGAAATTACAAAATTCACTGCCATTGGCGCTGGAATATTAGCAGGAGTTGCAACTTATATTGTGTTACCTGCCAACTTTTTTCTAGCATTAAGCGCTTCGCCAGGAATTGGTTTAGAATATAAAGAAATAAGCGCCAAAACCGAAAGTTACGTTCCTACAAATCCTTTAGTTTATAAATTAGACCTTTTTACAGGCTTAGGTTATAAGGGTAAAAAATTCTATATACACTTTAATTTTGGCACAAACCTGTATGCTACCGATTTAGATTTTAACAATAAAGCCTTATTAAGCGTAACCAAATCTAAATTGATTTTTGGTTACAATATTGGCAAAATTAATTTTAGACCTAAAAGTAAAAAGGCTTTTTAAGTTTTACTTCCAACCAGTAACTTTCATTATTTTTTTATAAATATCATTGTTTTGATAAACACCTTGAAACTCTTCAGAACCTGGTCCAAAAGCAAAAACAGGAATTAATGTTGTAGAGTGCCCATTGGTTGAGAATGTTAAATTAACATCATTATAATCATTATATTCTTTACCGTGTTGATTTACTTTCTGTTTTGAAGACAAAGATAAACCACCTGTTTCGTGATCTCCAGTTACAACTACCAAGGTATTTCCATCTTTTTCAGCAAAATCTAATGCTTTTCCAACAGCATCGTCAAAATCTATTAATTCTGTAACAAGGTAATTTCCTTCATTTGCATGCCCTCCCCAATCTACTTGAGAACCCTCAACCATCATAAAAAAGTTGGAGTTATTTTTACCTAAAAACTCAATTCCTAATTGGGTAGCATTTTCTAAAAAGCTACCTCTGTTTTCTGTCATTTTAGGCATTCCATCTTCTGCCAATAAAAAACCAGCTTTTTCGGCATTTTGAATACTTGCAAAATCACCTAAAGAAAGCGTGTCTACAATAACATTTTTAGCTGCTAATTCACTTAATAAATTACGTTGATCTTTACGTTTGTTAAAATATTTCAATCCACCGGCAGCAAAAAAATCAACCTCTGAAGTTACCATATCTAAAGCAATGTCTTCAGCCAAATTTCTGCTTACAGCATGCGCATAAAAAGCAGCAGGTGTAGCATGTGTTATTGATGAAGTTGCAATTACACCCGTTTTAATATTTTTTGAAGAAACAACCTCCACAATATTTTCAATTGTTGTAGAATCTACACTTACACCAATAGCACTATTATAGGTTTTTTCTCCACAAGCAAAAGCAGTTGCACCAGCTGCGGAATCTGTAATATTATGAGTTGCTGATGATGTATTTATTAAACCAATATTTTTAAAACGCCCGTAGTTTGGAGCGGTTTCTTTAAAATAAAAAGCTGTTGATACTTGTGTTAACCCCGTGCCATCGGCAATTAATAAAATTACATTTTTGGGAGCTTCTTTTTTTGGAGTTACTTCTTTTTGAGCGCAAGAAAATAGTGCAAAAAACACTAAAATTAACGTTGTTTTTATTAGTTTCATTATCTGTTTTTTAGACGTACGAAGATAAAATTTAATTTTGAAAAAAGAGACTGTATTAAAAGTTTACTTTTTATACAGCCTCTTTAATTTACTTCTCTTTTTCATTAAAATAATACGTTGATTCATCGGGTCTAAAAGCTCTATCAAACCATAAAGGCCTGCGTTCTCCATTTGGTCCTGGTGCTGGCCTTGTCATAGCCATCCATTCTTTAAATACTTCATGAGATTTATTGGTATCTACAAAAATGTCTCCATATTTTTCGTCTTTTCCAGGTTTTTCAATGCGAACTCTTTGATGCCAACAATGCATACCACTTATTGGGTCAGGGTGCACAGCATGTGTTATATTTTGATGCACACCTCCATCTTTCCAAAAAATACGTTTTGAATCTTTATCGTGCGATTCAAAAGGCTTGATACCTGAGATGGTGTTCATTTTCCAACCTCCTTTACCATTACCTTCAATATTTACGGTATTGGTTGCCCAACGATTTCCTATTTTATCTTGTGGTCTGCGCCAGCGTCCAATATGATGTGAACAAGCTACCACACCAGGCTTCATACTTTGAGTTACCCAAACCTTATCAATAAAATAACCAATATCTGTATTCATTTTTACCAAATCTCCCGTTTGAAATCCCCATTTCTTCGCATCATCAGGATGCATCCAAATTGGGTTTCTGTTTGAAATTTCAACCAACCATTTGGCATTTCCAGATCGGGTATGAATTAAGGTTGGCAATCTAAATGTTGGCACCAGTACATATTCTCCCTTTGATTTATCTAAATTATCAGTATGAATATGGCTTTTAATATACTTTGGTGTTGCATATTCTGGCCATTTCCAATCGACCATAGTTTGTGAATAAAATTCATTTTTACGTGATGGTGTTGGAAAACCTACACAGGCTTTTCCATTCACCATTACACCAATCGCTTTTCCATTTTTGGTAATTACATCGGTTAAAGGGTCAACTATTGAGTTTTTTAATTGTTCTTCAGAAAGTTCATTTTCATTTACCTTGTAAGATTCTCCTTTTTCAATTTCAAAAGCTCCGTATTTTTGCATATACTGCAATTCGGTTAAACCTTCAGATTTCGCTTTTTCTGGTAAACCTTTTACACGTTCAAAAACATATTGGTAATACTCATCAATGGTAATTTTTTCTCCTGGACGATACGGCGATTCAAAATGCTTACGAATTCCCATACTTCCGTCAGGGTCTATTCTCCAACTTAATTCAATAAAAAATTCATCTTCTTCCCAAACTTCTCCCGGATTAGATTCGTAGGTTAACTTTACTGGCTTTCCATTTCGTCGGGCAGCTTCACGTAAAACTGGCTGACGGAAAGCAACCCAAGTTCCTCCATGTGTGGCATAACTATTTAAATCGTGCCGTTCAGATGCCAAGCCCATTGGCAATACAAAATCGGCATAAAAAGCGGTTTCATTCCAAGTAGGTGTCAAGGCTGCATGTAATCCAAATTTTGTTTCATCAGCATACATTTCCATCCAAGTAAATCCGTCAGGATACGTCCAAACCGGATTAAATACACGTGAAAAATACACATCCATTTTACCTCTTCCTGCTTTTAAGAAATGAGGTAATAACTGACTCATTTCAAAAAATGCCAATGGATATTCTTTGGGAAAGTGCAATTCATTC
>CBDUAL010000232.1:0-3919 GCA_965365125.1 uncultured Lutibacter sp.
TTCACATTGCAAAAACACTTTTGGCAAGTCAAGGTATTGAAAGTTATATCATAGACGAGAATATAGCATCAACCATTGGTACCGCCTTTGTTGAAGGTTACAAATTAGAAGTTGATAAAGCTGATTTAGAGCAAGCAAAAAAAATACTCGCTGAAGTTGCCGAAAACAACAACTAATATATACCATTTTAAATTATTTTAGAACCTAATAGTACCTGCTAAAATTTACAATTATGAGAACTATTTTGGTGATTGGCGCTGGAAGATCTTCTTCTTCATTAATAACATATTTACTAAATAAATCTGTTGCGGAGAATTTACATATTACCGTTGCTGATGTTTCTTTAGTAGTTGCTAAAAGTAAAATTCAAAATCATAAAAACGGCACTGCCATTACACTTGATATTTCTAATAAGACGGAACGAGAAAAAACCATTCAGAAAGCCGATATTGTAGTTTCTATGTTACCAGCTCACTTGCATTTAAATGTTGCCAAAGACTGCCTAAAATTCAATAAAAATATGGTTAACGCTTCTTACATTTCAAACGAAATGAAAGCACTGCATGCTGAAGCAACAAAAAAGAAGCTCATTTTTATGAATGAAATTGGTTTAGACCCTGGTATTGACCATATGAGTGCTATGAAGGTGTTAGATGCAATTAAAGAAAAAGGTGGTAAAATCTTATTATTTGAATCGTTTTGCGGGGGGTTAGTAGCTCCTGAAAGCGATCATAATTTATGGAACTATAAATTTACCTGGAATCCTAGAAATGTGGTATTGGCCGGACAAGGTGGTGCTTCAAAGTTTTTACAAGAAGGAAAATACAAATACATTCCCTATCACAAATTGTTTAGAAGAACTGAAATACTAACCATTGATGGTTACGGAAAATTTGAAGGCTATGCCAATAGAGATTCTTTAAAATATAAAACCGTATATGGTTTAAATGATATTTTAACCTTATACCGCGGTACCATTCGCAGAGTTGGGTTTTCAAGAGCCTGGAATATTTTTGTTCAACTTGGTATGACGGATGATAGTTATACTATTGAGGATTCTGAAAATATGAGCTACCGTGATTTTACCAACTCATTTTTAGCTTATAGCCCAAGTGATTCTGTTGAATTAAAACTGCGCCATTACTTAAAAATTGATCAAGACGATATTATTTGGGAAAAACTATTAGAACTTGATATTTTTAACGCAACTAAAATGGTAAGGCTAAAAAATGCTACGCCTGCTCAAATTTTAGAAAAAATATTAAAAGATACTTGGACCTTAAATGAAGATGATAAGGACATGATTGTAATGCAGCATTTGTTTGGTTATGAATTAAATGGCGAAAAGAAACAAATTGTAAGTAGTATGGTATGTATTGGCGACAACCAAGTGTATACTGCTATGGCAAAAACCGTTGGATTGCCAGTTGCCATTGCTACTTTAAAAATATTGAATGGTGAAATTAAAACACCCGGCGTTCAAATTCCAATTAAAAAAGAAGTGTATGAACCTATTTTAGAAGAGCTTAAAGAAAATGGTATTGTTTTTGCTGAAAAAAAAGTACCGTATTTAGGATACAATCCTGAAATTATAGCGAGTTAAACATTACATTTTTATATAATAATCTTTCACCAAATCAATATAATCTTGCGTGTATGTATGGCGCTCAATTTCAATAGCAAGTTCTGAAATTTCGATTGCTGATTCAACAAATGAAAATTGCAATAAACTTCTTTTTATAGCAGTGTGCTCGGCTCCTTTTACTCTTGTAATTCTATTTGGGTACAATTTAAATCCTTCAGCTATTTCAATAAAATGCGCTTCTTCTGAAAAAGGAATTATAAAAGCACAACTCCCAATCTCAGACAATAATTTTGAAGTTCCTTCTAACAATTCATTGTAGGTTAAACTTTCTGTATGGCGCGCCATCGCTCTTTCTTCGGAAATATTTTTATAGGTTGAAGTATAAAATGGCGGATTCGAAATTATTAAATCGTACTCATCATCAATTTCTTCAATAAATTCTTGTAAAGAAGCATGGTAACAAAATAAACGATCGCCCCAATTGCTTTGTTCAAAATTTGCTACAGTTTGTTCGTAAGCTTCGTCATTCAATTCAATAGCGTCAATCACTTCAGCATTGCTTTTTTGCGCCAACATCAAAGCAATTAAACCGGTTCCTGCCCCTATATCTAACATACTAAAATATGACGATTTTAATGCCACCCATGCTCCTAGTAAAACTCCGTCAGTTCCTACTTTCATTGCTGTTTTATCTTGTAGAATGGTAAATTCTTTGAATTGAAATGGTTTGTTAGACATATCCTTTTAATTAAAATTTAGTTGAGCTAATTTCCTTTGGCTTATTGTTATTCTAAATGCAAAACAAAAGTAATCATTCGTAATTTATAATCCCCATTTCCCTTGCTATTTTGTGTTTTATGTACCTGAAATTCGCCATAAAACACTCCCTAAAAAAGTAAAATTGAATTGATATCTAAATAGAGAAGGAGTAAATTATGCTAACAAGCTAAAAACTGGTAACGCTCTAAAAAACAACAAACTAATCACTAACCTTAGAAATATTGCATTACAACCTAAACAAAATAAACTATCATCATTTATTTTACCAAGTTAAATTAGAGATTCACTTTATAATAGCTTGTAGTAGTAATTTTATTTGGAAAATTCTATGGAGCATGGCATGCAATGTATTAAAACCTATACTAATGAGAAGAGGTGTTTAAATTTCTATGTTGGTTATTTTTTAGCCGCAATTGGCAGAATGATGTTATTTATTGATGCTGTTTTCATGCCTTTTTCTTACAATTTTTTTTAGCAATTATTAAATTAGAATATTGCAATATAATTCGTATTATTAATTTATATAAGGCTGAATTTCAAAATAATACTATCTGACATTTATCATTGAAATTCACAAATAAAACAATTAAATTTAGTTGTTTTATTATCTGTTTATATCTGTAACAGTTCTAAACCTCAACAACTAAACATTTATAAATGAGCAAAAAAACTACAAAAAACTCTCAATATTATTTAACCAAAGCTCAGGAAATAGGTAAAATAGGTACTTGGGAATTAGATATTAAAGAAGGTAACATTGTATGGACAAAAGAAAGTTATAAAATATTTGGTATTCCTGAAGGAACAAAAATAAACTCAGAACTCTTTTTTACTTGTGTTCACCCAAATGATATACATCTTGTAACTGAAAAGTGGAAAGCTGCTCTTGATAAAGGTCATTACGATATTGAACATCGCATACTTGTTAACAATAACGTTAAATGGATTAAAGAAGAGGCTGATATTGAATTTGATAAAGAAGGAAATCCTGTAACAGCAATAGGTTTTACTCAAGATATTACAAAGGCTAAAAATATTGAATTAGAACTTATTGCCTCCAAAAACAGCATAAAAGAAAGTGAAAAAAAATACAAGGCTTTATACGAAAACACTCCTTTAAGCTACCAATCTCTTGATAAAAACGGCAATTTTATTGATATAAATCCTACCTGGTGTAATACATTAGGGTATACTCATGATGAAATAATTGGTAAATGGTTTGGAGATTTTTTACACCCAGATTATGTTGAACATTTCAAAATAAACTTTCCAAAATTTAAAAAGAGAGGAAACGTTAGCAATGTACAGTTTAAGCTTAAACATAAGAATGGTGAATACTTGTATATTTCCTTTGAAGGATGTATTGGTTATAACCCTGACGGTAGTTTTAAACAAACCTATTGCACCTTTAAGGACATCACTTCTCAAAAAAAGGCTGAAATTGAATTAAAAAAATCTGAAGAACGTTTTTCTCAAATAATTAAAAACTCTAAAGATTTAATATGGGAAGTTGATGCGAACGGACTTTACACATACATAAGTAACAATATTGAA
>CBDUAL010000233.1:0-3914 GCA_965365125.1 uncultured Lutibacter sp.
TCAATGTATTTTACAGCTGGAACTATGGAATCGTAATTTGGTTTTGCATAAAAATACAAAGCTCCTGAAAGTACATGATTTAAGCTATCAGTTGCTCTAAACTGAATATTTGTAGCCACATTTCCTTCAATATTATACAATTTTGCGTACACCTTCTTTTCTTCATCATTATAAGGTCTATCACTAATAGCATCAGCTTTAATGGTATGTTCAAAGGTTAGTTTTTCAACTTCTTTTAAAATATCGTTTAAATTATTATCTACACTTCTATAAGTAATATGAATAGTTGCTTTTAAATTTGGATATTCAATTTTAGCCCAACAATTATTTTTAATTTCAACTTTCGCCTGAGTTGAAGCCTCAAAAGTATACGGACAATTAGATTGTACTTGCTTATAAGTAGCAATTGGATAGTGTAATTTTAAGTACGATTTAGGTTTTGGCAAGGTATCTACACCACAAGAACTCAATAAAACTGCCACCGTAAAAATAAAACTCCATTTTTTCATAACAACATTAATTAGGAATGGTTACTTTTATTTTCTTGATTCTTTTTTTCTCCATGGCTTCAATTTTAAACGAGTAATTTTTAAAATGTATCACCTCGTTCTTTTTAGGAAACTTACCGTAAACTTCTAAAACAAAACCCGCAACTGTTTCAGATTCTCCTTTATTATCATCAAATAAATCTGTATTTTCTAAATCTAGAATTTTATAAAAATCTTTTAAATTGGTTTTCCCTTCAAACAAATAATTTTGCGCATCAATTTTTGTATAAAATAAATCTTCATCATCAAATTCATCGTTTATATCTCCAACAATTTCTTCAATAACATCTTCCAAAGTTACAATACCGCTTGTTCCCCCATACTCATCAACCACAACAGCTAAATGATTTTTCTTTTCCTGAAACTCTTTCAATAAATCGTCTAACTTTTTATTTTCAGGCACAAAATATGGTTCTCTAATTAAATTTTGCCATACAAAGGATTTTTTATTTAAATGAGGCAATAAATCCTTTGCGTACAACACCCCCACAATTTCATCAACATTCTCATGATACACTGGGTTTCTTGAATAGCCTTTTTCAACAATTTTTGAAACTACGCCCTCATACGATTCAACATCGGAAAGTGCAAAAATATCAATTCTAGGTGTCATTATTTGTCCAGTTTCAGTATTTCCAAAACTTACAATCCCTTCTAATATTTTTTGTTCGTCCTTTGTAGTTGCTTCATCAGAAGTTAGTTCTAAGGCTTGTGATAATTTTTCAACAGAAAGATTTGATTGTTTTTTATCGAATTTTTTTTCAATAACATCTGTTAAAGTCATTAATGGTGTACTAATAATAGACAACAAAGCACTTAAAACATTAAGAGGTAGCGCCATGAAAGAGGCAAATTTTAATGCATTTCTTGAGGCATACACTTTTGGCAACACCTCTCCAAACAACAAAATAAGAAAGGTTACCAATACAACTTCAATTAAAAACCGAAGCACCGTAGATTCAATTTGATTGAAAATATTTTCACCTATATAAGCAAAAATAAGTACAATTAAAATATTGATAAAATTATTAGAAATTAATATCGTTGCTAATAATTTTTGTGGTTTTTCTAATAACGTAAATACTGTTTTTTGCTTGCTAGATTTTGATTCGACTGCCTCACCTAAATCCAACTGTGACAAGGAAAAAAAAGCAACTTCAGCTCCAGAAATAAGTGCAGATAAAAGCAATAATAAAAAAAGTACTGCTATACTTAAAAATAGCCAATAGTTAATAGATTGGACTAAAAAAATAAATAAAAACGTGGGTTCAGGATCCAATTATTTTCAATTTAATTAAACTTAAAACGGTAAATTATCATCTTCTTTAACAGTATTTTCAGTAGGTTTTTTTTCTACCGAGACACTTGGTTTTGACTCTATTGTATTTGATGGTGTGGTTGCTTTTTTGGTACTCAAAAATGTCATATCAGCCACATGAATTTCGGTAGTATAACGTTTTATACCATCTTCACCATCCCATTGGCGGTTTTTAATACGCCCTTCACAATACACTTTATCGCCTTTACTTAAATACTTTTCACAAATTTCAGCCAATTTATTATGCACAACTATATTGTGCCAATCGGTATTTGTTACCTTTTCGCCAGTTTGCTTATTTGTATAGGTTTCATTTGTTGCCAAAGGAAAACGACCTATTGCTTTTCCGCCTTCAAAATAATGTACTTTTACGTTATCGCCTAAGTAACCAATTAAGATTGCTTTATTTACTGTGCTAGCCATTTTTTTGTAAATAGATTAATAATCAAAAGTACTAAAAATTTTAGTTGGTTTTATATTGCTTTAAAAAATTATCAATCAATGTTGAAACAGGGTAATTCTTTATTTTATTCCAATTCAATGTAAATTTTGAAGATGCAGGCGCTTTAATAATCCAAAAATTGGTGTAAATATGCTGGTGAGATAGTTTATGTGGCAACATATTTGTATTAAAAAGCTGAATGGAAACGTTTAACTTTTTAAAAAGTTCTTTAAAAACCTCGTGTTCAATAATTGCTTTTTCATCAATTGGCTGTAAACTTTCTATGAGCGGAAATTCATATAAATTCAACCAAATACCCTTTTCGCGTTTTACCAAGGTTGTTTTATCATCTTCGGTTTGAATGACTAAATAATTAAAATACCGATTTCTAATTTTAATTTTCTTTTGTTTTACTGGTAACTCTTTCACCTTATTATGGGCCAACGCCAAACAACTAGTATTTAACGGGCAAATTTCACAGTCAGGGTTTTGAGGTTTACACATACGCGCCCCAAATTCCATGATAGCCTGGTTGTGCGTTCCTGAGTTTTTTGTATCAATTAATTCTTGCGCCAATATTTTAAACTCTTTTATACCTATTGTACTATTAATAGGAGTACTAATATTAAAATAGCGCGCTAAAACTCTATAAACATTACCATCAACTACAGCAGTAACTTCATTAAAACAAATAGATGCAATAGCTGATGCAGTATAATCACCTACACCTTTTAATTTAATAATAGTATTATAGGTATTAGGAAATTCTCCACCAAGCTCATTAACAATATATTTTGCAGAAAAATGCAAATTACGCGCTCTTGAATAATACCCTAAACCTTGCCAAAGTTTAAGCACCTCTTCTTCACTGGCTGAAGCTAACTTTTCAACCGTAGAAAAATGCTCTACAAACTTAAAATAATAGGCCATTCCTTGGTCAACACGAGTTTGCTGTAAAATAATTTCAGACAACCATATATAATAAGGATTCAGGGTTTTTCGCCACGGCAAATCTCTTTTGTTTTGTAAGTACCACTGTACTAGTATTTTAGAGAATTTCATTGTTATAACATTAAAATGCAATGATACATTATTTAAATGATTAAATTTTAGTGAATTAACGTTTTGAAATTGATTATTATATACTATCTTTGCCGTCTTAAATTTATAATAACATATATAACAAAAATAGAAATGACGAAAGCAGAAATCGTATCAAGTATTTCAGATAAATCTGGGATTGAAAAAGCAGATGTTTTAGCAACTGTAGAAGCGTTTATGGAAGAGGTAAAAAGTTCTCTAGAACAAGGAGACAATGTTTACTTAAGAGGTTTTGGTAGTTTTATCATTAAAACAAGAGCTGAAAAGACTGGTAGAAACATTTCAAAAAATACGACAATTAAAATTCCTGCACACAATATTCCTTCATTTAAACCTGCAAAAGTTTTTGTAGAAGGTGTTAAAACAAAAGTGACAGTAAAATAATTAGGTTCAAAAGAAATTATTAACAAAAACAACATTTTATTATGCCAAGTGGTAAAAAAAGAAAAAGAGCTAAGATCTCTACTCACAAACGTAAAAAAAGAGCAAGAGCAAATAGACACAA
>CBDUAL010000234.1:0-3886 GCA_965365125.1 uncultured Lutibacter sp.
TTTTTATGGGAACATTCTTGGATCAAGTCCAGATGCAACTGTTTTTTTACAAGGTCATCCAACAGGTATTTTTGCAAGTTACAACATCAAAACAACAGGTGATAAAAGTTGGCAGGGGCTTTATAATTTTCCAGATGTAGGTATATCTTTTGGTTATCAAAATTATAATTCGAATGTTTTAGGTGAACTTTATGCTCTTTACTTTCATTATAATTTTTATATACTAAATAGAACTTCAAAAAACCAATTGATATTTAGACCCGGAATTGGAATTGCCTACAGTACCAATCCGTACGATAAAATAACAAACAATAAAAACACTGCCTTTGGCTCTGCAATAAACTCTAGCACCTATTTTAAATTATACTATCAAAGAGAATATTTAATTGGAAATTTAGGCGTTACTGCAGGTGTAAAATTTGTGCACGCATCTAACGCAAATGTTAAATCGCCCAATTCAGGAGTTAATATTTGGGCTGTTTCAGCAGGATTAAACTACAATTTATCACCAAAAACAACGCAAATAACGTTTTTACCTTCAACAGATACTTTAAAAGTAACGGAACCTATTAAACTAAATTTAGCCGTTAGAGGTGGTGTAAATGAGTCTCCTATTATTGGTACTGGTTTAAAGCCTTTCTTTGTTGGTTCTGCTTATTTAGACAAAAGAATTAGCAGGAAATCTGCCTTTCAATTGGGTGCCGATTTATATATTTCGCCAATATTAAAAGATTATTACGACGTAAATTTAAGTATTCCTTATACAAACCTAAAAGAAACTAATTCATTTTCAAGGATAGGTATTTTTGTAGGTTATGAATTGTTTATTAACAAATTCTCTATTGAAGGAGCATTGGGTTATTATGTAAAATACCCTTTTGAATTTGATGGAAGAGTCTATGAAACCTTAGGATTAAAACGATATTTTAATCAAAAATGGTATGCTTCCATTCGCCTAAAAGTACACGCCGCTAATGCTGAAACTGTAGAGTTTGGTGTAGGGGTTCGCCTCTAATTTTTTATTATGAAAGATCTATTTTACATTATTATACCATTTTTGTTACTTAGTTGTAATTCTGAAAACGCAAACAATTGCTTTCAAAAGGCTGGGGCAATTATTCAAACAGAAGTTGAAGTTGCTACATTTGATAAAGTTACTGTTCATGAAAGAATTGAATTGATAATTACACAAGGTAACCTACAAAAAGTTATTGTTGAAACAGGTGAAAATTTATTAAATGACATTTCTGTAGAAGTAATTAATAACGAACTTATTTTAAAAAACTTCAATACGTGTAACTTTATAAGGGAATATGATTTAACTAAGGTTTATATTACTTCGCCTAATTTAACTACCATTAGAAATGCTTCAGAATACAATGTTTCTTCAAATGGCGTTTTAACGTACCCCTCACTTTATTTAAGGTCATCAGGTGAAAAAAGCGACTATTTATCCATAGGAGATTGGCATTTAACAATTAAAAATGAAAATTTACGTATCTGGTCAAACGGCATCGCAAATTTTTATTTAGAAGGCACTACTAACAATTTAGATCTTAGTTTTTCAGATGGAGATACACGTTTTGAAGGTAAAGAGTTTGTAGCTCAACACGTAAAAGTTAGACAAGTTAGTTCTAACAACATGCTTATTTTTCCTGTTCAAAGTTTAACCGGAAGTATTCATTCAACAGGCAATGTAATTTCGTTTAACAAACCTACAACTGTTGAAGTTGAAGAACTAAGCGATTACGGAAAACTTATTTTTAAGTAGTTAACTCTCTAAATAAACTTTCTAAATTTTTGTTTTTGGTATTTAGCTGCAATATTTTTAAGCCATTGTCATGCGCAAAATCAAACACTTCAGCACGCATATCATTACTAGTTAAAAAGGTAAGTTCCCAAATTGTATCGTGCATATTAATGGCCGATTTTAAATAAGGAATGGTGTCTATAAATTGCTTTTCAATTTTATAATCAAATTCAACTTCAATTATTTGCTCTTGATTCTCTTTCAATTCTTTTAAACTCTTATCGGTAATAATTTGTCCTTTATTTATTACAATTACTCGATCACAAATAGCCTCAACTTCTTGCATAATATGTGTTGAAAAAAGCACTATTTTATCTTTCCCTACTTCTTTAATTAACGTTCTAATTTCTAATAATTGATTAGGATCTAACCCTGTAGTTGGTTCATCTAAAATCAATACATCTGGCTCATGCAATAACGCTGCAGCCAAACCAATTCGCTGCCTATACCCTTTTGAAAGCTGATTGATTTTCTTGTGAACTTCAGGTATTAAACCTACTTTTTTAATAATAGCCTCTACTTTCTCTTTTGAAATATTATGTATGGTTGCATTAAACATTAAATATTCTCTCACATACATTTCTAAATACAACGGATTGTGTTCTGGTAAATAACCAATTTTTTGTTGTGCACTTATTTTTTCCGAAGTAATATTAAAACCACTTACTAAAACATCTCCTTCTGAAGCAGATAAATAGCCCGTAATAATTTTCATCATAGTGCTTTTACCAGCCCCATTAGGACCTAAAAAACCAACTATTTCACCTTTTTCAATCGTAAAATTTATAGCATCTAACGCTTTTTGAGAACCGTAAAATTTGGTAATATTTTTTACTTCAATACACATACAACAAAAATACATTTTAATTTAAATAATTGTAACATTTTAACGTTGCATGCTACATATAATTATTAGACCTTTGAAAAATTATTATATGGGCTGTTTTAGAGTTATACTTTGCATTATTTTTCCACCGTTAGCTGTTATAGATAAAGGGTGCGGATCTATTGTAATTGTATTTATTTTAACTTGTTTGGGTTGGATACCCGGAGTAATAGCCGCATTAATTATTAATAACAATCCAGAGAACTAATGCGAAACGTGCAATTAATTGATTTAGGTTTAAAAGATTATAAAGAAACCTGGAATTATCAAGAAGAACTTTTTCAAAACATTGTTGATATAAAAATTGACAATCGTAAAAATAACACCACAAATAAAACACCTAACTATTTTATTTATGTTGAACACCCTCATGTATATACACTTGGAAAAAGTGGAGATCTAAGTAATTTATTGTTAAATGAGGAGCAGTTAGCTGAAAAAGGTGCAACATTTTATAAAATTAATCGCGGTGGAGATATTACCTATCACGGCCCTGGGCAATTAGTAGGCTATCCAATTATAGATTTAGACAACTTTTTTACAGACATTCATAAATACTTGCGTTTTTTAGAAGAAGTAATTATTAAAACTTTGGCTGAATACGGTATAGCATCAGAAAGAAGTGAAGGCGAAACAGGTGTTTGGTTAGGTGTTGGAACTCCTTTTGCGCGTAAAATTTGTGCTTTGGGAGTGCGTACAAGTCGTTGGGTTACTATGCACGGATTTGCACTAAATGTAAATGCCAATTTAGGCTATTTTGATAATATTATTCCCTGCGGAATAAAAGGTAAAGCAGTAACTTCTATGGAAGCTGAATTAGGAAAACAAATTCCTATGGAAGAAGTAAAAGAGAAAATTTTAAAACACTTTACCGACCTTTTTGAAGCTACTTTTGTGAGCGAATAATTTTCACACAAAAGATTTATATATTTTAAAAGCCTCTTTAGTTTCTTACTTTATAAGAATTTAAAGAGGGTTTTTATTTTTTCATCCTGAAACGCGCTATAGATTCCTGCTTTCGCAGGAATGACAAACAATAAGAAATTAGTCTTCTTCGTTAAAAAACACTTTGTAAAATTTCATTTTTTTCTCTTCGTCGTACCCTTTTTCTAAGTATTCGCTTGAAGCGTCTGGAGCATCAATATCTAATTTTATTTTAGCTACTTGATATATACAACTGTCCATTACAT
>CBDUAL010000235.1:0-3851 GCA_965365125.1 uncultured Lutibacter sp.
GCAAAAGATGCACCTTTAGCTATTGAATTATACAATTTCCCTTTTGTAAAAGAAATATTTATTTCTGAAAATTATGTTTCAATCACAAAATCTGATATTGTTGAATGGAGTGATATAACTGTTGAAATTAGAAGTTTTATTAAAGAATATATTGCCAACGGAAAAACTATTGCCATTGCTTCTAAAAACAACACTCAGCCAACAACTGAAACTTACAACGCTGAAGATTTAGATGAAGTTTCACAACAAATTATTAGTATTTTAGATGAATATATTAAGCCTGCAGTTGCTGCTGATGGTGGAAATATTTTATTCAACTCGTACAATGTAGAAACAAAAATTGTAAATGTTGTTTTACAAGGCGCTTGTAGTGGTTGCCCGTCATCAACAGTTACTCTAAAAAACGGAATTGAAAATATGCTAAAACAACTTATTCCTGGTAAAATTGAAGGAGTTGTAGCCGTTAACTACTAAATTATTTATGAGCAAAAAAGTAACTCCTTATAAAAATTCTGAAAAAGGAAAAAAAGAACAGGTTACCAAAATGTTTGATACCATTTCTAAAGAATACGATAATTTAAATCGTGTTATTTCTTTTGGAATTGATATAAAATGGCGCAATAAAGTTGTTGAAATTGTTGGCAATACAAACCCTGAAACTGTGTTAGATATTGCAACCGGAACTGGTGATTTAGCAATTAATTTAACTAAAACTTCAGCAAAAAAGATTGTGGGGCTAGACATTTCTGATGGAATGCTAGAAGTTGGGCGTACTAAAACAAGTAAACTTCAGCTAAATGATAAAATTGAAATGGTACTTGCAGATTCTGAAGAATTGCCTTTTGAAGCTAATTCTTTTGATGCTATTACAGTTGCTTTTGGGGTTCGTAATTTTGAAAATTTAGAAAAAGGATTGAGTGAAATTTATAGAGTATTAAAACCTAGTGGTACTTTTGTTGTATTAGAAACTTCTGTTCCAACTAAAACACCTTACAAACAAGGCTATCGTTTTTATTCAACAAAAATTTTACCAACCATTGGTCGTATTTTTTCAAAAGATAAAGTTGCATATAAATATTTATCAGATTCTGCAGCTTCTTTTCCTTATGGAGAAGCTTTCAACAATATTTTACAAAAAACGGGGTTTATAGCTATAGAAAACAAACCACAAACTTTTGGTGTTGCTACAATTTATATAGCAAAAAAATAACTTATGAAAAAAATATTTATAGCTCTTATACTCATCATACTTTCTGTTAATTACAGTATTGCTCAAAAAAGAGACGTTGTTGAATACCAACAAAATTGGGATAAGCAAAAAGTTTTTTGGGGGTATTATTTAGGGTTAAATATGAAAAGTTATAAAATTTCTTATTTAACTGATGTAAATACATTTGTGAATGTTACACCAACTGTAGGGTTTAATGTTGGTTTAATTGGGGATTACAGGTTACATAAAAATATTAATTTACGCTTAGAACCCGGACTCTCAAGTAACACAAAAGAATTGGCCTTTACTCATATTCCGGGAGGTCCAAGAGATAGCATACGTAATGTTAATTCTACCTATTTACGCATTCCTTTATTAATTAAATTGAATACCGACAGATACAACAACATTAGACCATATATTATAGGTGGTGTTTCTTATGATTATAATTTTTCGAGTAATGAAGACAATTCTGATGATAATTACGATGGAGAATTTAGAATGAAAAAAAATAACTTTACCTACGAGATGGGATTGGGTATTGACATTTATTTGCCATACTTTATTTTTTCACCATCAATAAGAGGAGTATTTGCCATAAATAATGAATTGGTAAGAGACAAAAACACCAACAGTCCGTGGACCGGGAATATTGATTATTTTGGAACAAGAGGTATTTTCTTAAAATTGGCTTTTCATTAAAATTCTCGTTTAAACTCGCTTAATAAAATTGCCGTAGCAGTTGCTACATTTAAACTTTCAGTTAATTGCATTGCTCCAAATCTTGGTATTGAAATCGATGAATCTATTACTTCTAAAATAGGTTCGCTAATTCCGTTTGCTTCATTTCCCATTACTAAAACAGCATTTTCAGGCAGGTTACTTTTATACACATTTTCACCATCCATTAAAGCAGCATATTTAGGAAGTTGCAAAGTATTTAAATACGGTAACAAATCGATATAAACAATTGAAACTCTTGTTAAAGAACCCATTGAAGCCATAACTACTTTAGTATTGTAACAATCTACCGTGTGTTTTGAGCAAATTAACTGGGTTACACCAAACCAATCACAAAGTCTAATAATTGCACCTAAATTTCCGGGATCATTAATACCATCAAGCGCTACAAAAAAACCTTCATGTTGCAAAGTAGCTTCCGCAGGAATTTTAAATAAAGCCAACACATTGTTAGGCGACTTTAAAGTGCTTATTTTTTTTAATTCTAATTCAGAAATTTCAGTAACATTTTCAAGAGCATTATAAATTGAAGCATCTACACAAAACAAAGAATTCAACTTAAAATTAGCGTTTAAAAACTCACATACAACTTTTGTTCCTTCAGCCACAAATAAACCATGTTTTGTTCGGTACTTTTTTTGCTGTAAACTCGTTATTAATTTTAGTTGACTTTTGCTTAAACTCATAAATTTATTTATAAATAATTGTAATTGGGTAATACCTTGAAAAGTTTTACATTTGAAACAAATTTAAACTCTTATTTATTGAAAAACAATTTTATAATATTAATAATCATATTAAGTATAACTTTTAGTTTTTCAGCTTGTAACGCCGTAAAGTATGTTCCTGAAAATGAACATTTATTGGTTAAAAATTCGGTGACCGTAAATAAGAAAAAAAATGTTGACAGCGAAATCTCCGATTATATTGTGCAACGCCCAAATCAGCCTGTTCTTGGTTTTCCGCTTCAGCTTCATATTCACAACTTAGGTAATAAAGATTTTGATACTGATTTTGAAAATTGGAAGTCTGAACACCCAAAAAGATACAATTTCACTTCCACCCTATTTTCAGACAAACAAGCAAGAGGACTTCGTAAATTTAAATACGATGGAAATCAATGGCTGCTAAAAAGTGGCGAAGAACCTGTAATTTTAGATAAGAAAAAAACGAAACAAACAATTGATAACCTAATTCAGCATTACAATAATGAAGGTTATTTTAAAACAACTGTTAAACCCGTAACAACTGAAATTAAAAATAAGAGAATTAAGGTTAATTATGAGATTGAAACTGGAAAACCCTACTTACTAGACAGTGTTAAAACTGAAATTTCATCAACGGTACTCGATTCAATTTACCACGCATCAAAAGAGGCTTCATTAATAAAAAAAGGAAATCAGTTTAAATTATCTTCATTTATTGCTGAACAAAATAGATTGACAAACTTATTTAGAAATTCAGGAGTATATCGTTTTAACAAAAATGCCATTAACTTTGAAGCTGACTCTTCAAATTACAAAGTAAGTATAGAATTATTAATTAGTGACAGTATTGCTAATATTCCGTTCAAAATTCAAAAAATTAAAAACGTAAAAATTTACGCTGATTATTCTTTTCAAGCAAAAGATGAACCAATAACGGATACAATTAATGCCAATGGCTATCAATTTTTATCAAAAAACAAACTACGCTACAAGCCAAAACATTTACTAAATGCCATTTTTATAGAACCAACTGACTTTTACAATGATGCCGCAAGAGAATTGTCTAGAAAAAGTTTACGGAGCCTAAATAACTTTAGATCGGTTGATATAAAATATACCGAATTAGAAAATGACGACCTAGAAGCATCTATTTATTTAACACCTCTAAAAAAATACGGAATTGGATTTAATAC
>CBDUAL010000236.1:0-3805 GCA_965365125.1 uncultured Lutibacter sp.
CACAATTCTCAACGATTATAACCTGTCATACAGAATTAAAACACAAAAATATTAAACTCAAAATTCATTCTATGCCTAAACCTATTAGCGTAAGCTTCTTCATTGTTTAATTTTGTTTTAAAACGCTCTTCAAACATAAAACGTTGACTTATTTTTACCTTTCCTAGTGAAGAAAACAAACTAACATGTTGCCAAATTCTATTTTCGTAATCTAATGATGGAGGATGAATACCAGCTATACTATAATTTGAATAATTGTACCCCACACCCACACTAATTTTATTACTGAATTTATAATTTACAAAGGGCATTACTAAAAATATCCTTGTATATTTCATGCTTTCAACAAATCGCCATTGAACAATACTCACAGCTGAAACTCTTTCAGAAAATTTAAATTTATTTATGGCCGTAAACCATGAGCCACCTTCGTTTTTTTGAACTTCTTGAGCTTGCATTCCAAAAAACGCTAGTACACATAACAAACTCAATAGATATCTCTTCATTAAAACCCGTTTAAAAATTGTAAAACAAATTTAATTAAGCCATTTGTTTAAATAGAATATTAATTTTAAAAACTAAAAAAACGTTTTAGTAATTTAAAAGCGCATTGTTAACCTTTATACTTTCGCTATATTTAGCAAAAAAATAAACAACTAAATGCAAAAACTAAAATACATCTTAGTACTACTTTGTATTTTAAGCTGTAAAAATAAAACTGAACATAGAATGAAAAATCATAAATACACCAATAGCTTAATAAATGAAACAAGTCCGTATTTATTACAACACGCACATAATCCTGTAGATTGGAAAGCGTGGAATAACGAAACTTTAGAATTAGCTAAAAAGGAAAATAAATTGATGTTAATTTCAATAGGATATTCATCGTGCCACTGGTGTCATGTGATGGAACATGAAAGTTTTGAAAATGATTCAGTGGCAGCTGTTATGAATCAAAATTTCATAAATATAAAAGTTGATAGAGAAGAACGCCCTGATGTTGACCAAGTTTATATGAATGCCGTTCAATTAATGACAGGCAGAGGTGGTTGGCCTTTGAATTGTATTGCTTTACCTGACGGAAGACCTGTTTGGGGCGGCACCTATTTTCCGAAGGAAAACTGGATAAGTGCATTGGAACAATTAAGTAAAATGTATGAAGAAAAGCCTGAAGAAATGATTGCTTATGCTGAAAAGCTAACCGAAGGTGTTCAAAAATCAGATTTAGTACATTTTAGTGGTGAGGTAACCGATTTTTCTATTTCAGATATTGACAATTGTGTTGAAGAATGGACTCAAAATATGGACATGGATTTAGGCGGAAAAAGAGGCGCTCCAAAATTCCCAATGCCTAACAATTATCAATTTTTATTGCGTTATGCTATTCAGGCAAATAACCCTAAAGTTTTAGAGTATGTAAATACATCTCTTACAAATATGGCTTATGGTGGTATTTACGATCAAATTGGAGGCGGTTTTTCGCGTTATTCGGTAGATATAAAGTGGCATGTGCCTCATTTTGAAAAAATGTTGTATGATAACGGACAGTTGGTAAGTTTGTATGCCAATGCTTACCAAGCAACTAAAAATGAACTTTATAAAAAAACCGTATATCAAACGTTGGCATTTATTGAACGTGAATTAACAACAACTGAAGGTGCTTTTTATTCTTCATTAGATGCCGACAGCACTAGTAAAGAAGGTGTTTTAGAAGAAGGCGCTTTTTATGTTTGGAAATCATTAGAATTACAAACGCTGTTAAAAGATGATTATCAATTATTCTCTGATTATTACAACATCAATCACTACGGTTATTGGGAACATGAAAATTATGTTTTAATCAGAAATAAACCAACTGAAGAAATTGCTAAAAAACATGCAATCTCAATAAATGAATTAGAAAGTAAAGTAGTTAAATGGCAAGAATTACTATTAAAAGAGCGAGACAAAAAAGATAGACCAAGATTAGACGATAAATCGTTAACCTCTTGGAACGCACTCATGCTTAAAGGATATATAGATGCTTCTAAGGTTTTTAACGATCAACATTTCTTAGAAACAGCCATTAAAAACGCAAAATTCATATACACAAAACAATTGCAAGAAGGCGGAAATTTAAATCATAATTATAAAAATGGAAAAAGCACCATTAACGGTTATTTAGAAGATTATGCAACTGTTATTGATGCCTATATCTCCCTTTACGAAGCTACCTTAAATGAGTTGTGGTTAAACACTGCAAAACAATTAACCGATTATACTTTTGATCACTTTTTTGATGCAGAAAAGCAGATGTTTTATTTCACATCTGATGAAGACACAGACTTAATTACCCGTAAAATGGAAATTGAAGACAATGTAATTTCTTCTTCCAACTCTATTATGGCTACTAATTTGTTTAAATTAAGTCATTATTACTCCAATAACTACTACTTAAAAGTTAGCAAACAAATGCTAAGTAATATAAAAGACCGAGCACAAGAATACGGATCGGGATATGCTAATTGGCTACAACTAATGTGTGATTTTACTGGTGCATATTATGAAATTGCAATTTCAGGTGAAAATACTTTTGAAAAATTAACCGAAATCAATCAATACTATATTCCAAACAAATTAATTGCAGGAAGCACTTCAGAAAGTACAATTCCATTAATGGAAGGCCGATTTAATAAAGATGAAACATACATTTATATTTGTGTTGATGGTGCATGTAAACTCCCTGAAAAAGATACTAAAAAAGCGATTGACCAGTTAAAAATTGAGTTTTAGCTATAAATCAAAATTGACATCATTATTTTAAAACAACTATTTTAACCTACGCTATAATCAACACATATAATTCTTTGGAAATAGTATTATTCTTTTTAATTTGCGAGGCTATTGCAGGCATCAATAAAGCATCTAAAATTAACGCTAAATTTATTCCAGCATTTAGAAATCATATTAACATTATTAATTAAATAGAACTATGGAAACACAGGATTACACAGCATCAATTTTAGGCTTTATTAAAGAGTATAAAATAATGGATTTTGGATTAAAAATTATTTTAGCAATTATTATTCTAATTATTGGATTGTGGTTAGCTAAAAAAATTGTAAAAATTTCTCAAAAATTAATGTCGAAAAGAGGTGTTGATGAAACACTTCAACAATTTTTAGGAGATTTATTAGGTTGGGCTTTAAAAATATTGGTATTTATTACTGCCATTTCACAAGTTGGAGTTGAAACAACATCATTTGTTGCCATATTAGGGGCAGCAGGTTTAGCTGTTGGTTTAGCTTTACAAGGTTCACTTGCTAATTTTGCAGGTGGTGCATTAATTATGATTTTTAAACCTTTTAAAGTTGGCGACTTAATTGAAGCACAAGGTGAAATTGGAGTTGTAAAAGAAATTCAAATTTTTGTAACTAAAATAATTTCTCCGGGCAACAAATTAGTAATTGTACCTAATGGAACACTTTCTAACGGAAATATTAAAAACTATACTGAACTTGGTATGTTACGTGTAGATTTAACTTTTGGAGTTAGTTATGATGCTGATATTAAAAAAACAAAAGAGGTTTTAATGGAAGTATTAACTTCAAACAATAAAGTATTACAAGATCCTGCTCCTAGCGTAAACGTTTCTGAGTTAGCCGATAGTTCTGTTAATTTTGCTGTACGCCCTTGGGCAACACCTGCAGATTATTGGGATGTATATTTTGGAACTATTGAAGCTACAAAATACGCATTAGACAAAGCTGGTATTGAAATACCTTATCCTCATCAAGTTGAGATTAGAAAACAAGGGTAATTA
>CBDUAL010000237.1:0-3781 GCA_965365125.1 uncultured Lutibacter sp.
TTTACAAGTAACAAAAATACAGCTTTCAATTCCGCACATAAAAGCTTACTGAAAATTCACCTATTAACAATTACCTACCCTCAATAACAGCGCTTGAGGCAAATTAAACACATCGGCCAATTCATCACTTAAAAATAAGGAACTCCATACCTGTCCAAAGATTTGACTGCTCCATTAATACTTTTTTTGCAACGTTTGAAATAGTTCCAAACCCCAAACCAGCTGAACTACCTGATTGAGATAAAATAAAACTCGCAATTCCTATTACCTGCCCTTTCATATTAAACATTGGCCCTCCTGAATTCCCTTGATTTATCGCTGCATCAGTTTGTAAATATGCAACTTCGGCAAAATCATATCCAATTTCTTCTGGGGAAATTCTTCCACTTACAGTTCCTTTAGTTAATGTTTGCTCCTCCCCAAGCGAAGCACCAATTAAAAATAGCTTCACCAACCATAACGGCATCTGAATTTCCTATAATAGCAATGTGTTTTTGTTTTAATTCAAAACCTGATACTACTTTTATTAAACTACGTCTGCTAAAGAGTTTGAACTTAATACCTCAGCCTCATACACATCTCCATCATTAAATTTAACAGCAACCTTGTCTGCTGAATGTACTACATGCGAAGTTGTCCAAATTAAACCTTCGTTTGAAATTAACACACCTAACCCCTTACCTACTTCGGTATTTACTTTTTGTTTATCACCACCTCCGACACTTAAATTATTTAAAGTTTTAATAACAACTGTTGAAGAGTTAACCTTTTTATAAATGCTTGCCAAATTTTGAGAAAACGTAGTAAATGAAACAAAGAAAACAAGAGCTATACTAATATATTTTTTCAGTTTAATAACAAAAACAGAAGATTATCATTTAAATACAACCAAAACTTCCTTTTGTTTTTTTGCAAACTTTATTAATCCCTAAAGCCTCTAAATATAAGCACTTTCCCTTAGGTAACTCTATAAAAAGAAAACACCTCTTATGTTAAGAGTATGTTAAAATAGTACTTTGTTTTACATAGTACTGTAACAAAACAATTAATCGCCCGTCTTTTAAGTATACTAACAATTAAAAACTAAAATTATGACAACTTTAAGCAAATCAAAAGTAAACACTTTAAGCTTCTCAAATTCTAAAAGAGCACAATGGGGAAATTTTAGAAGATACAGTTTATAAACAACTAAAAAATACAACAATCAATTTTTTATTACTAACAACCAAAATTTATTATCATGAAAAACTTAAAATTATTCGTTATCGCATTACTAATTGGAACAACTGGATTATTTGCATCTGAAATCTCAACAAATGAATTAAAAAAACCAACTATTGGAACTCAAATTGAAAATTTATTAGATCATACCGAATTTTATTTTAACAATACTTCTACCGTACAAATCACTTTTACATTTAGTTCTGCAGGTGAAATTGTAGTATTAAAAGTAAACTCTGTAGATAAACAAGTTTTAAACTATATCCGTGAAAATTTAAATGGAAAAACAATAAAAAACCCAGGCGAAAGAGATAAAATTTATCACTTATGTTTAAAACTGCAAACTATTTAACGTTTAAATGTTTAAAACCACGAATTAAAAAGGAGTTACAAATTGTAACTCCTTTTTTTATGCATATCACTTTAAGTTTAACCAAACCATTAAAACAATTATTTACACTCAACAAAAAAGAGTTTAACTAATGGTAAATAATTAAGTATATTGCCATCTCTTAAAATTTAAATACATGTTAGAATTTGCTGCCATTATAATATTAGGAGTTATTGCTTATTGGGTTGCTTGGAAATTTAAAATTCCGGCTATTTTGCCATTGATTTTAATTGGGTTGCTTGTTGGTCCTATCTCAACATTTATTACTGAAGATGGTACACAATGGATACAACCTGTTTGGAATGGTGAAGAAGGATTATTTCCTGGTGAACGCTTATTTAACTTTGTTTCTTTAGCCATAAGTATTATACTTTTTGAAGGTGGATTAACTCTCAAAAAAAGCGAGGTACTAAATGTTGGACCAGTTATTGGAAAGTTAATAACTTTAGGTTCGGCAGTTACTTTTTTTGGTGGTGGTGTTGCCGCTCATTATATTTTTAATTTAAGCTGGGATATTTCCTTTCTATTTTCTGCATTAATTATTGTTACTGGCCCAACGGTTATTGGTCCAATTTTAAGAAACATTCCATTAAAAAAAGATGTTTCTACAGTATTAAAATGGGAAGGTATTTTAATAGATCCAATCGGTGCTTTGGTGTCGGTTTTAGTTTTTGAATTTATAAGTGTTGGCTACGGTTACGATTATACGAAAGAAGCCTTACTTGAGTTTATAAAAATTGTAATCATTGGACTTTCAATTGGTTTTACAGCTGCTTACGCTCTTTACTATTCTTTAAAATTAAAAATCATTCCGCATTATTTATTAAACGTAATTACACTTGCAAGTGTTTTATTTGTTTTTGTTTTGGCTGATTTATTTGCGCATGAGTCTGGCTTATTAGCCGTTGTTATTATGGGTATGGTACTTGGAAATATGGAAGTAGCCGAATTAAAAGAAATACTCTATTTTAAAGAATCCTTAAGCATCCTTTTAATCTCTATTTTATTTATTTTACTCGCTGCAAATATTAGTGTAGACGATTTATTACTACTATACAGATGGGAAACATTGATACTTTTCTCTGTAGTTGTTTTTGCGTTAAGACCTATTGGTGTATTTTTAAGCACTGCTAGTTCTAGTCTAAAATTCAATGAAAAATTATTCATCAGTTGGGTGGGTCCCCGCGGAATTGTTGCTGCCGGAATTGCTTCATTATTTGGACTGAAATTAGAAATGCAAGGCGAACCAGGCGCTGAATATATTACACCAATGGTATTTATGATTGTGCTTGGAACCGTACTATTAAACGCCACAACTGCCCGTTTATTTTCAAAAATGGTTGGCGTGTTTTTAAAATCTTCTGACGGAATTATGATTATTGGTGCTTCTAATTTTTCCCGTTTAATTGCCAAATATTTAACAAAAAATGGCCGCCGTGTAGTGTTAATTGATAACAATGCCAAACACATAGAAAAAGCAAAGTCATTAGATTTAGAAGCTATTCAGGCCGATATTTATGCCGATGAACTCTTAAGAAATGTTGAATTTAATGACATTGGTTATTTACTTGCCTTAACCGGTGGTGGTGCTGTAAATGAATACGCTATTGAAAAATTTGCCCCTGACTTTGGTGAAAATGGTGCTTTTAGAATTATTACTACTGAAGAATTGTTAGCAGGTGAAGTAAAAGATAAAAAACAATTATTTACACATAAAGATGACTTTTTAAATTTAGGTGAAATTGTACGTGATTTTCCATTGGTTAATGAAGTTCATGTAGACTCTAAAGAGCATTACTTAAAATTAATGGATGAAATTTATGAAGAACCTCAGGCTTCTCCTATGTTTTTAAAAGATAATAGTGGTGTAATTCATATCATTTCATCTCTTAAAGAAGATTTCAAAATTGAAAAAGGAAATGTGCTTATCTATGTTGGTAAAACAATTATTTAACTTCTTTTTTATTTCAACTAAAACTTAAACAAGGTACTTTAATGCGTTAAAAACAGTATGGATTTATTCAATACCAATAGCATTCAAAATATGTTACCTTTTGATGGTGAAGTCTTAAATTATGGTTTAATTTTAACTAGAAATGAATGTAGTCAGTATTTAAATACGTTTTTAGCTGCAAATTTTTGGAAACCTGATGAACTTATCATCTTTGG
>CBDUAL010000238.1:0-3734 GCA_965365125.1 uncultured Lutibacter sp.
GTTCCATGAGAATCAGTAGCATCTGCTCCTTCAGCATCATTTAATTCATAATAATTTTTAGCCATTACAATTAAACCTTTGGCGGCCCAATATTTGTAAGCAGCATAATCAGCAGCTATTTTTTGAACAATCTCATTTGAAACCCGGTAACTTCCGTCTGAATTTTCAAAATACGCACTATAAAAAAGTGCTTCAGCCATAATTTCACCAGAAGCAATTGTTTCAACCTTTTTGTAAGCATCTCTGGCTTTGTTTTCGTTGCCATTTTTTATGGCTGAACGTGCAATAATAATATAAGCATCAGATTTTATGCGATCTTCAAGTTTGTTGTTTTTTAAAACATTCTCGGCATATTCAACCGCTTTAGTGTATTTTTTTTCGGCATAATAACCTTTCATTAAGTTGGTTTTCGCAAACATAATGTTTTGCGGTAAATTTGCTTCAGTTTCTAACCTTTCCAAGGTTGTAACTGCTTCATTCCATTGAGTTGCTTCTAAATATACCAATGCTAATTTAGACAAGGCATCTTCTGTAAACTCGGTTTGTTCTTGATCAATTACAAATTGATAATGCGGAATTGTTTTAGTATGTTTGTTTTCTGAAAACAAAGATTGTGCTAAATAAAAGTGAGCAGCTATTGTGTGCAGTCCTTTTGGAAATCGAAGCAAATATTTTTCAAAACTTTGAATCGTTTTTTTATGGTTGTTTTGAAGGTATTGCTTTTCAGCAGATTCATACATATCATTGTCTAATTCAGCATCTGATACATTTACAAAATCAATAGTTTTTACCCAGTTTGCATATTCATCTACACGCCCTAAATCAACATAAATCTGACGAATATTTTTTACAGCTTGCATCGCTTCCGAAGTGTTAGGAAAACGGGTTACCACATTTTTATAGGTTGCTAAAGCTTGTTCATTTTTGTCGGAATTGTAATAAATAATCCCTTTTTTAAGCAGTGCTTTTGAAATAAGCGGACTCCTTTTTAAATTAGAAATCAGGTAGTCGTAATTTTCTATGGCTAATTTATTGTTGCCTTTTTTTAAGTATGAATTTCCTAAAACATAATACGCATCATCTGTATAAATTGATTTTTGTTGTTTCCTTAAAAACAAATTCAACTCATTAATTTTAGCATCTTCATCTCCAGTTAATCCAAAACTAATGGCTTTTTGAAATTGCGCATAATCAGTTTCAATTTCACCCATTTTTAAAGCTTTTGAATAGTAATTTATTGCTTTTGCGTAGTTTGATGTTACAAAATAACCGTCTCCTAAGCGTAAATAACTATCGTTTCTTTTTAATTCGTTGTTGGTGTTTTTATCAATGAATTTTAAAAATTCTTTAGTAGCATTTGAATAATCTTTTTGTTTGAAATAAGTATAAGCTTTATGGTAGTTTACGTTTTCAAATTCTGCCGTTTGTGAAGCTTCAGGCATTGATGTAAACTTGTTGAAATCTTCTATAGCAGCAGTAAAATTATTTAATCGGTAATTTGTTTCACCTTTCCAAAAGGTTGCTTGTGCTGTGATTTTTTTATCGGCAGAAACTGTTAAAGATTTTTCAAAATTTTCTTTAGCTTTTTCGTAGGAATTGTTGTTGAAAAGTTCAGTGCCGTAATAAAATGCCACTTTTTGGTAGGTTGCCTGTTCTTTAGTAGTTTTTTTACTGGTTAAATGATCCAAAGCCCCTTTGTAATCTTTTGAAGAAACATAGGCGCTAATAATTAAATTGTTTATTTCTGCAACAGGTTTTGAACTTGGATACAAGGCTAAATATTCTTTTAAAACCTCGGGAACGCTTTTATACGGATTTCCAATGTCATAACTTAATTTAGCGTAATTTAACCAAGCATCCTTTCTTATTTCAGGACTAAATTCCATTTCTGAAGCATTCTTAAAAGCATTTAGTGCAGCTTGTTTTTTATCTAGTTTTAAATAACATTCGGCTAAATGGTAAAAGGCATTCTGAGAAACAGCGTTTTTACCATCAATAATTTTATTGAAATTGTTAATGGCATTTTCATAATCATGCTGTTTAAAAAAAGCATATCCTAATAAGTAATAATCGGTATTATTCCATTTGCTGTTTTTACCTTTGTAGTTTTGTAAATGTGGTATTGCTTCTTTATACTTTTGTAGATTGAAATAACTTTCACCAACAATTTTTGAAATTTCAGAATGCTCTAATCTTTTGGCTTTTTTTAACAAGGGCAGTCCGTAATCAATAGCTTTTTGAAAATTACCGAGCTTAAAATTCATATCAGCTAAGTAATAAGAAACATTAGTTTTAAAAGCAGTATTGTTTTCAACTTCACCTAAATATTTTCCTGCAGTATCAAAATCATCTTGATTATAAGCTATAAATCCGTAATAATATTTTGCCTGCGCTCCATATTTTTGGGAGTCTAAAAGCGTTAAAAAATATTCTTTAGCATTGGCATAGCTTTTAGAAGCAAATAGTGAATAGCCATAGTTAAAATTAAATTCTTCTTCTTTACTTAAACTTAAATTGGTGGCACTTACTTTTGAATACCATTTTGCGGCATACGCGTATTTCCCTACTTTAAAATAGTAATTAGCAACATCAATAAAAGCGCTATTTCTTTTAGTACTTGTAGGATAATTGTCTACAAATTGTTGCATTAATTCATCAGAATTAGGTTGACCTAGCCTAACCGCACAGTTTGCCGCATAATATTCGCAATTAGCTTTTAATTCAGACGCATCTTCAAATTGAATTTTAACGGTGTTGAATTTTTCTTGTGCTGCCACAAAAGAGTTATTTTGATACAATTCAAGTGCGTGGTTGTAATCTTTAAGTATATTGGTGTATATTGCTGTTTTTTGTGCTGATATAGAAAGAGTTATCAAAATCAAAAAAATAGGTAAAACAATTTTTTTATACTGCATATTTTTTAAAATTGTAAGTTTAAATGTATCATCTAATAACGTGATATTTTTTTGAAATTGCCTTCATGTGGCACTTTTTTTATGAAAGGATTTCAACAATTTTTGTTGAAAAGAATGAGTTTCCGGTATCAGATTTTATTATAAACGATGTTTATGTTGAAATTTTACATTTAAATATTTAGATTTGTTGAAAATCAAGGTGTCAATGTCAAAAACGGTTCTATCATTACAAAATGCCGAAATATTTCAGCGTGAAAATTTAGTATTGTCTCAAGTAAATTTATCTTTAAATGAAGGCGATTTTGTGTATTTAATTGGTAAAACGGGGAGTGGAAAAAGTAGTTTAATGAAAACCTTGTATGGCGATTTGCCGTTAGAAAAAGGGATGGGAAGTGTTGTAGGATTTAATTTAAATACTTTAAAAGAAAAGGAAATTCCTTTTTTAAGACGAAAATTGGGGATTGTATTTCAGGATTTTAAATTGTTAAATGACCGCAATGTTTTTGAAAATTTAAAATTTGTGTTGAAAGCTACGGGTTGGAAAGACGAGCAGCAAATTAAAACCAAAATAATTGAGGTTTTAACAAAAGTTGAAATGCAAACCAAAGATTTTAAAATGCCTTTTCAACTTTCAGGAGGAGAGCAACAACGTGTTGCAATTGCAAGAGCTTTATTAAATGATCCCGATTTAATATTAGCTGATGAGCCTACGGGAAACCTTGACCCTGCAACTTCAGTTGATGTAATGAAAGTGCTTCAAGATATTCATAATAGCGGAAAAACCATTTTAATGGCAACTCACGATTATGCTTTGATTTT
>CBDUAL010000239.1:0-3695 GCA_965365125.1 uncultured Lutibacter sp.
TGTTAAAAATGGCTAATACAATAATAACTAAAACACGAGTCCATTCTGTAGATCCTGTAGTTCCTTTGTAAATGGAAGAACCTAAAAATAAAACCCCTGCTATACCAATACCCCAAGATACAATGGTATGAATTAAATCACCAGTAGCACCCCAAAATAGCATAACAGCTAAAACAATAACAAAGTTTGCTGCAGAGTATATTAAAATATCTCTCCAATCTTTAGCGATTAGGCTTGTTCGTCCTTCATCAGCAACTCCAGGAGGTAAACCTAGGTTTTCTAGGGTGTTTTGACGTGCGTAAAACCAAACAACACCAAGTAACATTCCAATACCTGCAACTAAATAACCATAAGGCCATCCAACTTTTTCACCTAAAGTACCCGCAATAAATGGAGATAAAAATGCACCAATATTAATACCCATATAAAAAATAGTAAACCCACCATCTTTTCTTGGATCGTCATTGTCATATAAATCACCTACAATTGTAGAAATATTTGGCTTGAAAAATCCATTCCCTAAAATTAATACACCTAAACCTAGGTAAAAGTAGAATAAACGAGAATCCGTACTTTCAAATAAGGAAGGTATAGAACTGGCAGCTAATAAAAACTGACCAATAGCCATTGTAACTCCACCAATAAAAATAGATTTACGTTGTCCAATAATTTTATCGGCAAACCAACCCCCAATAATTGGAGTTAAATAAACCAATGCAGTAAACATTCCATAAACAGCTAACGATTCGGCACGATCCATTCCAAATCCGCCTGTCGCTAATTCGGCAGTTAAAAATATGGTTAATAATGCACGCATTCCGTAGTAGCTAAAGCGCTCCCACATTTCTGTAAAAAATAAGGAATACAATCCTTTTGGATGCCCTTCTTGTATCGTTTTGTCTGTCATAATTTTAAGTTGAAATTAATTGGGTTAATGTATTTAATTTTTTAATAATTCAAGTTATTTTTTTGCTATTTCCCCTAAATTTTCCTCGATAAAGGTCGTCATTTTATTGTAAAGATGAAGCCTTGTATTTTTTCCTCTGTAAATTCCGTGCGTTCTGTCAGGGTAAATAGCTTGGTCAAAAGGCTTATTAGCTTCAATTAAGGCGTTTGTTAATCGCATCGTATTTTGAACATGTACATTGTCGTCACCACTTCCGTGCACCAATAAAAACTTGCCTTGCAGTTTGTCAGCATAATTAATTGGAGAGTTTTCATCATATCCAGTAGGGTTTTCTTGAGGTGTACGCATAAAACGTTCAGTATAAATTGTATCATAAAAACGCCAGCTTGTAACGGGTGCTACAGCAATGGCCATTTTAAAAGTATCACTCCCTTTTAATAAGCAGTTTGTACTCATATGTCCACCAAAACTCCATCCCCAAATACCTATTTCATTTTTGTTGATATAAGCTCTTTTAGCTAATTCTTTAGCAGAATTTATTTGATCGATGGTTTCATATTTCACCAAGTTTAAATACGTTGCTTTTTTAAATTCAGCACCTTTAAAACCAGTTCCTCTACCATCAACACACACAATTATATAACCTTTTTCAGCCAAATGTTGAAACCAATAATCGTTGGCACTATTCCAGCTGTTGCTAACGGATTGTGATCCTGGCCCAGAATATTGCGTCATAAATAACGGATATTCTTTTGTAGGGTCAAAGTTTGAAGGCTTCAACATCCAGGCATTGAATGCTCCAGTTCCAGTTTTCAACGTAAAAAATTCCTTTTTTGAAAGATTGTATTGTTGTAATGCTTCAGCAAGCTTATTGTTGTTTAATACCTCTTTTAATTGAGTTCCTTTTGAATTATGAAGCGTATATATAGGAGGCGTATTTGCATCAGAAAATGTATTGATAACGTAGTTTTTATTTTTGCTAAACGATGCGTTGTTTGTACCTGAAGCGTTGGTTAGTCGTTTTTTGTTTTTACCATTAAACTTAACTGAGTAGATAGTTCGGTTGATTGATCCATCTTCTACCGATTGGTAATATGCAGTTTTTGTTTTTTCATTTACGCCATAAAAGTTGGTGACTTCCCAGTTTCCAGAAGTTAATTGTTTTACTAATTTACCTTCTTTTGAATAATGGTAAATATGATTAAAACCATCTTTTTCACTAGTCCAAATAAAACTATTGTCGCTTAAAAAAGTTAAATTATCATGAATATCAACATAGGCTTTATCGGTTTCATTTAACACAACTTCCGAAGAAAAATCAGTCGCATTTACAAAATGTAATTTTAAATCGTTCTGATGTCTATTTAAGGTAGTTACACATAAAGTTTCAGCATCATTGGTCCATTTTATTCTAGGAATATATTCATAAGCGCCTAAATCAATGGTTGCAGTACTTTTTGAAGAAATAGTATATAAGTGTAAAGTAACTACAGCATTTTTTTCACCAGCTTTAGGATATTTAAATACTTGTTGAGTTGGGTATAAACCATTACCTGTAATATCCATTGAAAATGTTGGGACTTCTGTTTCATCAAAACGTAAAAAAGCTACATTTTTACTATCGTTACTCCATTCAAAAGCCTTTACAAAAGCAAATTCTTCTTCGTACACCCAATCACAAATACCGTTTATAATGCTATTTTTTAATCCATCAGCAGTAACCTGAGTTACGGTGTTTGTTTCTAAATTTTTAATGTAAATATTGTTATTTTTTGCATAAGCTACTTTTTTACTGTCTGGTGAAAAAGTAGGTTCTTGAATTTTATCAGCGTCAATTAATTGCAATGTTTGTGCAGAAAGGTCATAAACGTAAAAAACACCCAAGCTTGAGTGTCTGTATATAGGTTCAGAATCTACACCTAAAATTAATTTAGTTTCATTATTGTTGAATTTGTAGCTTTCAAAATAGTTTAATTCGGCTAAATCTTTACTGTCAACAACCGTTTCAATTTTCTCTAAAGTAGCATAATTGTATTTATCAACAGAAGTACTTTGCGTTTCACGATTGAAATTTAATAAGGTGTAGAAATCACCATTCATTGAATTTAAAGAGTTCATTCGTTCGGTTCTAAAAGTACCGTTCCAAATTTCATCAAGTGTAATGTCTTTTTTTTGCGCAGTTACAAGCGAACTTATTGCTAAAAAAACTATAAATATTTTTCTCATGTATCAAGGTTGTGTTAAATAACTGCCAAGTTTAAGTAAAAATCACAAAATTAACACTGAAATAAGTCATAAAAAAATCTGAAATGTTAATTTTGTATTGATATTGATTAATAATTTACCTTTGCACACTCATAATTCAAGACCTAAAAATGTCAAAAATTGTAAACGGCTTTTCAAAATTAACAAAGCTCGAAAAAATTGATTGGTTAATTTCAACCTATTTTAATGACAACACTAAAGTAAAGCAAATTTTATTGCAATATTGGAATTCTAATGAAGTGCTTCAAAATCTACATGACGACTTTATTGAAAATACCATTTCTAACTTTTATATGCCTTTTGCTATTGCGCCTAATTTTGTGATTAACGGCAAAGATTACACCATTCCAATGACTATTGAAGAAAGTTCGGTGGTTGCAGCAGCTTCATTGGTTGCTAAATTTTGGAGTACACGTGGCGGATTTAAAGCTGAAGTAATTTCAACCGTAAAAATTGGTCAGGTTCATTTTATGTTTGAAGGTGATAAAAATGAGCTTCAAACATATTTTACTTCAAAAAAAGA
>CBDUAL010000240.1:0-3641 GCA_965365125.1 uncultured Lutibacter sp.
AAGTATCGTATAAGAAATTTGTTGCTAGTTCTTTCGTAACAATTTCTTGTTTTAGTACATTTATTTCAGTTTGAAGTTTTTCAATTTCGGGTGTAAATTGCTCGGCTATTTGAGTTTTATTCGCTAAGGTTAATTCGTTTTTTTGAGTCAATAAAACTTGATTAACCTCTTTTTCGAAAATTTTTAATTCTAACGGTTTTGAAATAACTATGGCTATAATTACTGCCAAAATAAGACGAGGTGTTGCTTGTAGTACTTCACTCCATTTATTTTCTCTTTTTTTTATGGTTGAAACAATAAAACGATCTAAATTAAAAATTAATAAACCCCATACCATCCAAAAAAGATTGCGGAATAATAATTATCAAAAACAGTATGTAATGCATAGCTAGCAGCAATAAAAGCCATAACAAGGTCCTACACCTACGACTACAAAAACCCAGAAAAACACGGACACGGAAAACAGCACCCACAAAGCCATAACAGCGGTAAAAAATACGGTTCCGCCAATGCCAACAAATTTATATTGTTCGGCTTTTGAGCAATTTTTTAATAGGTCGGTATCTGCACCGGAGCACATCCAAAAGAATTTTTTAATCATAACATAGTAGTTGGTTATACAAATAACGTAACGTCTGATAAATTATTATCTTATAGATATGTTAAAATAATAATATTGTGCTTTTAACTTATTTTAAAGCGTGTAAAAACAAACCTAACAGGTTTTGAAAACCTGTTAGGTTTAAAGGTTACAACTTTTTGCGTTAGGGATGGCAGTGAAAAGCCCACAGCGATAGCGAGGACTTGTAACGTACAGCCCGACCTGAAAGGGAACGCCCAAATAATTGTGATTGCTATTTATTAAGTGTATTTTTGCAATTCTAAAAATAAATGAATGAGTATTTTAAATAAATTACAAGAACGTAGTGGGGCTAAATGTGAATTGTGTACTTCTGATGCAAATTTAAGTATCTATAAATTGCCTCCAATGCCAGTTGGAACGGTGGATGATAGTATTTTGGCTTGTGCAACCTGTATTGACCAAATTGAAAATCCGGACAATGTTGATGCCAATCATTGGCGTTGTTTAAACGATAGTATGTGGAGTGAAGTTGCTGCAGTTCAGGTTGTTGCTTGGCGTATGTTAACGCGATTGCGTGCTGAAGGTTGGCCTCAAGATTTGCTAGATATGTTGTATTTAGATGAGGAGAATTTAAAATGGGCAAAGGCTACTGGTGAAGGTGAAGAAGCAGAAGATGCGGTGGTTCATAGAGATGTGAATGGTGTTATTTTACAAGCTGGAGATTCTGTTGTTTTGATTAAAGATTTGAAAGTAAAAGGATCGAGTATGGTGGCAAAACAGGGTACGGCTGTGCGAAGAATTAGCTTGGATCGTGAAAATGAAAAATATATTGAAGGTAAAGTTGGACCTACGCAAATTGTAATTATTACAGATTACGTGAAGAAAATATAAGTAACAAGTCTTAAAGTTTTGAAAGTCTGAAAGCTTAAAAGTAATAAGTAAAAAGCTCCAATTTTAAATTGGAGCTTTTTTATTTAGTGTGGTTATTTTGAAACAAGTTTATGTTGACGTAATTTACTTAGACATTTCTACAAAATACTTGTAAAACAATGGAATGGTTTCAATTCCTTTTAAATAATTGAAAATTCCAAAATGTTCGTTTGGAGAGTGAATGGCATCACTGTCTAACCCAAAGCCCATTAATATAGTTTTACTTTTTAGTTCTTTTTCAAACAATGCTACAATTGGAATACTACCACCTGAACGTTGTGGTATTGCAGGAACTCCGAATGTTTTTGTATAGGCTTTGTTGGCTGCTTTATATCCAATATTATCAATTGGTGTTACATAACCTTCGCCGCCGTGGTGTGGTGTTACTTTAACTTTTACAGATTTTGGCGCAATACTTTCAAAATGCTTGGTAAATAATGCGGTTATTTTTTCTGATTCTTGGTGAGGAACCAATCGCATTGAAATTTTAGCATAAGCTTTACTTGCAATTACAGTTTTTGCTCCTTCACCTGTATATCCTCCCCAAATTCCATTGACATCTAATGTTGGGCGAATGGAGTTGCGTTCGTTTGTTGTATAGCCTTTTTCACCATATACTTCATCAATATCTAAGGCATTTTTATACGCTTCTAAAGAAAATGGTGCTTTTGCCATTTCAGCTCTTTCTTCTAGTGAAAGTTCTTCAACAGCATCGTAAAAACCAGGAATTGTGATATGATTGTTTTCATCGTGTAATGAAGCAATCATTTTTGATAAAATATTTATTGGATTTGCTACTGCACCTCCGTATAAACCTGAATGTAAATCTCTATTAGGACCTGTAACTTCCACTTCTACATAACTTAAACCACGTAAACCTGTAGTTATAGATGGTTGTGTGTTTGAAATCATTCCCGTATCAGAAATTAAAATTACATCGTTGCTTAATTTTTCTTGGTTGCGTTCTACAAACCAAGCCAAACTAGAAGAGCCTATTTCTTCTTCACCTTCAACCATAAATTTAACATTACACGGTAGCTCGCCTTGTGATGTCATATATTCCAATGCTTTTACGTGCATGTACATTTGACCTTTATCGTCACAAGCTCCACGTGCAAAAATAGCACCGTCAGGATGTTTATCGGTAGTTTTTATAACAGGATCAAAAGGTGGCGAATCCCAAAGTTCAACAGGATCTGCAGGTTGTACATCATAATGTCCGTACACCAATACCGTTGGTAAATTTGGATCAATTATTTTTTCTCCATAAACAATTGGGTATCCAGGTGTATCGCAAATTTCTACAACATCGCAACCAGCTGCTGAAAGCGCCTCTTTAACAGCGTCGGCAGTGTTTAGAACATCTTGGCTAAATGCAGAGTCAGCGCTTACAGATGGTATTTTTAATAATTCAATAAGTTCATTTATAAATCGGTCTTTATGTTGACTAACGTATGATTTTATGTTTTCCATTAAATTGATTTTCTTTTATTCAAAAATACATAATTTTATTCGAATTTAAATTCCTTAAAAATTATTCAATAACTGCTTTGCAATTTTAAACTATTGTGTATATTTGCACCCACAATTAAATCACGCGGGCGTGGTGGAATTGGTAGACACGCCAGACTTAGGATCTGGTGCCGCAAGGTGTGAGAGTTCGAGTCTCTCCGCCCGCACTTTTGGAGAGCCTATAAACATTGAGTTTATAGGCTTTTTTATGTTCTATTCTGAAATATGTTCCAAATCTAATAAGAAAGCATAATTTAAGGCAGTTCGTTTATGACGTTTAAATCGGCCAGAAGCACCTCCGTGACCTGTATCCATATTGCAATCCATAATTAAAAGGTGATCGTCAGTTTTAAGCGCTCTTAATTTTGCAATCCATTTTGCAGGTTCCCAATACTGCACCTGACTGTCCCAATAACCAGTGGTAATTAATAGGTTTGGATATGCTTTAGCTTCAACATTATCATAAGGAGAATATGATTTTATATACTCGTAATATTCTTTGTTTTTTGGATTTCCCCATTCGTCAAATTCAAATGTAGTCAACGGGATTGTTTCATCTAGCATAGTTGAAACCACATCAACAAAAGGTACGGCAGCAATAACACCATTCCATAAA
>CBDUAL010000241.1:0-3554 GCA_965365125.1 uncultured Lutibacter sp.
CATAATAAAGGAATTATGAACGGCATTGATGCGGTTGTTTTAGCTACCGGAAACGATTTTAGAGCCATTGAAGCAGGTGCACACGCTTTTGCTGCTAAAAGTGGGCAATATAAAAGTTTAACCAATGCAACTATTGAAAACGGTATTTTTAAATTTTGGATTGAAATTCCTTTAGCTTTAGGAACTGTTGGAGGTTTAACAAAATTACATCCGCTATCAAAATTATCTTTAGAGTTGTTAGGGAATCCTTCAGCAAAAGAATTAATGGAAATTATTGCCGTTGCAGGTTTGGCTCAAAATTTTGCAGCTTTAAGAGCGTTAACAACCACAGGTATTCAAAAAGGACATATGAAAATGCACCTAACCAATATTATTAAACAATTGGGTGCAAGTGAAGCTGATAAACAGTTTTTAATCAATTATTTTGAACATAAAACAGTAACGCATAATGCCGTAGTTGAAGCGTATAATAAGTTAGTTGAGGATAAATAAATTACCATTACTAACATAGGGATGAAGTGTAGGAGAAATAAGTTTGTCATTCCTGCGCAGGCAAGAATCCATAGAATGTTTTAAATGAAGACCATTCATCAATATTATGTGTATATCTTAGCAAGTAAAATTCGGGGAACACTTTATATTGGTGTTACCAATGATTTACAAAAAAGAGTTTATGAACATAAAACGGGTGATAAAAAAGGTTTTTCTGAAAAATATAATGTAAATCAATTAATGTATTTTGAAACTTTCCAAAATGTAAATGAAGCAATTGAGAGAGAAAAGAATATGAAAAAATGGAAACTTGATTGGAAAATTAAATTGATTGAAAAAGAAAATAAAAAATGGCTTGATCTTTCTGAAGGTTGGTATAATGATCTTTTGAAAGACTAGTTAGATTCCTGCCTACGCAGGAATGACAACTCGGAGTTGTTTTATAATTAATTAAAAATAATAAGTTAGTAGGAGGTAAATAATATGAAAAACATTAAAGTAATTGCATTTGATGCAGATGACACTTTATGGGTAAATGAACCTTATTTTAGAGAAACCGAAGAAGTTTTTTCTAAGTTGTTAAAAGCATATTTACCAGAAGAGGATGTGAATACCCTATTGTTTTCTATAGAAATAAAAAATTTAGAATTGTATGGCTACGGAATTAAAGGTTTTGTACTTTCAATGGTAGAAACAATTTTAAAAATAACAGAAGGAAAAGGCGATTTAGAATTAGTATCTAAAGTTATTTCCTTTGGAAAAGAAATGTTGAGTAAGCCTGTTGAATTGTTAGATGGTGTAGGTGAAGTGTTGAAAAGTTTAAATGGTGATTACCGTATTGTGTTGGCTACAAAAGGTGATTTGTTAGATCAGGAACGAAAATTAATTAAATCGGGTTTAGAAAAGCATTTCCATCATATTGAAGTAATGAGTGATAAAAAACCTTCCGATTATCAAAAATTATTAAAACACTTAGATTGTGAGCCTGAAAACTTTTTAATGGTTGGTAATTCTGTAAAGTCAGATGTGTTGCCAGTACTTGAAATTGGCGGATACGCAGTGCACGTTCCTTTTCATACAACGTGGGCTCATGAAGAAGTAAAAAAAGATGAGCGTCAAACATTTCCTATTGTTGAAAATATATCTGAAGTGGCAAACTTGTTAAAATAGAAAATATTATTATAGTTTAAGCGTGGTGGCTGAACTGCCATAAATAAAAGACGAATGAAAGAATTTTATAGCAACGGAAAATTATTATTAACTGGTGAATATTTTGTGCTAGATGGCGCAACATCTTTGGCGGTACCAACTACTTGCGGACAAGATTTAACCATTCAAAAAATAAAAGAGCCTCAACTAATTTGGAAGAGTTTTACCAATGAAGGTGATTGTTGGTTGGAAGCTATTTTTGATTTGCCAAAGTTACGTTTGTTTAGTGCCGATTTTGAGGCTGATGAAGATGGTGGAAATGATACCTTGGCCGAAAATCTACTAAAAATTTTAAAAGAAGTTAGAAACTTAAATCCTGAATTTTTAAATTCGAATCAAGGTTATTTGGTTGAAACTCATTTAACATTTCCTAAGAATTGGGGATTAGGAACTTCTTCAACCTTAATTAATAATTTGTCCAATTGGGCAAACGTAAACTCCTATGTTTTATTAGAAAATACTTTTGGTGGAAGTGGTTATGATTTGGCTTGTGCGGCGTATAATACACCTATTTTATATACCAGAAATGGAATAAATCCTCTAGTTGAAAAAGTAGATTTCAATCCTTCTTTTAAAGAACAATTGTATTTTGTGTATTTAAATAAAAAGCAAAATAGTAGAGCAGGTATTCAACGATTTAAAGAGTTAAAAGGAAATTTAACTTCAGAAATAAAAGATATTTCAGAATTAACAACAGCATTTTTAAGATGTACAAGTTTGGTTGATTTTGAAAAATTATTAAAAGAACACGAACAATTAGTTTCAAAAACCATGCAACTAACAACAGTTCAAGAACACTATTTTTCCGATTATTTTGGGCAAACAAAAAGTTTAGGTGCTTGGGGTGGCGATTTTATATTGGCCACAGGTAATAAGGATACTCCTAATTATTTTAACAATAAAGGTTTTCAAACCGTAATTCAGTATCAAGATTTAATTTTATAATAAATTTAGAGTCGTCATTCTGAACTTGATTCAGAATCTCATAATGCTTAACAAGTCAATAAAATGATACCCCGATTCAAGTTCAGGGAGACGTAACAACTAAATTGTAACAAAACATAATGAAGAAAAAATTTGTAATAGTAGGAGGTGGAGCAGCAGGATTTTTTGCAGCCATAAATGCAGCTGAATTAAATCCTGAAATGGAAGTTGTTATTTTAGAAGGAAGCAATAAAGTACTTCAAAAGGTAAAAGTAAGTGGAGGAGGAAGATGTAACGTAACACACGCTTGTTTTATACCAAACGAATTGGTTGAGTTTTATCCTAGAGGGAAAAAAGAATTATTAGGTCCTTTTCATAAATTTATGACAGGCGATACTATGGAGTGGTTTGAAAATAGAGGTGTTCCGTTAAAAATTGAAGATGATAATCGAATTTTTCCAGTATCTAACTCATCACAAACTATTATTGATTGTTTTTTAAACAGTGCTCATAATGCAGGTGTTGAGGTTAAAATGAGTTCGAGAGTAGATTCAATTCAGAAAATTGAAGACCGTTTTTTAATTCAAACAAATAAAGAAACAATTGAAGCAGATTATGTGTTAATTGCCGCAGGAAGTAATGCTAAAGTGTGGGAAATGGCAAGCAGTTTAGAGCATACGATTGTTCCTCCAGTACCGTCTTTATTTACCTTTAATATTGAAAATGAGATTTTAAAAGACATTCCAGGACTTTCAGTTCCTTGGGGGTCGGTAAAAGTGTTGAATTCAAAATTGGCTGAAAGCGGCCCGTTGTTAATTACGCATTGGGGATTAAGCGGTCCGGGTATTTTAAAACTATCAGCTTGGGGAGCTTTAGAAATGTATCAAAAACATTATTGCTTTGAAATTGAAGTGAATTGGTTGTCTAAA
>CBDUAL010000242.1:0-3551 GCA_965365125.1 uncultured Lutibacter sp.
TTTCTTCAGTTTCAAATTGTTGAATTGTTTTCATACGAAATACCATCTCATATTTCTCTGGTAAATTACCAATACACTTTTCGAGTACCAAGTTCAATTCTTTATTTTCAATGTCCTTATCGGTTTCATTGTTCCAATTTGAGGGCGCTCTTTCTTCAATCCATTCACCTTCACGTTCTCCATCAGTGTAAAAGTTCATTTTTACTTCAGCCTTTCCTTTTGCCGAATTAATTTTACGATAATGATCAATTATTTTTCGTTTCAAAATTGAAATTAGCCACGTGCGTTCACTGGCTAACCCCTGAAAATTGTCCATTGCTTTTAACCCTGCAAAAAAAGTTTCCTGCACTAAGTCTTTAGCAAGGTCATGATTATTTACTCTACCTATTGTGTAATTAAATAAATAATCAGCGTGTTGCTGTACCCATTTATCGGGATTTAAAGTGTGTGTGTTTTGACTCATTGTTTGTATTTACTGTAGCAAAAATAACTATTTTGTATGTTCTAGTATCAAATTAAATAATAATTTCCTGTCAATTGGTTTAGATAAATAAGAATTAAATCCATTTGCTAAGGCATTTTCTTTATCTGACTCCATTGCAAAGGCTGAAAGTGCTATAACTGGTAACTTAGGGCGTACTTGTTTAATTTCTTTCATTGCTTCTATCCCATTCATAACAGGCATTTTAATATCCATTAAAACCAGTTTAATTTCTGAATTATTTTTTACCAATTCAACTGCTTGTAAACCATTACTTACCCCTACAATTTCATAATTAGTTTTAGAAAACAATTCGTTAATATACATCATATTATACTCCTCATCTTCGGCTACTAAAATTGTAATTTTACTATCATTTTCAACCATTTTTGGTGTTTTTTCAATTACACTTGTGACCATTTTTTCTTTTATTTTAACATACGGAATGGTGAAAAATACCGTAGTTCCTTCTTTTGAAGAATTCAACCAAATTTCACCTTTAAACAATTCAACAAACTTTTTTGAAATTGCCAATCCTAGACCTGTTCCTTTGTTTTGTTTTTCAAAATCTTCTTCGGCTTGAATAAAACGATCAAATATCACATTGTGTAATTTCTCATCAATCCCAACGCCTGTATCTTTTACATAAAATTTCAAATACCCATTTACTAACTCATATCCAAACTCAACACCTCCATGGTCAGTAAATTTAAATGCATTTGAAACTAGATTAGAAATTACCTGGCTTAGCTTTGTTTTATCAATTTCAATAGTGCACTCGTCATTTTTAAGTCCTTTTTTACATTTTAATTCTAGCTGCTGTTGTTGTGCTATTGGCAAATAAAATGTTTCTAAATTATTTAATAATTTATTTATGTTCACATTTTCATAATTCAATTTTACCACACCTGCTTCAATTTTAGAAATGTCTAAAATATCATTTACTATTGACAATAATTGCCTTGAACTGTTTATCACAATTTTTGCATACTCTTTTCTTTCGGCATACGACAACTCTGGATTTAAAAACAATTCCGAAAAACCAATAATTCCATTCATTGGTGTTCTAATTTCATGACTCATATTTGCTAAAAAAGCAGACTTTAACCGGTCTGATTCTTGTGCTTTTGTCAATGCTATTTTTAAATCATAATTACTATTTTTACGCTGAATGGTACTGCTAATTTGATCTGCTACAAACTCTAATAATTGTACATCTTTTTTATCATAAGCATGCTCATTAGTGTAACTTTGAACCACCATAGCTCCAAATACTTTATTTTTAGATTTTAAAGGTACACCTAACCATACTTTAGAATTAACCCCAGCCAATTCAACAGTTCCTTTTTCAATTAAACTGTTATGAGATTCACTGTTAAAAAGCAGCGATTTTTTTGATTTAAGCACTTGATTTGTTAAGGTTCCTTTTGCATAAAACTTACTAAAAACCTCCATTTCATCAACCATAATTGGCGTATAAAACGTGTCATTTTCTTCACTATAAAGTGCTATATAAAAATTATTGGTGTCTATTATTTTTTGAAGTTCATCTTTAATAAAATAACCAAACTCTTTAAAATCATCAATGGTTAATGCAGCTTTTGAAATATTGTATAAAATATCTTCAATTTGTTCTTTTTTTACTTTTTCGGTAATGTCTTTTACCACCGCATGAATAGTTGCACCGTTGGTATCTTCTCCTATTTTTGTAAATGTTACTTCAGCAGGAAAAACCGCACCATTATTTTTTTTATGAAGCCATCTAAACCTATTACTTCCGTTTTGTAAAGTCTCTTTTATCATTTCATTAGCCATTACTAATGAATTTTGACCGTTTTCCTGTATTTCAGGAGAAATTTTAGATGGGTGTATTTTAGTTAACGATTCTTTGTTTAAGTACCCAAACAATTTTAATGTAGAAACATTACAATCTACAATAATACCATTTTTTAATAGAAAAACTGGGTCTACCGATTTTTCAAAAAGATCTCGGTATTTTTTTTCAGATTTTTCAAGTAATAATTTTGAACTTACCCGTTCTGTAATGTCATCAGCTAATGAGGCTACACCTATAACATTTCCATTAGCATCTTTTAAGGTTACGTTGTACCAATCGCAAATAATGGTATTTCCGCTTTTGGTTATATTCTTGTTATTACTTCTACCTCCTCCTTTTTGAGTTAATAAATTTTCCCAAATCTGTTGAATATTTGTTAAAATATCCTTTGGTAAAATTAATTCTTTAGCATGTTTACCTAAAGCTTCCTCTGTAGTATACCCAAAAATACGTTGTGCAGAATTATTCCACTCTAACACTTTAAAATCTAAACTCCAAATTATTGATGCTAGTGGCGTATTATTAAATTGATCTTGTAAGCGCTGATTGCTTTCAAAAAATAAATCTTCTGTTTTTTTACGCTGTGTAATATCAGCCAAAATTCCTTGTATATGTGTTACATTTTCAAATTCATCTTTTATGACATCAATGCTTGTTTCAATCCATTTTATTTCACCTTTTTTAGTAATAATTCTAAACGTTTTTGGAGGCATCACTTTTGATGTATCCCCTTCTTTTAACAACTTAATAAAGTCTGTGCTTACAGATTCTAAATCTTGTGGGTGAATTAATTTATGAATTTTTAATTCTTTATTTCGTAATTCAGCGCTTGAGTAACCGAATAATTTATCCGAATTTTCAGAAGCAAAAACAACAGGAAAATCCCAACTATTTTCACATAAAATAGCAACAGATGAGCTTTTATTAATAATATTATAGGCTGTTTTTACTTTATTTTCACTTTCTTTTTGATGTGTGGTTTCTCTAAAAAATATGAGAACTGTATCATTTGATGGAATAATAATGTTTTCAAACCAACGATTCCAGGGTGAAAAGTAATTTTCAAAACTAATGGTTTTCTTAGTTTTAAATGCTTTTTGATAATTATCAAAAAATAAATCTCCTTCTTTCTCTGGAAATTCATCCCAAATATTTTTACCTACCAAATCTTCTTCGTTTTTCCCTAATAACTTGCAGGCAATATGATTTAAGTATATATAATTTGAATTATTA
>CBDUAL010000243.1:0-3549 GCA_965365125.1 uncultured Lutibacter sp.
AACAGAATCTTCTATTGTTTTAACAGCACGTAGTGGTAGAGCTGCATTGGCTTACCGTGCAAAAAATGTAGGGTTCGATTTAACTAAAATTCAGTTAGATGATATTTATCCTCAATTTTTAAAATTCGCCGATCATCATAAAGAAGTGAATGATGAAGACATTCAACATTTAATGGAACTAAATCAAATTTCAAAAACTCGTATAGCAATTTAAACTTGTATTGGTAAAAATTGTATATTTAATTTATGAAATTAACAATCGCTTTGCTTCCTGGTGATGGAATAGGACCCGAAGTAATACATCAAGCTGTCAAAATATTAGATGCAATTGCTGAAAAATACAATCATACTTTTGAATATAAAAAGGCTGATGTTGGTGCTATTGCCATTGATAAAACTGGAAATCCGCTACCTGACGAAACATTAGAAATTTGCTCAAGTGCTGATGCCATTTTATTTGGCGCAATTGGAGATCCAAAATACGACAAAGACCACAATGCAACTATAAGACCAGAACAAGGTTTATTAAGACTTCGGAAAGAATTAGATTTATATGCCAATATTAGACCTGTAATATCTTACGACTACTTAATTCATAAATCAAACTTAAAAAAAGAGGTTGTTGAAGGAACCGAATTTATTATTTACCGAGAACTTACCGGAGGTATTTATTTTGGAGAAAAAAAGTTTAGCGAAGACGGTAAAGAAGCAATAGATACTTGTAAATATACGGCTAGTGAAATTGACCGAATTGCACATTTAGCATTTAAAGCAGCAAAATCTAGACGCAAAAAATTAACTTTAATAGATAAAGCTAATGTGCTTGTAACATCTCGTTTGTGGAGAAAAAGAGTGAAAGAAATTTCAAAAAGTTACCCAGGAGTACAACTCAACTTTTTATATGCAAATACCGCTGCAATGCAGTTAATTTTAAAACCAACACAGTTTGATGTTATTTTAACCGAAAATATGTTTGGCGATATTTTATCTGACGCCGCAAGTGTAATTTCAGGCTCTATTGGTTTGTTAGCCTCTGCTTCTATTGGAGAAAAAACAGCTTTATTTGAACCAATTCACGGGTCGTATCCAAAAGCAAAAGGGAAAAATTTCGCAAATCCTTTAGCCGCAGTTTTATCTGCCGCAATGCTTTTAGAACATTTTCAATTAATTGATGAGGCTGAAGATATTAAAAATGCTGTTGAAAAATCAATAGAATTGAACATTACAACACCCGATTTAAATTCAACAAATCATTTTTCAACTACCAATGTTGGAAATTTTTTAAGAGATTTTATTTTGGATGATGAAAATACATTTTACAATAAAAATAATATTGATTTAGGACAATCAACTATTATCTAAAAATTAACAATTTATTAAAATTACACCCAAAATTACAACTAATTTTGGGTGTAGTTTTTTGTAGATTTACCAATTATGAAAAACACAAGTTTTATAAATGCTTTAAATTATAGACGCTCAGTTAGATTGTTTGATGAAAACAAGGAGATTGATACTGCTATTGTTAAAAAATGCATTCAACAAGCTACTTTTGCACCTACTAGCAGTAATATGCAGTTGTGGGAGTTTCACCATATAACTTCACCAAAAAAACTAGCTCAATTAACTGAAGCTTGCTTGGGACAATCTGCAGCAAAAACAGCCAAACAATTAGTTGTAGTGGTGGTTCGAAAAGATCTATGGAAAAAACGTGCTAAAGCAAACACAACATACTTAATAAACACATTTGGCAACAAATCAAAGAGTGATTATTCATCAAAAGAAAAATTCGCCTTAAACTATTATCAAAAATTAATTCCTTTTATCTATTTTGATTTTTTGGGAATTTTTGGATGTTTAAAATATGTTTTCTCTTGGATTACTGGACTTTTTAAACCTATTTATCGTCAATTACGAAATTCAGATATGAGAATTGTAGCCCATAAATCGGCAGGTTTAGCTGCACAAACATTTATGCTAAGTATGGCTGCTGAAAACTATGATACTTGCCCTATGGAAGGTTCAGATACCCTTCGCATTAAAAAAATATTAAATTTACCACCTAGAAGCGAAATAAATATGGTTATTTCCTGTGGAATTAGAAAACCTGAAGGTGTTTACGGAGAACGTTTTAGAATTCCTTTTAATGAAGTTTACAAACAGTGGTAATTTTTTAAAAATTAACACGACAAAGAATTAGAAAAGTCAATACAATTATGACCGCAAAAGAAAGTATTATTCATAAAATTATGTCGAGTAAAAATCGACCACATTTAAATTTTAGTTTAAAAACTAAAACCGAAAAATTTACTGATAATTTATTTCACACCTTATTTGATGCAACTGCTTGCGTTGCTAAAAACATTGAGCAATTAGAAATAGATTTTGAAGAAATTTATACGTTAGCTGGCAAAGGCAACCAAGAATCTTGCGGAACTATTTGGAAAACTTTCTTATCTGAATTACCAGAAATTTTAGAAAACCTAAATTTAGACGCACAGGAGTTGGTAAACAACGATCCTGCATCAAACAATATTGAAGAAGTATATTTGGCTTACCCAGGCTTTTATGCCATTGCTATTTATAGATTTAGTCACGAATTATTTTTACTAAACACACCATTAATTCCTAGATTAATGAGTGAATATGCACATAGTAAAACAGGAACCGATATTCACCCAGGAGCTACTATTGGCAAATCATTTTTTATTGATCACGCAACAGGAACCGTAATTGGAGAAACTTGTTTAATAAAAGACCATGTGAAAATTTATCAAGGTGTAACTTTGGGGGCATTACAAGTAGCCAAAGAATTGAAAAATGTAAAAAGACACCCTACCGTTGAAAACAATGTAACCATTTATGCCAATGCTACAATTCTTGGTGGAGAAACTGTTATTGGTGAAAATAGTGTTATTGGAGGTAACGTTTGGATTACGGAATCTATTCCGAAAAACTCACTAGTATATCACAAACCAGAAACCAAGTTAAAACAAAAAAAATAGTTATGAAAAACCGTAGTTTATTTGATTTTATTGGAAACACACCTCTTGTAAAAGCCAATCATCTTTTAAAAAAAGAAGGCGTTTCATTGTTTTTAAAATTAGAAGGAAATAACCCTGGAGGAAGTGTAAAAGATCGCGCTGCTTTTAATATGATTTCAGAAGCAATGCTAAGAAAAGAAATTAAAAAAGGCGATTATTTAATTGAAGCTACTAGTGGAAATACAGGGATAGCCTTAGCCATGATTGCGCAACAATTTGGCATCAACCTAGAATTGGTAATGCCCGAAAATTCTACTAAAGAACGCGTTCAAACTATGGAGGCTTACGGTGCAAAAGTAACTCTAACTCCTTCAGCAGTTGGAATTGAAGGCTCAAGAGCTTATGCTGAGAAAAAGGTAACTGAAAAAGGATATACCATGCTAAATCAATTTGCAAATGATGATAATTGGAAGGCGCATTATAAAACTACAGGTCCTGAAATTTGGAGAGATACCAATGGCGAAATAACACATTTTGTTTCAGCAATGGGAACTACAGGAACAAT
>CBDUAL010000244.1:0-3534 GCA_965365125.1 uncultured Lutibacter sp.
AATATTTAACGTTTTATTATTTAACTGCCATGTTGTTTCTAATTTAAAAGGGTTTCTTCCTAAATAAATTCTATATTCATAACTTCTACTTGTGGCTGTAAAACGTGCGTGTGCATCATCAACTACATTAAAAATATTCAACACAACAATATCATTTGGTAAAAGTGAATTTACCTTATAAATAACTTCGTTAACATTTATTGACTCTTTAATATTAAAATGGGCAAAAATTTGAGCAGCGTGTACACCTGTATCCGTTCTACCAGCTCCAACAACATCTATGGTTGTTCGCAATATTATTGAAATGGCCTTGCTCACACATTCTTGTACCGAAATAGCATTTGGTTGCCACTGCCAACCATGATAACTTGTGCCTTTATATGCTATTTCTAAAAAATATCTCAATTGAAATGTTATTTTTGTACGGATGCAAATATACAGCATATTTGCGAGTTAAGAATTTTACTTTTCTATGAAAAAAATTTTATTATTATCAGACACACACAACTATATTGATGCGCAAATTTTAAAGTTTGTAAAACAAGCCGATGAAGTTTGGCATGCAGGAGATATAGGTAATATTGAAGTTATTGATGCTATTAAAGAACTGAAGCCTGTTAGAGCAGTATTTGGAAATATTGACGATACTATTGTAAGAAGTGAATTTCCTTTAAATAATAAATTTACTATTGAAAAGGTTTCGGTTTGGATTACTCATATTGGTGGTTACCCTAACAGGTATGATCCAAGAATTAAAGAAGAAATACAAAAAAAACCTCCACTACTTTTTATAAGTGGCCATTCACATATTTTAAAGGTTATGTTTGACAAAAAATTAAAGTTACTTCATTTAAATCCTGGCGCTGCAGGAAAACACGGTTTTCACAAAGTAAGAACCATGTTGCGTTTTGAAATAAATGAAGACAAAATTTCAAACTTAGAAATTATAGAACTCGCCAAACGATGAGTTGTAAAATGCAAAAAACCATTTTAAATTAATAAAATGGTTTTCCTTGCACTAAATATACTAAGATGTTAGGTCTATCGTAATCTATCCACAGATTTTACAAGTTCCTCATCCTTTTTAATTGCCTTGTTAGCTAATACTACCAAAACAATTGTAAAAACAGGAATAAGCAACCCAATACCTTTCTCAGAAACGTTAATTTCTCCAGATAAATTTTGCGTAAAATATACGAGTATACCTAATAAAATAAAATTGATCAAAATTGATAATCGCCCCATCACAAATTGTAATTTTCTATTTTTATATTTAAAAATAGCTATCAATGTCCAAGCTGCTGAAACAAAAAATAACACAGACATTGTTTTTAATAAAACATTGTCTGTAATAAAAGCATCCATTGCAAAAAATTCAACTCCGGCATCATCAACCCATAAATTCAACACAAAAACCAACGCAGACGAAAGTAATGTGGCAATTAATAGGTAAAGTGTTTGAATTCTTTGAATCATATAATTATTGTAATGAATCGCAAAAATACATTTTATTTTTAAAGATATAAAGAGAACTTATCTAAAATAATTTTATATATTTGCAATGTACTACAATAGAGTGGTATACATATACTACAACATTTCAACTTAATCACCCTTAGATTAATTTACACTAAAAAACTTAGTATAGTCGTAAGAAAATATATAATATACATTAACAAATTTTACACAATAACATAATGTTTGAAATTTCCCAATTAAAGGAGAAGACTCTTGTTGAATTGCAAGAAATTGCAAAAAATATTGGCGCAAAAAAATACAGTCAATTAAAAAAATTAGATTTAGTTTATTTAATTTTAGATATTCAAGCAACAGCTCCTTCAAAGGTTACAAAGCCAACAGCTTCTACTAGTGAGCAACAACCTAAACCAAAGCGCAAACGTGTATCAAAGCCAAAAGTAGCTGAAAACACTGCTACTCCAAAACAAAAAACTACAGTAGTTCCTGAAGAAATAGCAGCGGTAGTTCCTGAGGAGAAAAAACCACAGCCAATACAGCCTTTAAAAAAACCTGTAAAACAAGTTCACAAGAAGCCTGTACAAACAAAATTAAGTATAAATACAACTGATAAATCAACTACTGAAGTTATTAGTAAAGGCGCTGAAGATAAATCTGTTACTGAAAACACACAGAAAAAACCTCAACCAAAGAGGCCTGAAAACAGTAATAAACAACCACAACAAAACAAACAAAATCAACAGAGCCAACAAAATAAACAACGCAACCAACAAAAAGATAACAAAGGACAACGAACTAATAACGGAAACCGTTATAGAGATCCTGATTATGAATTTGATGGAATTATTGAAAGTGAAGGTGTATTGGAAATGATGCCTGATGGATATGGTTTTTTACGTTCATCTGATTACAACTACCTTTCTTCTCCTGATGATATTTATTTATCACAATCACAAATTAAATTATTTGGATTAAAAACAGGAGACACTGTTAAAGGTGTTATAAGACCACCTAAAGAGGGTGAAAAATATTTTCCTTTAATTCGTGTTTCAAAAATTAACGGATTGAATCCGAATGTTGTTAGAGACCGTGTTTCTTTTGAACATTTAACTCCTTTATTTCCTCAAGAAAAATTCAATTTAGCAGGTAAATCAAGTACCCTTTCTACAAGAATCATTGATTTATTTAGCCCTATTGGAAAAGGACAAAGAGGTATGATTGTTTCTCAACCAAAAACTGGTAAAACAATGTTGTTAAAAGACATTGCGAATTCAATAGCTTCGAACCACCCAGAGGTGTATCAAATTATTTTGTTAATTGATGAAAGACCTGAAGAGGTTACTGATATGCAACGTAATGTAAGAGGTGAAGTTGTAGCTTCAACATTTGACGAACCTGCTGATAAGCACGTTAGAGTAGCTAATATTGTATTAGAAAAAGCGAAACGTTTGGTTGAATGTGGGCATGATGTAGTTATTTTATTAGATTCTATTACACGTTTGGCGAGAGCTTATAATACTGTTGCACCTGCATCAGGTAAAATATTATCGGGTGGTATTGATGCAAACGCTTTGCATAAGCCAAAAAGATTTTTTGGAGCGGCTCGTAACATTGAAAATGGCGGATCTTTATCAATTATTGCTACTGCCTTAACTGAAACTGGTTCAAAAATGGATGAAGTTATTTTTGAAGAATTCAAAGGAACAGGTAATATGGAACTTCAATTAGAAAGAAACATTGCCAACCGTAGAATTTATCCTGCTATTGATTTAGTGAAATCAAGTACCCGTAGAGATGATTTATTATTAGACCCTAAAACCGTACAACGTTTATGGGTATTAAGAAAGTATTTAGCTGATATGAACCCCGTAGAAGCTATGGAGTTTATAAAAGATAAAATTCAATACACTACTTCAAACGAAGAGTTTTTAATCTCTATGAACGGGTAATAATTCTTTCAAATAAGTTATAAACAAAAAAACCGTTCAATTAAATTGAGCGGTTTTTTGGCTTTTGGCTTTTGGCTTTTGGCTTTTGGCTTTTGGCTTTTGGCTTTTG
>CBDUAL010000245.1:0-3516 GCA_965365125.1 uncultured Lutibacter sp.
AAATTGGTTTTAGCCTTGACGAAGCAGAACAACTTAGAAGAATTGTTGGCAAAATTGGCGATTTTGAAAAAGCCGGTTATAACAGAGTTAATGCAAAGCAACCTAATGAAAATCCTGAAGATATTCTAGGAATTCTACCAAAAACAAGAACCGATCAATATGAAATGCGATCAATTATTGAACGTATTGTAGACAACTCAGAATTTGAAGAATATAAAAAAGACTATGGAAAAACCATTATTTGCGCCTATGCTCGCATTGATGGCTGGGCCGTTGGAATAGTTGCCAATCAACGAAAAGTGGTTAAAAACGGTCAAAAAGAAATGCAATTTGGAGGGGTTATTTATTCTGATAGTGCCGATAAAGCCACTCGTTTTATAGCCAATTGCAATCAAAAGAAAATTCCTCTAGTATTTTTACAAGATGTTACCGGATTTATGGTAGGAAGTAAAAGTGAACATGGAGGAATTATTAAAGATGGTGCCAAAATGGTAAATGCTGTAAGTAATTCTGTAGTTCCAAAATTTACCATTATTATAGGGAATTCTTATGGAGCCGGAAACTACGCAATGTGCGGGAAAGCTTACGACCCTAGATTGATTGTTGCTTGGCCATCGGCACGACTGGCTGTTATGGGTGGTTCACAAGCGGCTAAAGTTTTGCTACAAATTGAAACTGCTTCCTTAAAAAAACAAGGTGAAGTAATTACACCTGAAAAAGAACAAGAAATTTTAGCCTCAATTGAAGCCAAATACGACGCACAAACCTCACCTTATTACGCCGCTGCACGCTTATGGACAGACGGTGTTATCAATCCGTTAGACACTAGAAAATGGATTAGTATGGGTATTGAAGCCGCAAACCACGCGCCTATTACAAAACAATTTAATTTAGGCGTAATTCAAGTGTAAATTTATTGTGAATACACCGAGTTATTTTTACATTTGCACCACTTAAATAAACACAAATTATGGGAAGAGCCTTTGAACTTAGAAAAGGAAGAAAAATGAAACGTTGGTCAGCAATGGCAAAAACTTTTACCAGAATAGGTAAAGATATTGTGATGGCTATTAATGATGGAGGTGGAAATCCTGATACAAACGCTCGTTTAAGGGCTGTAATGCAAAATGCAAAGGCAGCAAACATGCCGAAAGAAAATGTTGAACGCGCCATAAAAAAAGCTGCAGATAAAGATACTAGTAATTATAAAGAAGTTTTATTTGAGGGCTATGCACCACACGGTATTGCTGTTGTTGTTGAAACTGCCACAGATAATAACAATAGAACGGTTGCTAATGTTAGAGCTGCATTTAATAAATGTGACGGAAACTTAGGAACTTCTGGTTCTGTAGTTTTTATGTTTGACCATACGTGTACTTTTACTTTAAATAAAGAAAATATTACTACTGAATTAGAAGAACTAGAGCTTGAATTAATTGACTTTGATGTTGAGGAAGTTTTTGAAGATGAAGATGGAATTGTAATTTATGCTCCTTTTGAACAATTTGGAGCGCTTCAGAGTTATTTTGAGGATAATAATATCGAAATTTTATCTTCAGGATTTGAAAGAATTCCAACTACTACCGTGAAGCTTAGTGAAGATCAACAAGCCGATGTTGAAAAATTATTAGAACGTTTAGAGGAAGATGATGATGTACAAAATGTGTATCATTCTTTGCAAATGTAAGCTATGTTCTTAGCAGGTAAAAAAAACACTGAATTAAATAGAGAAACGGCTTCTAAAGTAATTTGTCCAAATTGCACTACTAAAAACAATACCGTAGTTTTTGTTTTTGGTAGTTACAAGCACTTGTTACAAATCCCTTTTTTTGCAGGTTCTAAATTTGGAAAATCGGTTTGTAATAATTGCAAACAAACTTATGATTTAAGTACAATGCCCGATGCTATTAAATTGGCGTATTACGAATTAAAAGAAGTTACTAAAACCCCTTTTTGGTTTTATATTGGCGTTGTTGCAATAAAATTATTAGTGATCATTAAAATTCTTAGCAAGTACTACTAATTAACTTTAACGTTTTAATTCTATTTATTTTTTGAGTAGGTGTTTCTTTAAACTTTTTAACAAAGAAAATTTCCTTCGGAATTTCGTATTTAGAAAGTGTTTTTAAACTTCTAACATCGTTTAAAATAGTATCCTCTTTTTCACCTTCAACAATTAGTACTAATTTTTCTCCTAAAACAGCATCTGTAATTCCTGCTACAAAAAAACGAGGTTGAATTACACTTGAAATTTTTAATTCAATTTGTTCGGGTATTAACTTTATTCCTCCAGAATTTATAATACTATCAAACCGTCCTAACCATTTAAATGCTGTGTCTGAAATAATTTCAACCAAATCGTTGGTAATAATTTCTTCATTTGAAAGTTTTGGAGCCTTAATAACTAAACAGCCTCTATCATCAATTTTTATTGAAATGTTTGGCAACAATTTATAAAGTGATTGCTTAGATTCATTTGAAATAACATTGGCGTTTTCGTTTTTGTTAGATTTCTCGACTGCGCTCGAAATGACATTTGAACTCGAAATAACATTCTTAAAATGATTCAACTTTTTTACTGCAATATGTGTAACCGTTTCTGTCATTCCATAAGTTGCAAAAATAGCTGTTGAACAATGTTGAATTTTACTTAACAAATCATTTGAAACTATACCGCCTCCAACAATTAATTGCTTCACCTTGTAAATTTTATCTAATGAATTGTACAACTGAATTGGAACCATTGCGCAAAAATCATAATTCTTTTTAATTCCTTTTAACGGATTAGATTCTGGCTCAACTACGTCTAACTTCCACCCTAATTCTAGCGCTCTAACTAACATCATTTTACCTGCAATATATGTTGAAGACATACACAACAACGCAGTAGTTCCTTCACCCAAATTAAAAAAATCTCCGGTTGCTTTCGCACTTTGTCTCATGTGCGACTTTTGAAGTTGAATTATTTTTGGTGTTCCTGTTGATCCTGAAGTTTTAACTTCAACAAACTGTTTTTTATTGAACCACTCTTTTAAAAACAAATGAATTTCATCTGAAATCGACAACGAAAAACCAATCAGTTCTTCCGCAGAATTAAAAGATTTACCTTGTAATTTAAATGCCTTATGAAATGGTTTTGATTCGTTCATTTTGTTTGAATTCAAAGGATTTAAAAAATTTAAGCTATAAATTCATCTTCATTTAACACGATTGGTTTTCTTACAGTGCCAAACAATTTTTCTTTCCAATTAGTCCAACCATATTTTTTTGAAAACACAAAAATAACAAACGGATAAAATACAATAAAAGGCAAAAAGAATTCAAAATCAATGGTCGGTTCTGCAATATCTAAAAACAATGCTTCTGTTTGAAACGCAGCCCATTTTGAAGTTACCAACACCGCTGCAATAATATTATTTGCCGCATGAAACCCCAAAGACAATTCAATACCTTCATCCATTAATGTAAAAATCCCTAATAAAAAACCGGTTCCAATATAATAAATCATTACAATCC
>CBDUAL010000246.1:0-3462 GCA_965365125.1 uncultured Lutibacter sp.
TTTTGGGGCACAGTTTACTACTAAAACAGAAGCAATGGCTAAAAAGGTATAAAAAAGGTTTTTTTTCAACATTGGTTAATTTTTTATAAACTTTTAGACGTTGAAAAAAACAAAAACTAACAAAGTTTAAACTGAATCATTTACATCTTTAGCTTTTTCTTCAGCAACTTTTAAAAAGCCTGGAAATAGTGTTGGAGCTAAATCTTTTACATGTTCGTATAAAATGGAATCGTCTTTTTGTTCATCAGAAATAAACGGAATAGTATCGTTTAATTTTGTAAAAACAATAAGCACAATACTTAAAATAAGTCCAATTTTAAGTGCGCCAAATACGCCTCCTAAAATTTTATTTAACAGTCCTAACGCTGCAAAATCGGCTATTTTTGTAAGTGCTTTACCTAATAATGCAATTACTAAAACAATAATAGCAAATGTAATGGCAAACGAAACTATGGTAATATAGCGTTCTTCCCAAGAAACGTAGTCTTTTAAATAGTCTCCAACAAAAAAGGAGAAGTGAATAGCGCCGTAAATACCTGCAACTAAAGCTACAAGCGAAGCAACTTCAACAAACAAGCCTTTTAATAATCCTCTAACAAATCCAAAAATTAAGAGTGCTGCTAAAATAATATCAAACGTATTCATATAATTGTTTTTGTAAATATACATGAATGGATTTGTATATTTGTAGCCTAACTAAAAAAATCAAATGTCAAGAGATCAACAATTAAAAGAAGATTGGGAGCAAATAGTAGCCATACTTGCTGCCAAATTTGGAGAAGGCGAACAATTAAATTTAGATGCTATTATTTATTTAATAGGTGTGCAAGAATTAGGAAAAGGCGCTATTGAGTTTAAAAAGGATGATAAAGTAAATTTAATGCACATTGCAATTTGCCGTTTATTAGAACCTTTTGGCTATTATGAATTCGATTTTTTTGATGATGAAGGTTGGCCGCATTATAAAGTTTTAGAAGAATTACCTATTTTAAAACCAGGAGAACAAACCGTTTTAATGAAAGAATCTATTGTGCTTTATTTTAAACAGCAGGAGTTAATTTAAAGATCATTTTCTTAAAGCGAAAGCTTAAAAAGGCGTATTTTTAAGGGGATATTAATTATTAAAAAAATCGTGATGCTAAAAAAACTCACCATCATTTTATTTTTTATTGCAACTATAGCTCAAAGTCAACATACAATTAAGGGAACTATGAGCCCTGTTGATGCCGATGTTACTTGGGGAGCTTTGTATAAAATACAAGGTTCAAAGCAAAATTATGTTCAAAATGTACCCATAAATAAGGGTGTTTTTGAATTTAAAATACCTGAAAATGCTTCTGAAGGAATGTATAGGTTGCGCTACAAAATGGACAATAATAGCATTGTTGATTTTATTTATAACAACGAAGATATTGAGCTAAAATTCGACCCAAATAAAAGTATTGAAACCTTACAGTTTTTAACTTCCGAAGAAAATATAGTGTATGAAGATTTTTTAACTAAAACGTATGCTTTACAGCAACAATTAGATTCGCTGCAATATTCTTATTTTAGGTTAACAAACGCTAATGAACGTTTGAATTCTGAAGAATTATATAAAAATACATTGGTAACCTATCAAAAAAATCAACAAGAATTTGAAACAAAAGCTGCAAATAAACTAGCATTGCATTATATAAAAGCAAGCCGTAAATATTATAACAATACTTTGATTGAAAGTCCACAAGAATACCTAAATAGTGTAAAAAGCCATTTTTTTAATTATATAGATTTTGAAGATGCTTATTTGCAACATTCAGCTATTATAAGTGAGGCGGTATTAAATTATGTATTGTATTTAAATGTGTCTGATGACAGTGCCGTTCAAACCGCGTTACATAAAAATGCAATTAATGAGGTAATGGCTAAAATAACAGAAAATGAAAGTTTAAAAGCAACTACTCTCACTACCTTACTTTATTCATTTGCTCAAGATGAGCATGTTGAAATAGTAGAATTTTTGATTGCTGATTTTTACAATAAACTTCCAGAATCAGTTAAAAATGAAAAGGATATTCAAAATATTCTTAAAAGCGTGAAATTAGCTGTAGGAAAAAAAGCACCTGATTTTACTTGGGAAGAAAAAGGAACTACAAAAAGTTTGTATGCTATAGATAAGGCTAAAACGTATGTGTTGGTTTTTTGGAGTACAAGCTGTTCGCATTGTGTTGTTGAAGTTCCGCAGTTGTATGAATATTTGAAAGATACATCAAACACACACGTTATTGATGTGGCGCTTGAAAAAGACATATTGGGTTTTGATATTTATAAAGAAAAATTTGAAAACTGGACCAATGTATTAGGCTTAGGGAAATGGGAAAATACAATTGCCAGAGATTATGAAATTGTAAGTACACCTACCTATTTTATTTTAGATGCTAACAAAAAAATAATTGCGAAACCCGACCATATTACTGATGTAAAAGCATATTTTGGAAACTAAATAAAAAAAGCTGACTTGTGAAGGTCAGCTTTTTTATTGCTTAATGATTGCATTGGTGATTTTCACCGTGGTGGTGGTTACAAGTTTCTCCGCCATCTATAATTAAACCTTTGATGTATAGTTTAATAAGGCTATCTACATCGCCAGAACAACCTCTAACAACACTAATATTCCATCGGTTTAGTACGTTAATGGCTCCGGCTCCTATTCCTCCTGCAAGCATTACTTTAACGCCTTGCGCTGCTAAAACACTTGCAATGTTAGATTTGCAACCACAACCTTCTTCAGAAGGTAATTGTTCTATACTAATTATGCTATTATCTTCGGAAACAGTATAAATATTGTAGTAGTTACAATGTCCAAAATGTTCATCAACTTGATTGTTTTTACCTACTGGTATTGCTATTTTTTTCATAATTTATTTTTTAATAATTAAATTTTATGTTCTCTTTTACAAAAGTCGTTATTGGTTTTACACATTACTTTTTCGGTTGCCCCTTCAACTAATTTATAGCAGTTTTTACACCGATACCATTCTTTGTCAAATTCGTAATTACCACCTTCAATATCAATGGCTTTTCCTTCAATAAACGCTTTGGTTATAGTTTTTAAAGCTTTATTGTAAATACGTGTAAGTGTTGGCCTAGAAACATTCATTAGCACTGCAGCCTCTTTTTGTTGAAGCATTTCATAATTAACCAATCGTATGCTTTCGTATTCTTCTAGTGTAAGTTGAACAGATTCAATTTTACAACGAGGAATTCCGTAAGGTTTAAAACCTTTCATAATTGGTGGTTGCGAAATTTTTCTATTTTTTTCAGGTCTTGCCATTGTATATAATCTCAAAAAAGAAAGTACAAATATAATGAACCTGCGTTCATAATAAAAAAGAAAATGGAGTTATTTATGGTAGTGAAGGTTACATAGTGCTAAAAATGTAAAAAGGCATCTTCTAAATGTTCAATTTGAGAGGTGTTTTT
>CBDUAL010000247.1:0-3456 GCA_965365125.1 uncultured Lutibacter sp.
AAGGTTTTGCAACTACTGAGTATTTAGCTTCAGCAATTATGGATATGAAATTTCATATAGCAGATCCAACAAACTTACATGTGGGTGCTTTTGAAAAAGAAACTTTAGCCGCATTAAATATGCCAAAAGAATTGGTAATGAGACATAGAACACCACATTTTGGACATGTTTTTTCGAGTGAAGGATATGCAACTGCTTATTATGGTTATATGTGGGCCGATGTTTTAACAGCAGATGCCGTCGAAGCTTTTGCTGAAGCTCCAGGAGGTTTTTATGATAAAAAATTGGCTGAAAAAATGGTTCGCTATTTATTTGCACCAAGAAACGCTATGGATCCTGCAGAAGCTTACCATTTGTTTAGAGGAAGAGACGCTGAAATTGACGCGCTAATGAGAGATCGTGGTTTTCCTGTTTCAAAAAAGAAATAAAACAATACAATTTAAATTATGGAAAAGGAAGTACTGAAAAGTACTTCCTTTTTTTTGTTGTTGTAGCGTTCAATTGTAGGCTTAACAAAACGGTTTTTGTTATATTTTAAAGATAAAATAATTAAATTAGCCATTAAAAATAAATCAATGCTGACTAAACGTTGTTTTACACTCTTCCTTTTTTTAATAAGTGCTCACTTGTTTGCTCAACGCGGTAATTATAAGTTTAATAATTACGGAAATAGTTCAATTTTACTTTCAGGAAATGTAACAGGTAGTGTTGATGATATTGCGTTAACATATTATAATCCCGCCCGATTAACTGAGTTGGAGAGTACAAAGTTTTCATTTAATGCGCAAGCTTATGAATTTAGTGCTTTAAAATTAAATCATTTAGCAGGAGATCAAACCAAAGCAAGCGATAACAATTTTAATGGTATTCCATCAATTGCAGGTGGTACGTTTAATTTATTTGGTACTCGTTTTGCATACTCGGTTATGTCTAGAACTAAAATAGATATTAATATAAATTACTCAAGTAATTTCAATAATGAAGATGTTGATGCTGTAGCAAACGATTCAGAAGCAATTACTAAGGCTAAATTTAATACCAGTATTAAAGACGAATGGGTTGGGCTTACGTGGGCAAAAAAAATAAACGAACAGCTTAGTTTGGGTATTTCAGGTTTTGCTTCTATTTATAAAGATAGAGGTGATACCTCTATAAATATTGCCAATCAAAATTCTAATGGAAGTGTTGCTTTTTATAATAATGATAATGGTTACAGTATAGAATCTTATGGTCTCTTTTTTAAGATAGGTGCAAATTATCATTTACCAACATTTGATATTGGTTTAAATATAAACGTGCCTTATTTAGAAGTTTATCAAAAAGGAAAATACAATTATTCAAAAATTATTGCAGGTGTAGCTTCAGAAAAGGATTTATTACTTGATTATATTTTCAGAGATTTACAAACAGATAGAAAAGAACCTTTTAGTGTTTCTGTAGGAGCTGGAATCCCTTTCGGTAAAAGTAAAATACATTTAAATGTTGATTATATTGCAGGTTTATTAAGCTATAATAGAATTAAAGTACCTTCTTTTGATGTTGGTGATGATGCGCTTATTTCTGTTTTGTTTGAAGAAAAGAGAAGAGGAATTGTGAATTTTGGTGCAGGAGTTGAGATGTATATAAATGATAAATTTTCATCTTTTGTAAGTTTTTCTTCAGATTATAACGCTATAAAAAATAGTGGTAGTTTTTTTGATTTATCAGATAACGGAGAAGTAAATAATGATTTTAATGAAAATTTCACCCATTTAGGAGCTGGTATTGATTGGAGTTTGAAATGGGGGAGTGTTGCTTTTGGTACAACCTACACAACTGGATCTAGTAAACTTGATAGGTCTTTAAATCTATCTTCAGAAACTTCTAATAATTTAGGAAATGTAAAATACCATCGTTGGCAATTTATTGTTGGTCTAGAAATTCCTTTTTTGAATGACAAAATAAATGGCGTTATAAACATAAACAAGTAAAAAAGAGGTAATGTTATGAATGTATTTCTTTAGTAGTTTATTTTATTTTTTTGCAATAAAATGGCGTTATAACTAAACAAATTCGTTATTTAGTATTGATAATAGCTAATTTATGTAAAAAATGAACTAGCTTAAATTCTTACCTTCGGTGCTATTATAAATTTTTTAAAAACAACACATGTTTCAAAGATTAAAAGGATTTACGCGTGCATTTTGGACTGCAAATATTGTTGAACTTTTAGAGAGAGGTGCTTATTACGGAGTATTTATTGTAATTACACTTTACTTGTCTAGAGTTTTAGGTTTTACAGATGTTGAAGCTGCATGGATTTCTGGAGCTTTTTCAGGAGGATTGTACTTGTTACCAACTTTCTCGGGTGCTTTAGCTGATAAAATAGGTTTTAAATATTCACTTATTATTGCGTTTTCATTATTAAGTTTAGGTTATTTTGGCTTAGGTGTTTTACCTACCATATTAGAATCAATTGGTTTGGTTGATTACTCAAACGGAATTGAGTTTACAGGTTTAATAGAATCTTCTCAACGATGGGCTATTGTTCCAATTATGGTAGTAATTATGATTGGTGGTTCATTTATAAAATCGGTTATCACGGGAACAGTTGCCAAAGAAACTACGGAAGCCAATAGAGCTACCGGTTTTTCTATTTTTTATATGATGGTTAATATTGGTGCTTTTTCAGGAAAAACCATTGTTAAACCGTTGCGTGCTTCAATGGGAGATATGGGATTAGTTTATATCAATTATTTTTCAACAGCTATGACAGTTTTAGCGTTGGTAATGATTATTTTGTTTTATAAAAGTTCTAAACACGAAGGTGAAGGGAAAACATTTAACGACATTTGGAAAGGGTTTATCGGGGTAATCACAAATTTAAGATTGGTTTCGTTAATTGTGATAATTACGGGGTTTTGGATGGTGCAACACCAATTATATGCAACCATGCCAAAGTACGTTTTACGTATGGCGGGTGAGGCTGCTTCTCCATCTTGGTATGCAAACGTAAATCCGTTGGTTGTTTTTTTAACGGTTACATTTATAACTAGAATGATGGCTAGTAAAACGCCTTTATTTTCAATGACTGTTGGTATGTTTATTATGCCGCTATCAGCTATAGCAATGGCTGCCGGAAACTGGTTTTCAGGTGGTGAAATAGATCTAGGTTTTGTAACCATGCATCCTGTTGCATTTATGATGATTGTTGGTATTGCTTTACAAGCCTTGGCAGAATCTTTTATATCACCTCGTTTTTTAGAGTTTTTCTCTTTTCAAGCACCTAAAGGTGAAGAAGGATTGTATTTAGGGTTTAGTCATTTACACTCTTTCTTAGCATCTGTAATCGGGTTTGGTTTATCAGGTTATTTGTTGTCTAAATATTGTCCAGATCCAAAATTATTTGATTCGCATGCATCTTGGGAGTCAGCAGCAAGTAATGCGCATTATATTTGGTACTATTTTGCTGCAATA
>CBDUAL010000248.1:0-3416 GCA_965365125.1 uncultured Lutibacter sp.
TTAGAACGCCATTAACCTTAATTTTAGGCCCATTACAGCAATTGTTACTAAACTACAAGGGGAGTAATAAAATGTATAAAAAGTTATTGGTTATAGAAAGTAGTGCCAATCATTTATTACAATTGATTAACAGGTTAATGGATTTTAGAAAGTTAGAAAACAATCAATTTAAATTACAATCTGCAGAAGGAAATATTGTAAAGTTTTTAAAAGAAATTTATTTTTCATTTAGTGAATACGCAAAAGATGGTAACTATAATTATACATTTGAAGCTTCTGATGATTCGGTTTTAGTTTACTATGATCGATCAAAATTAGAACGCGTTTTTTACAACTTAATATCAAATGCATTTAGGTTTACTTCAAAAGGAGGAACTATAAAATTTAAAGTTACTAAAGATGATACCCATATTTATATTACCATTGAAGATAATGGTGTAGGGATTTCAGAAGAATATGTTGATAAAATATTTGACCGGTTTTTTGAAATTGCCATTCATAACAATCAAAAAGAAGGTTATCATAAAGGAACAGGTATTGGATTGTCAATTGCAAAAAATATTGTGACACTTCATAAAGGTACAATTAAGGTTAAAAATAATAACGAGCAGGGAACTATATTTGAGGTAGCTTTGCCATTAGGTAGAGCACATCTTTTAGATGAAGAAATATTAACAGATTTTAAAACAAGCGACGATCTATCACAATATATTACTCAATTAGAACCGACTGCTGTAGATTTTGAAGATGATATTGAAGATTTAGTTGTTAATGAAGATAAACCTTTAGTTTTAATTGTTGAAGACAACAAGCCATTGCGTTCATTTATTAAAGACTTACTGAAAAATGAATGTACGGTTGCTGAAGCCGAAAATGGAAAAGTAGGATTAAAGAAAGCCTTAGAACTAATTCCAGATCTTGTAATAAGTGACGTTATTATGCCCGAAATGGTTGGTACTGAAATGTGTTCAAAAATTAAAGAAAATTTAAAAACTAGCCATATACCAGTAATGTTACTTACTGCTCGATCTTCATTAATTTATAAATTTGAAGGATTGGAAAGTGGTGCAGATGAATATATTAGTAAGCCTTTTAATATAAAAGAATTTAAATTGAAGGTTAAAAATATGTTAGAAACTGTAAAGCGATTAAAAAGTAAGTTTTCAAAAGATAACAATTTATCGCCTAGTGAAATTACAGTTTCTTCAGTAGATGAGCAATTGCTTAAAAAAGCTTTTAAAATTGTTGAAGATAATATTTCAAACGAGCAATTTGATATTCCATTTTTTTGTGACGAATTGGGCGTGAGCAGAACCATGTTGTTTACAAAAATTAAAGCTTGGACTAATTTTACACCTAACGAGTTTATTCAGGAAATACGAATGAAACGTGCAATTCAATTATTAGAGCAAAATAAAATTAATATTTCGCAAATTAGTTATAAAGTAGGATTCAAAAATCCAAAATACTTTAGCAAGTGTTTTCAGAAAAAACATGGAAAAACACCTTCCGAATATCAACGTCAATTTTCAAATAATTTTTCCGAAGAACTATAATTCCTTGTAAAACAAGGGAAATGCAATTTATTTTGGATGATTAGATACCCTTTTTTGAATTTTTAGTTTAGTCTTCATTCATACATTTGTTGATATGAAATTAAACAAAACAAAAATAATTGTAATAGAAACGCTTCTGATTGCAATAATCATAGTGCTGAGTTTACTTATTATTTATTTTGTTTAAAAATAACTTAAAAACCAAATATATATGTCAAACAAAACAAATTCAGTCAAGGGCTATTTAATGCTATTCCTTGTATTTATGAGTGCATTGGGCTATGCTCAAGAAAAAAATGTGACCGGGAAAGTGCTTTCTCAAGACGACAACATGGGGCTTCCGGGGGTTAATATTTTAGTGAAAGGAACTTCAATAGGAGGTTCAACGGATATGGATGGATCCTATTCAATAACAGTACCTAGTAATGATGCCGTTTTAGTATTTAGTTACTTAGGATTTTTTACACAAGAAATTACTGTAGGTAGCAAAGCAACTATTGATGTTGTTTTAGCGGCAGATTCAAATGAATTAGATGAAATTGTGGTTGTTGGTTATGGAGCTGTTAAAAAGAGCGATATTACAGGATCTGTTTCTTCAGTAAAAGCGGAAGAATTAACCGCATTTCCTGTTTTAAGTGCAAGTCAGGCATTACAAGGACGTGCAGCAGGTGTTGTTGTGCAATCTAATAATGGTGGTGAGCCAGGGGCGCCAATTTCAATTAAAATTAGAGGAAATACTTCTATTAGCGCAAGTAGTGCAGCTTTAGTTGTTGTTGATGGTTTTGTAGGAGCTACAATGCCTCAATCAGCAGATATCAAATCTATGGAAGTACTTAAAGATGCATCAGCAACAGCTATTTATGGATCAAGGGGTGCAAACGGTGTAATTTTAGTGACAACTAAAAAAGGACGCGCTGGTAAAATGGCTATTGAATTAAACACTTCTTATTCTGTTCAATCAGTATCAAATCAGTTAGATTTATTAAATGCAGATCAATTTGCAGCTTATCAAACGGCAATTAATCCTTCGTATGTTAAAGGTTCAGCAAACACTGATTGGCAAGATTTAATTTATACTAGAGGTGCTGTATCAGATACACAGTTAGCATTTTCAGGAGGAACAGAAGATGTAGATTATTATGTTTCAGGGAATTATTTTAACCAAGAAGGAGTTGTAATCAATTCTGGATATGAGCGTTTTTCATTTTTAAGTAATATTAACGCAAAAATTTCAGATAAATTTAAAGTAGGATTTAATGCAGTAGGAGGTAGAAGTACAAAAGATGGTGTTTCTACACAAGCAAATTCAGGGGGTAGAGGTTCAGGTGATGTTATTTCTATAGCATACCGTTTTGCTCCAGATTTAGGTATTGTTGACGCCGATGGAAACTACACATTTAACTCTGTAGGTGATGATGTTGACAATCCTTATGCTATAGCAAAAGAAAGTATTGATGAAACAGTTACCGATAATTACCGTGCTAATTTTTATGCAGATTATAAAATTATTGAAGGTTTATCATTTAAAACAACTTTTGGATTTAGTACATTAAATAGAACTAGAGGTACATTTAGACCATCAAGTCTTCTTACAACAGCAGGAGATCAAGGAGGTATTGCAGCAATACAAAACACAAAAACTTCTGATATTTTAACTGAAAATTACTTAACATATAATAAAGAATTAGGAAAAGGTAATTTAACAGCTTTATTAGGGGCTTCTTACCAAAAAATTAAAAATGAACGTAATGCAGCAGGGGCGCAAGGATTTATAACAAATAGTGTTTCTTACCGTAATCTTGGTCAAGGAGCAGTACCATTAACTCCTTCATCATCTTTATCTGAAACTGAAATTATGTC
>CBDUAL010000249.1:0-3369 GCA_965365125.1 uncultured Lutibacter sp.
CATTCTGACGGAAGTACTCCAATATTTACTGGCAATAAACTGTTATTCTTCTTTTAAATCCTTCAGTAGTAATTGTAAGGATGTATTTCCATTCCAATGATTTTCATCAATATTAAAAACAGCTTTAAAAGCTTGTTCTTTCTGAATTATTTCATACTTGTCTCCCATACTAAAACCAATAGCGTTGTAGGTTTTTTGATTGGCACCTTCAATAATATTTAATTTTAAATGCGTTTGATCGGCACCTACCTTTTTACCATAACCATTGTCTCGTAAGCCCGAAGCCATAAAAGCAGGCCGCATATTTTGAGGTCCAAAAGGCGCTAACTGATTCATAATTCTAAAAAACTTTGGCGTAATTTCATACAAACTAATTTCAGCATCAATGGCAATTTCAGGAGTTCGCAATACTTCAGGTAGTGTTTCCTTAACTACCGCTTCAAATTTCGCTTTAAATTTAGGGTAATTTTCTTCAGTTAAAGTTAAACCAGCAGCATATTTATGTCCGCCAAATTGTTCAATAAATTCAGAACATAGCTCCAAAGCATTGTACACATCAAAACCCTTAACTGAACGTGCCGAGGCTGCTAATTTATCGCCACTTTTGGTAAAAACGAGGGTTGGTCTATAATACGTTTCAATCAATCTAGAAGCCACAATACCAATAACACCTTTATGCCAAGTTTCAGCATAAACAACCGTTGTATGGTTTTGTTGCTCATTATTTTCTGTAATTTGTTGTAAAGCTTCATGGGTAATTGTTTTATCTAATTCTTTACGGTCGTTGTTATTTTTTTCTATTTCTGAAGCAAATTTTACGGCCGAATCAAAATCGAGTTCGGTTAATAATTCTACGGCGTAATTTCCATGTTTAATTCTTCCTGCAGCGTTAATTCTTGGTGCAATAATAAAAACAACATCGGTAATGGTTAGTTCCTTTTTATCTAACTGATGAATCATGGCTTTTATACCATTTCTTGGGTTGGAATTTATGACTTGCAGTCCATAATGTGTTAACACTCTATTTTCACCCGTTATTGGAACAATATCAGCAGCAATGGCAGTGGCTACCAAATCTAAATACGGAAGTAAATCTTCAATAGTTTCACCACGTTCACTAGCTAAAGCCTGAATTAATTTAAAGCCAACACCGCAACCACACAATTCTTTATACGGATATTCACAATCCTCACGCTTTGGATCTAAAACAGCAACCGCATCAGGGATTTCGTTCCCTGGTCTATGGTGATCACAAATAATAAAATCGATGCCTTTTTCTTTGGCATACGCAACTTTATCAATGGCTTTTATTCCGCAGTCTAAAGCTACAATTAATGAAATATCATTGTCTTCAGCAAAATCAATTCCTTTGTACGAAACACCATAACCCTCCGCATACCTGTCTGGAATATACGTGGCAATAGCTGGGTGAACTGTTTTTAAATACGAACTCATTAACGAAACCGAAGTGGTTCCGTCCACATCATAATCGCCATACACCATAATTTTTTCATTGTTGGCAATTGCCAACTCAATTCGTGCCACCGCTTTATCCATATCTTTCATTAAATACGGATTGTGCAAATTGTTTAAACTAGGACGAAAAAAGGCTTTGGCAGTATCAAAAGAATCAATTCCACGTTGCACTAATAACTTAGCCAATGTAAAATCAATCCCTAATTCTTTTGCTAAATTTGAAGTAATTTCAGGGTTTGTTTCAGGTTTTATTTTCCAACGCATTTCATAACTTTTTTTCAAAAGTAGCAATATTTTTAATGTTTAAAATTATTTGAATGAATTGTTTTTATAGTAAAAGCCATTCCTATGAAAACAGGAATGGCATTAATTTATTTTAAGAACCAATAACTTGTGGCTAAATACCACCAACTAATCTTCTATATATAAAATCTCGGTAGTAACTTCAGCAAACTGACGGAACATTTCCATAACACCACAATATCTATCAACCGATAAATTTACTGCTTTTTCAATTTTATCTTTTTTGAAGTCACCTCCATAAAAACGATAAATAACGTGTACTTTATCGTAATATTTAGGGTGTTCTTCAGTTAAATTAGCAACTACTTCAATTTTAAAATCTTTAACTTCAGCACGCATTTTTTTCAATAATGAAGCAATATCCATTGCCGAACAACCAGCCAATGAAGTTAACATCATTGCTTTTGGGCGCAAACCTTTTCCTTGTCCACCAACTTCTTCTGCAGCGTCAATCATTACAGTTCCTTCAGGAGCAACCGATTCAAAAAGCATTTGTCCTTTCCAACTTAATTCTATCTTGTTTGTCATACTATTTTTTTTAATTGAATTACAAATTTAAAAGTTTTTTAATGGTATTAACGTAACAATTTTCACAAATAAACAACTTATGATTAAAAGCTTATTGCTGATTGAAATAAAACTAAAAATTAATGACAAATTTATCTTCTATTTTTTTAAGAATTAGTATCTTCGATAGCTTCATGTAAAAATTGCAATTATGATGGATTTTTTTGACGGAATGTCAACCCTAGAACAAATTTATTGGATTATCGCCTTTATTGGATCGTTCATTTTTTTAATCATTTTTATAGTCACTTTTATTGGTGGCGGCTATGCTGATATGGAAGCCGATGCAAATGATTTTGAAGCCGATGATGGCGGTGTAGGATTTCAGTTTTTCACTTTTAAAGGTCTTGTTGGTTTTTTTACCATTTTTGGCTGGACAGGTGTTACTTGCTTAGATAATGATCTACCCACCTCTGCAACTTTAATAATTTCGGTACTTGCCGGTGCTGTAATGATGTTTTTAACATCGTTGCTATTTTATTGGATGCATAAATTAGCCGAATCGGGGACCTTAAATATAAAAAATGCCGTTGGAGTTGTTTGTGAAGTGTATTTGCCAATTGGAGCCAAACGTTCTAATATGGGAAAAGTGCAAATTAAAGTGCAAGGTAGTTTGCGCGAATTAGAAGCAATTACCGACGAAGAAGAAGATTTAAAAACTGGAGCTATGGTAAAAGTTACCGAAATTGTTAGTGCCGAAATATTACTTGTTGAAAAATTATCTAAATAAAAATAACCTATGAATTTACTTACATTATTACCCTTACAAACAGGGCTAACTGGCGTTTACATTGTTGGAGCTGCCATTTTTATTCTTGTCGTTTTCTTCTTTTCTATGATAAGAAGATACAAACGCTGTCCGTCAGACAGAATTTTAGTTGTTTACGGAAAAACTGGCGGCGGAAAATCAGCCAAATGTATTCACGGTGGCGCATCTTTTATTTGGCCTATCATACAAGATTATGAGTTTTTAGATTTAACTCCAATGTCTATTGAAGTTAATTTAACAAACGCTTTAAGTAA
>CBDUAL010000250.1:0-3308 GCA_965365125.1 uncultured Lutibacter sp.
ATAAAGGCGGTTTTGTGTCAGCTCATTGGGATGGAACTACAGAAACGGAAGATAAAATCAAGGAATTGACAAAAGCAACCATAAGATGCATACCTTTAAATAATAAAATTGAAGGCGGAAAGTGTGTGTTTACAGGGGCTGAGTCAACCCAAAGAGTATTATTTGCAAAATCTTATTAAATTTTTTTGAAAAAAGTTTTGAGAAGTGAAAATAAGTTGTATTTTTGCATCCGCAATGACGAAATAATGCCATTGCAAAACAATAACGGTCCGTTCGTCTAGGGGTTAGGACGCATGGTTTTCATCCATGTAACAGGGGTTCGATTCCCCTACGGACTACAAAAAATTTAATAAAAAATTTATAATGGCAAATCACAAGTCAGCATTAAAAAGAATTAGAAGCAATCGCGTTAAGCAATTAAGAAACAAATATCAGCATAAGACTACTCGTAATGCTGTAAGAGATTTACGTGCTGCAACAGAAAAGAAAGACGCTGCGGATTTATATCCAAAAGTTGTTGCGATGCTTGATAAATTAGCTAAGAATAATGTTATTCACAAAAACAAAGCGAATAATTTAAAATCTAAATTAGCTAAACACGTAGCTGCATTATAGTTCTTTTATTAAAGAAATTATTTAAAAGCATCCAATTTGGATGCTTTTTTTTGCTTTGTATTTTTCTTAATGAAGTTTGCTATTTACACTAAAATCAAAACCACATACAACTATGTGACTTGTAAATGTATGATCTACCACTCGTAAGACTTATTTGCGTCTAAGCGAATAAAGATAAAGAGAAGTACTGTAAAGCCCCATAAAGCAGAGCCTCCATAGCTAAAAAATGGTAAAGGGATTCCTATAGTTGGCAGCAATCCTATAGCCATTCCAATGTTAATAGTAAAATGTGTGAATAAAATAGCAGCTATACTATACCCGTAAACTCTACTGAATTTTGACTTTTGTTTTTCTGCTGTTCTAATGATTCTTAAAAAGAAAAGTATAAATAAAATAATAACAAAAGTGCTTCCTAAAAAGCCCCATTCCTCACCTATAATTGTGAAAATATAATCGGTTTGATGTTCAGGTACAAAGTTTCCCTGAGTTCGTTCTCCTTGTAAAAAACCTCTTCCTGTAAAGCCACCTGAGGCAATTGTGGTAACTGATTGGTTGGTATTGTACCCAATATTTTTTATATCGGTTGTTTTTCCTAATAAAATATTAAATCGATCTCTGTGACGTTGTTCAAAAACCTGATTAAAAACTACATCAACACTAAAAATAAATAAGGCTGCTGTTAAAAAGAGACCAATTATTTTAATCCATCCTTTTTTTAAAGCCTTTTTTCGATAAAAATAAAAATAGAATAAAATTAGAATAAACACGAATAAGAGACCAATTAAAGTGTATAAATAGCCGAAATATAGTGTGATTACAAATAGTGAAGCGGCAATAAACCCGATGGTAATATAATAAAAAGGCAATCCTTCACGATACAATACAAAAATAAAAGCTGAATAAACCAATGCTGAACCAGGATCAGGTTGTAAAGTAATTAAAAAAGCAGGTAAAAGAAGAATTATAAGGGATTGCAGTTGTGTGTCGATTTTTTTTAAATTGAATTGTTTGTCACTCACTAATTTCGCGACTGCTAAAGCAACTGCTGCCTTTGCAAATTCAGAAGGTTGTAAGCTAAATATTCCTAAATTATACCAGGAAGTAGCTCCGTTTATATTTTTTCCAAAAACAAAAAGACCTGCTAATGAAATTAAACTTATTAAATAAATAATTGAAGCATATTTTTCATAAAACTTAGTCTCAAACAATAAAATTAAAAGCATAATTGGTATGCTAAGTCCAATCCAAACCAATTGTTTACCATATTCGGTTGAAAAATTCATTAAATTGAGGTTGCCTTCAGTATTTGTAGCTGAATATATATTTATCCATCCTATAAAAACCAATGCAAAATAAAAGAGTACCAACACCCAATCTATTCCATGAAATATATTTTTTTTTCTACTTCTCAATTTCTTCGATTAATTGTTTTGCATACTCTTCTTCTAAACTACCATTTAACATGCGTTTTTCTTCTCTTGGTCTTATAGTTCCTCCGTTTAAATATTTTTCAATCATTAAGGTTGCAATTGGTCCGGCCCATCTAGATCCCCAATAACCATTTTCAACAAATACAGCGAGGGCAATTTTCGGGTCGTCTTTTGGAGCAAAGGCAATAAAAATAGAATGATCTTGCCCATGTGGATTCTCAGCAGTTCCTGTTTTTCCACAAATTTCTAATCCTTTTACACGAGACCAAGTAGCAGTTCCTCTAGGGTTTTCAAATACATTGAATAAACCTTCAATTACGGGTTCAAAATATTTTTTATCGATAGTTGTTTGTTTTGGTGTTGTAAATTTTTGATCCAATTTAACACCTGCAATATTTTTCACAATGTGTGGTGTAAAATAATAACCTCTATTTGCAACTGCAGCAGTCATATTTGCCAATTGAATAGGTGTTGTTAATATTTCACCTTGACCAATAGAATTTGAAATTGTATAGGTAGCTCCCCATCTAGAATCTGGGTACCACTTGTTATAAAATGCACCATCAGGAACCAACCCTTTTTGTCCAACAGATAAATCGTTATTTAAATAATTTCCCAAACCAAAGCTTTTCACATGTTTGCTCCAAATATTCATGCCTTCAGGGGCATTAGAGTATTTTTCTATAGTTTTTCTATAGGCGTTTGCAAAATAACTATTACACGATCTGTAAATAGCTTTATTCAAATTAACAGAACTTCCATGGGTTCCGCAGTGACATTCCATAAAAGCACCTTTTCCTGTGCCATATTTATATCCTCCAAAACATTTAACAGCTGTTGAGGTACTTATTACGTTTTCTTGAAGGGCAACCAATGCAGTAATAACTTTAAAAGGTGATCCGGGTGGGTATTCTCCTTGTAAACCACGATCTAATAAAGGTTTGCGAATGGTATCAAGATACATTTTTGAGAAATTTTTAGAGCGTTCTCTTCCAATCATTAAATTGGGATCGTAAGTTGGGGCAGAAACCAATGCTAAAATTTCTCCTGAAGAAGGTTCAATAGCTACAATTCCACCTCTCTTGTGAATCATTAGAGATTCACCGTATTGTTGTAAAACACCATCAATTGTCAATGTAATATCATTTCCAGGTATGGGCAATGTGTCGTAAATACCGTTTTTGTAAGGGCCTATTTCTTTATTAAAACGGTCTCGTTGAATATGTTTCACACCCTTTCTACCTCTTAAATTTTGTTCGTAGG
>CBDUAL010000251.1:0-3281 GCA_965365125.1 uncultured Lutibacter sp.
CCCCAGAATTTAGCGCATTCCCAAAGTCATACGCTAATGAACGAATATATGTTCCTTTGCTACAAACAACCCTAAACTGCACTTTAGGTAAGTTAATATTGGTTATTTCAAAAGTTTCAATGTTAATTTTTCTCGATTTAATTTCAGTAGTTTCACCTGCTCTTGCCAACTCGTACAAGCGCTTACCATCTTTTTTTATTGCAGAAAAAATGGGTGGTTTTTGATCAATTTCACCTACAAATTGCTTTGTGGTTTCATAAATCAATGCTTCAGTAATATGTTCGGTTGAAAAAGTTTCATTCACCTCGGTTTCTAAATCGTAACTTGGTGTGGTTGCACCTAGCGTAATTTCACCCGTATATTCTTTAATTTGCCCCTGATATTCATCAATCTTTTTAGTGAATTTACCAGTACACAAAATTAACAAACCACTTGCCAACGGATCTAAAGTACCTGCATGACCGACTTTAATTTTTTTTATCCCAAATTTTTGTCGAATGTGCCAACGAATTTTATTCACCACTTGAAATGAAGTCCATTTCAAAGGTTTATCAATTAATAAAACTTGTCCTTCTTTGTAATCTTCTAAAGTGAGCATTAAATAACTGATAAAGGGTAAATAAAGTAGTGAATTAGCAATAAGGCAACCCCTAAAATAATACGGTAATAACCGAATATTTTAAAGCCTTTTTTACTTAAATAATCAATGAATGATTTAATGGCTATCATTGCAACTATAAACGCAAGAATATTTCCAATTATTAAATAGTTTATTTGTTCGCCCGTTAAAACCAAACCATCTCCAAAATAATCATATAGTTTTTTTGCTGTTGCACCAAACATTGTTGGTACTGCTAAAAAGAACGAAAATTCAGCGGCTGTTTTTCTGTTTAGTTTTTGAGTCATTCCACCTACAATGGTAGAACCACTTCTTGAAGTACCAGGAATCATAGCTATACACTGAAAAAAGCCAATTTTAAGTGCTGTTAAATAACTAATTTTAGTATGTGCAGTTGGATTATTCTCATCCAATTCTTCATTAGATTTAAACCAATCATCAACTTTCAATAAAATAACACCTCCTATAACCAGTGAAATGGCAACTACTAACGGACTTTCCAATAACTCATCAATAACATCATTCAGCAATAAGCCTAACACTACTGCAGGAATAAAAGCTACTAATAATTTTAAATAAAAATCGAAGCTTTGAAAAAAACGTTTCCAATACAAAGCAACCACGGCAAGTATAGCTCCTAGTTGAATAACAATGGTAAATAATTTAGTGAAATCATCATCAGCAATTTGTAAAAACGACGATGCAATAATCATATGCCCAGTTGAAGAAACTGGTAAATACTCTGTAATTCCTTCAATAATAGCTAAAAGAATGGCTTCAAAATAATTCATACTTATTTTGTAGGTTTTGCCATAATAGCATAAATTTCTATAGCCAACCCAATAAGCACAAGAGTTGGAGCCAATCGAATTCTTCTAAAATTATAAATTTCTTCATTAAAAACAGCTGGATCTTCACTTCCGCCACCGGCCATTAAAATAAAACCTAAAGCAATTACTGCAATACCAATTAACATGAGCACATAATTCTTTTTACTAAAAAGAAATATACCTTTATTTTCTTGTTTTTTCTTATTCATACTTTTAATAATAAAGTTCGTCGGTTCTTAAATTTAAAAAACGTTGGGTTGCAAAAAAGGTGCTTAGCCAAGTAATTAAAATACCACCTGCAATGATGCCTGAAAATAAAATTCCTAAAATTTTAAAATCGGATAGCAGCGCTATTTCTGGAATCATTTTGTTCACGTATATAATAAAAATAAGCAATCCAACAATGGCAACCAGTGCTCCTAGTATTCCTAATTGAATACTTTTCCAAATAAAAGGCACTCTAATAAAGCGTTTTGTAGCGCCTACCATTTGCATTGTTTTTATAGTAAATCGTTTTGAATATACTGAAAGACGGATAGAACTGTTGATTAAAACAACTGCAATTACTGTAAACAAAGTGCTAAATAACAACATCCAAAAACTTAACCTATTAATGTTTTTAGATAACAATTCAATAAGTGGTTTATCATAAACTACTTCAGCAACTATACTTCTAATGGTTAGCGTTTTTTCAATCTCAGCCATTTTTTCTGGCGTTACAAAGTCTGACTTTAAAGACAAATCAATGGCATTTTTTAAAGGGTTTTCGCCTAAAAATTCTAAAAAATTCTCACCAATATCTTCGCTGTACTTTTCAGCAGCAGCAGCTTTTGAAATATACGTTGTATTTTTTGTGTAATCTGATTTTTTTAATTCGGCATGTAAAATTTCAACATCCGAATTTTTGGCATTGTCTTTTAAAAAAATGGTCATTGTTACCTGCTCTTTAAAATGCTTTGCAATGCTATTGGTTTTCAACACAATAAGTCCTAACAAGCCTACTAAAAATAATACTAAAGCAATACTTATAATTACTGAAAAGTAGGAAGACCTCAATCTTCTTTTTTGATATGTTTCAAATGATTTATTCAAACGTACTATTATTTTTAACGTTTGCAATATACAAATTTGTTGAAGTTTATGATTGATTATTTTTAAAGCAGTTTACAAGTTTTTATTATGCTTGGTATTTATGGCCCAGGTAAAAATAATGCTTGTATAAAAAAGATGGTGATTTAAACCATTTGCTACAGAAAAATCAATACTCATATTTCCATTAAAATTGTAACCTCCACCAGCATTTATGTTTTGAGAAGATACTGAACTGTCAAAATCTGAAAAATTCTCCATAAAAAAATGGACCTTCGGATTTAAATTATACGATAAATTTAAAATATAATAACCCGCATTCGAATTATCAGTTTCGTGCACAAAGCCAACATTGTAATTTAAACTCCATTTTTCAGCAAAAGTATTAGAAAAGTTGAAAGCTATTAACGCTCCTAAATCCTTAAATTCCTCATCATTTTTAACGGGAATTAACATTTTAGCCATAAAAGATGCCTGCGGAATTATGCTATTTTGCTGCCAAAGGTTTACAGCTGCCCCAACTTGAAGGGTTGCAAATTTGCTTAATTTTTCATGTACCAAATGGTCATTCTCATACAATTCTTCTTTTATTAGTGGGGCATTTAGTTGTAATTCAATACCATTTAAAATTCCATATCTAAATAAAGCACTTGGTAAACACCATGCTACCTGTTTTTGTACTCCTTCTTTTTGAACTGCATATTGCGCTTCCATTTCTATTTGAAACGTATGCTTATTTACCG
>CBDUAL010000252.1:0-3275 GCA_965365125.1 uncultured Lutibacter sp.
CAGACGTAACAAAAACGGTTGAATTAACAGAGCAATTTACTGTAGATTTAGAAGGAGGAGACGACTCTATTGAAACCGGAAGTTTTAATATTAGTATTTTAACAACTGCTGTTGAACCGTATGCTGATAAGTTGAAGAAAGTAGCAATTGAAAAAGTAACATTTGAAGTTGTAAACTATACAGGTGATGCCACTGCAGAATACGATGTGCAATTTACTGCTGACGGAACGGTATTTGTAAATGAAAGCTTTGTAGCTTCTGAAGCCGATACAAACAACACTATTTTTGAAGTAAATGACACGCCTGCATTAAATACAGTAGCTACAAAATTATTAAATAGCGATAGCGTTACAGTAGCTCTTAAAGCAGAGTCAAAAAATTTAGAAAGCGCTGCTAAATTTGTAGTTCAAGCAAAATTCTATATCAAAGTAACAGCAAACCCGCTTAAATAATAGTTGCTTTTTAAGTCTAGCAATCTTTTTAAAAAAGGCTGTTTAAAAAGTGTTGAAAAACCGTCATTCTGAATTTATTTACGCACGTCCTATTTAAGTTATAGAATAGGAATTCGTGAATCTTCTATTTCAGAAGCTCATTATGTTGAGCACTAATTATGATGATAATTTCACTTTTTAAACAGCCTTTTTTCATGTTTTTTAACGTGCGTTTTTGTGAAAAATATAGGTTTCAATATCCTTAGTGAAACCAGTATTTAGTTCAAATTTATGAAATTTATATTATTGATTATCAGTATTTAAGACTGATTAATCGTTTATTCTAAAATGACTTATAATGTTAAAAACTTAGTTGTAAATGTGAATAAGTAACCCTTTTTTATGTTTAAATTTTTCCAATCTTTGTTTTCTCATTCGAGACAAACTACAACTAACTAATTCAAAAAATAAATCAGAACTATAATGTCGTTTATTGAACCAATTTTACAAGAAAACAAAGATCGATTTGTAATTTTTCCTATTCAACACCAAGATATTTGGGAATGGTATAAAAAACAAGAAGCAAGTATTTGGACTGCTGAAGAAATTGATTTACACCAAGATGTAATTGATTGGGAACAAAAATTAAGCGATGATGAACGTTATTTTATAAAACATATTTTAGCTTTTTTTGCTGCTTCAGACGGTATTGTAAATGAAAATTTAGCCGAAAATTTTGTGAGCGAAGTTCAATATTCCGAAGCAAAGTTCTTTTATGGTTTTCAAATAATGATGGAAAATATTCACTCTGAAGTATATTCATTGTTAATTGATACCTATGTGAAAAATGAAGTTGAAAAGAATGAGTTGTTTAAAGCTATTGAAGTGTTTCCTGCAATTAAATTAAAAGCAGATTGGGCATTAAAATGGATTGACAGTCCAAGTTTTGCTGAACGTTTAATTGCTTTTGCAGCTGTTGAAGGAATTTTCTTTTCAGGTAGTTTTTGTGCTATTTTTTGGATGAAAAAAAGAGGCTTATTGCCTGGGTTAACTTTTTCTAACGAGTTAATTTCTCGTGACGAAGGTTTACACTGTGATTTTGCCGTGCACTTGCACAACCATCATATTGTAAATAAAGTGCCTAAAGAACGTATTACTGAAATTATTGTAGATGCTTTAAATATTGAACGTAAATTTATTACAGAATCATTACCTGTAAGTTTAATAGGTATGAACGCTAAATTAATGACCCAATATTTAGAGTTTGTTACCGACCGCTTATTAAGCGAGTTTGGTTGCGACACGGTGTACAATGTTTCAAATCCGTTTGATTTTATGGAAATGATTTCATTAGAAGGAAAAACAAATTTCTTTGAAAAACGTGTTTCCGAATACCAAAAAGCAGGTGTAAAAAGCGGTACAGGTACCGGAGAAATTAGCTTTGATGCAGATTTTTAAATAATTTAAAATTACGAATTACGATTTCTCTAATTGTATATTCGAGACCCTAGAAATATTAAATAGTAGAGGCTAAAGTATTGAAGTGAAGTTCTTACTTCAAATAATTTAGTTCTTTTAAACCAAATAGTTGTCATTCCTGCGAAGGCAGGAATCTATGCTGTGCCGGTTTTGGATTTCCACTTGCGCAGTAACAACTAGGAGAATGAAATTAGCTTATAAGACTAAAAACTAACTAGAATTTGTATTGAGAATTAATTCGTAATTCAAAATTCGTAATTCAAAAATTAACTACAGAATGTTTGTATTAAAAAGAGACGGAAGAAAAGAGCCAGTGATGTTTGATAAAATTACGGCAAGAGTAAGAAAAATGTGTTATGGTTTAAATAATTTAGTAGATCCTGTGAAGGTTGCTATGAGGGTTATTGAAGGCCTATATGATGGTGTTACTACTTCTGAATTGGATAATTTAGCAGCTGAAACTGCTGCAACTATGACCGTTCAGCATCCAGATTACGCTCGTTTAGCTGCAAGAATTGCCGTTTCAAACTTACATAAAAATACCAAAAAAACATTTAGCGATGTAATGACGGATTTATACAATTATGTAAATCCGCGTACAGGTAAAAAAGCACCATTATTATCTGATGAAGTGTATAAAGTAATCATAGATAATGCAGCAAAATTAGATTCAACCATTATTTATAATCGTGATTTTGGGTATGATTATTTCGGATTTAAAACATTAGAACGTTCGTATTTATTAAAGTTAAATGGTGAAATTGCTGAGCGTCCGCAGCATATGTTAATGCGTGTTGCCATTGGTATTCATTTAAATAATATTGATGAAGCTATTGAGACGTACGAATTAATGTCTAAAAAAATATTTACACACGCCACACCAACATTATTTAATTCGGGTACACCAAAACCTCAAATGTCATCTTGTTTTTTACTACAAGTTCAAGATGATAGTATTGATGGTATTTACGATACTTTAAAACAAACCGCTAAAATCTCGCAATCTGCAGGTGGTATAGGTTTGTCTATTCACAACGTGCGTGCAACAGGGTCTTATATTCGCGGCACAAATGGTACTTCAAACGGAATTGTACCAATGTTAAAGGTGTATAATGATACGGCTCGCTATGTAGATCAGGGTGGAGGTAAACGTAAAGGTTCTTTCGCAATTTATATGGAACCTTGGCATGCTGATGTTTTTGACTTTCTAGATTTACGTAAAAATACTGGAGCTGAAGAAATGCGTGCGCGTGATTTATTTTATGCCATGTGGATTCCAGATTTGTTTATGAAACGTGTAGAGGAAAATGGAGATTGGACCTTAATGTGTCCAAATGAATGTACGCACTTATTTGATACCTATGG
>CBDUAL010000253.1:0-3116 GCA_965365125.1 uncultured Lutibacter sp.
CATCTTTTACTGACGTGCTGTTTGGTGATCCTAAGTTTATTAATAAGGCTCCTTTCATGGTGTTATGATTTTGCAAATTGTTTTGGTGTAGTACCGTATTTTCGTTTAAATGCTGCAATAAAGTGGCTAGAGTTGCTATATCCCAAATTTAAAGCCACTTCATTTACGTTTAATTGTTGTTCTTGTAAAAGTTTTTTGGCTAATTCCATTTTATAATTCAATAAAAATGTAAAAACAGGAACCCCGTAAAACTCTTTAAAGTCATTTTTTAATTTTTTAATATTCAACCCAACTTTTTTCGCTAATTCATCTAATGAAGGTGGGTTATTCATTTCTTCAATAATTATTTCTTTAGCGTTTTTAATTTTTGTAATTGTTTCTTCGCTTGCAATATACGGGCAATTTTCAGTTTCGTTTTCAGAAGTTGTGCTAAAATAATAACTTAACAACTCGTATACCTTTCCTTTTATATAAACGGGTCTCAGCGATTGGTTCAATTGCTTAGTTGTTAATTGGTTTAATATTAAGTTAATAGATGTGTTTATTTCTTTTGGTTCAATAATTGGTTTGCCTGTTTTAAAACTACTGAAATTAAATAAAAAATTTCCTTCAATGGTAAATAAAGAATGAAAATATTCAATTGAAATTAGGATACCAATAAGTTCTGATTTTGGTGCTAAATTAAAAAGGATTTTCATTTTTTCATCTTTAAAATAAACCATATTTGAGTTGCCAGCACTTAAATCTATGGCGCAATGTTCCATATTAAAAGCAACTTTACAATTTTTATGTACCGAAAAATACAATTGAATATAATTATTACTTAAATCGTGCTGAAATAGTTGGTTTTCTTCAGTTAAGTTGTTGAAATAAAATACTTTAAAAGTGCCTTTTTCATTAAAAATTAAATGAGAACTTTTGTCGGTATTTTTATAGAGATCAAAATTGGGTTTCATAAAGCATTTTTATTAAATGAAGCTAAAAACTGGCGTAAAAATACAATAAAAAAACAAATAAATAGGTTAAAAAATTACAGTTTATATGACATATATCATACTTTCAGGAGGCTTATTTCGCTGATGGTTATCGTCTTATGTGTGTTAAATCGCTTATTTAGATGTGTTCTAAATTAGGTGCGATAACTTATTGCGATAATAAAAGTACTTTTAGCGTTGTTTTTCAAAAGTATAAGGTTGTACTTTTGTCGATACTTACTGGTAATACTTTTTTTATGAATCACGAAAATATGTCTACAAAATTTTACAATGTAGGTTTAAGTTATAAAAAAGCAGATGCATCTATGCGTGGTGCTTTTAGTATCTCTAAAGAAAATCAAAAATTATTATTAAAGGAGGCTAAAACAACGGGTATTGATGGTATTTTTGTATTGTCAACTTGTAATAGAACCGAAATTACGGGTTTTGCAAAACACCCTTTTGAATTGATAAGCTTATTGATAAAATATTCAAACGGGAATGTTGAAGATTTTATCAATGTCTCAAATGTATATTCCAATAAAGACGCTGTAAAACATTTGTTTAAAATTGCAACTGGTTTAGAAAGTCAAATTTTGGGGGATTACGAAATTGTTGGTCAGTTAAAAGAATCTTATAAGCAGGCGAAAAAATATAAAACAACCAATACTTACATTGAGCGTTTAATGAATTTGGTTTTGCAGGCAAGTAAAGATGTTAAAAATAACACCAAGTTAAGTTCTGGAACTACTTCGGTTTCTTATGCCGCTATTCAATATATTGTTGAGAAAATACCAAATCACAAAGATCAAAAAATTCTTATTTACGGATTGGGGGATATGGGAAAAAATACGTGTAAAAATATTTTAGAGTACACGTCTAGCGAGCACATTACATTGGTGAACAGAACGTATGGTAAAACCTTGAGTTTTGTCCAAGAACATCCAACAGTAAAAGCGGTTCCTTATGAAAGTTTAGCAACAGAAATTCAATTAGCTGATATTTTAATTGTTTCAACAGGAGCAAGTTTTCCAACGGTTCAAAAAGAACATTTAAAAGGACATGATAATTTATTAATTTTAGATTTATCGATGCCTGAAAATGTAGATGTAGCAGTGAAAGAGATGAGTGGAATTACCTTGGTTAATGTTGACGAACTTTCTAAGATTACCGAAAAAACGATTGAAACACGTAAAAGTGAAATTCCGGCAACGGAAAAAATAATTGAAAAATATAAATCAGAATTTAACGACTGGATTTCTCACCGAAAGTTTGTGCCAGCTGTAAATGCGTTGAAAGAATCGTTGCAATTAATTCAGAACAATGAAATAGATTTTCACGCAAAAAAAATAAAAGACTTTAATATTGAACACGCAGAGTTTGTAACAAACCGTATGATTCAAAAAATAACTACACAATTTGTAAAGCATTTAAAAGCCGAAGAAACTTCGGTAGACCAAAGTATAAATGTAATTAGCAAAATTTTCAATACAGAAATAACAGAAATTTAGAATGGATAAAATAATAAGAATTGGGACACGCTCTAGTGATTTAGCGATGTGGCAAGCTAATACTGTAGCGCAACAATTAGAACATTTTGGTTGCGAAACCGAAATTGTAAAAATCGATTCTATTGGAGACGTAGTTTTAGATAAACCCTTATACGAATTAGGAGTTACAGGTGTTTTTACTAAAAATTTGGATGTTGCTTTATTAAATGGTAAAATTGATATTGCAGTACATTCTTTTAAAGATGTACCTACACAATTACCTGAAGGAATAGTACAAGCTGCTGTTATTAAAAGAGGCGATTTTAACGATGTGTTGGTAATGAAAGATGGCGAAGATTTTTTTGGTGAAAAAAATGCTGTAATTGCCACAGGAAGTTTACGTAGAAAAGCACAGTGGTTGTACCGTTATCCAAATCATACCATTGTTGGTTTGCGAGGTAATGTAAATTCACGCCTACAAAAGTTAGAAGATAATGATTGGGATGGAGCCATTTTTGCGAAAATTGGTTTGAAAAGATTGAGGTTATTGCCTCCACAAGAAGAACATATTATTTTAGATTGGATGGTTCCTGCACCTGCGCAAGGAGCGGTAATGGTTGCTGCACTTGATAAGGATGAAGAATTATTAGAG
>CBDUAL010000254.1:0-3070 GCA_965365125.1 uncultured Lutibacter sp.
GTGGAGAAGATGGGAGTCGAACCCACGACCTCTTGACTGCCAGTCAAGCGCTCTAACCAGCTGAGCTACATCCCCATTTTACTATAAGTTTCCTTTTAAAACCAACAATGGAACTTTACTATCAAAATCAATTTTTTTGATGCTATTTTTCTCCCATAATTTTGCGAAGAATCCACGTTTTCGTCTAATCACACATATTAAATCTGGAGTAATACTATTTAAATGCAATAAAACTCCATGAAATACGGTTGCGTTTTCACTTGTTGTAACTGTATCAGCAATTTCTTTAAAATCTTCATGTAACACATTATCTTCCTCATTATTATGTGGTGTAATTACATGTAATAAGTTGAATTTTGTATTAAAATAAGTAATTAAATCTTCTAAAGGTTTTAATACAGCATGTTTTTTAAGTAGCCCAGATCTTAACCCTATTAAACCATTTTTAAACGGCTTAAATTTATAATCTACAGGAATAATTAACATTGGAAGTTCTGTTCTTTTAACAATTCCACCGGTTATTGATCCAACATATAAAGAACTATCTGCACTTGTAATATTTGCAGATGCTATAATTAAATCAACATTTAATTCTTTTGATGCTCTAGCAATAACATCTAAAATTTTACCTGTGGAAGTAATTGCTTTTATATCCACATTTTTAACATCTACTTTTGATATAACAGTAGTTATTTCTTCTTTTGTTCTACTCTCAATAACATCGTCAATATTTCTTAAAAGACCTGTAACTTTTGCCGATCCAAAAACCTGAACAACATATATTTTTGCATTTACTTCGGAAGCAAAATCAATTGCGTATTGCAATGTATTAACAGCTTGTTCTGAATTCCCTAGAGGAACTAAAATGGTTTTCATAAAATAATTTTCGGTAAAGGTATTAATTAATTTAGAAAACAAGACAAAAAAAGGCTTCATTAAATTAATTTAATGAAGCCTTTTTTTATATTAAAATTACCGTAAATTAGTATCTGTAATACTCAGGTTTAAACGGTCCTTCAACCGTTACACCAATATATTCAGCTTGATCTTCACGTAATGTTTCTAATTCAACACCTATTTTAGCTAAATGTAAACGGGCAACTTTTTCATCTAAATGTTTTGGCAACATATACACTTCATTTTTATACGCATCTCTGTTATTCCAAAGTTCTAATTGCGCCAATGTTTGGTTTGTAAATGAGTTACTCATTACAAAACTAGGATGCCCTGTAGCACAACCTAAATTTACCAAACGACCTTCAGCTAAAACAACAATATCTTTTCCGTTAATATTATATTTATCAACTTGTGGTTTAATTGTATCTTTTGTATCTCCGTGGTTTTTATTTAACCAAGCCATATCAATTTCATTGTCAAAATGCCCAATATTACATACAATTACTTTATCCTTCATCGCTTCAAAATGACGACCTTGAATAATATCTTTATTTCCTGTTGTAGTAATAACAATATCAGAATTACCAACAACTGTTTCTAAACGTTTTACTTCAAAACCATCCATTGCAGCTTGTAACGCACAAATAGGATCAATTTCGGTAACCGTTACAATAGAACCTGCCCCTTTAAATGAAGCTGCTGTACCTTTACCAACATCACCGTAACCACAAACTGTTACGCGTTTCCCTGCTAACATAATATCTGTTGCTCTTCTAATGGCATCAACTGCACTTTCTCTACATCCGTATTTATTATCAAATTTAGATTTAGTAACAGAATCGTTTACATTAATTGCTGGCATTGGCAATGTTCCTGCTTTCATACGATCGTATAAACGGTGAACACCTGTTGTAGTTTCTTCACTTAAACCATTAATTCCTGCAGCTAATTCCGGATATTTGTCTAACACCATATTGGTTAAATCTCCACCATCATCTAAAATTAAGTTCAATGGTTTTTTATCTTCACCAAAAAATAATGTTTGCTCTATACACCAGTCAAATTCTTCTTCGCTTAAACCTTTCCAAGCATATACTGAAACTCCTGCAGCAGCAATGGCAGCGGCAGCTTGATCTTGTGTTGAAAAGATATTACAAGAACTCCAAGTAACCTCAGCGCCTAAATCAACCAATGTTTCAATTAAAACAGCCGTTTGAATGGTCATATGTAAACAACCTGCTATTCTTGCTCCAGCTAAGGGTTTCTGACCTTTAAACTCTTCTCTTAAGCTCATTAAACCTGGCATTTCAGCTTCAGCTAATTCAATTTCTTTACGTCCCCAATCAGCAAGATTGATATCTTTTACCTTATATTTTACGTATGTTGATGTTTCTGTACTCATATTTCTTAAATTTGTTTTTTTATTTTAAACAACTAGTTAGCATTGTTTTACTATTTTGCAAAAGTACAAAATACATTTGAGAAACTAAATGCCTTTATTTAAAACCATTAAACCAAATAAGCACACCACAATTTATGTGTGGAAAATTGAAGAGTCTTTTGATGCATTATCTAAGGACATGCTTTTAACGGATAGAAGTAAAAACCGAATTCAATCTATGAAATCGGAATTACACCAACGCGGTTTTTTAAGCGTACGCCATTTATTAAAAGAAGCTGGCTATTGCGACAGCGATTTATTTTATAATGGAAATGGAAAACCCCATTTAACTGATGGAAAGCATATTTCTATCACACATTCTTTCACCTTTTCGGCCATTGCAATTAGCGATAATGAAGTGGGAATTGATATTGAAAAAAATAGAGAGAAAATAAAAATAATTCAGCATAAGTTTGTGAATTTTGAACGAGGGTTTATTCATAAGGACGACGATTATATTCAACAATTAACCGTTATTTGGGGTGCTAAAGAGAGTTTGTATAAAATTTACCCGTATGGTGGCCTGACTTTTAAAAATGATATTGATATTGATTCTTTTCAAATTTCAGACAAAAAAACTACAGGCTATATTAAAGTAAAAAATTGGGATAAAACTTACGATATTGGTTTTCATCAAGTTGAAAACTTCACCTTGGTTTATGCTTTAGATCCTGTTAATAATGATTAAATCTGTTTTAGCAATGCATAGTGCAAAAATCAGAGTAAGGGATA
>CBDUAL010000255.1:0-3038 GCA_965365125.1 uncultured Lutibacter sp.
ACAATATTTTAGCCTTTAACGATTACGATTTAGGTGTTGCTTATGCAAAAAAAGTAAACAAACCTATTATGCTCGATTTTACGGGGCACGCTTGTGTAAATTGTCGAAAAATGGAACAAAACGTATGGGCAAAAGATAAAATTTTACCAATTTTAAGAAATGATGTGGTGTTAATTTCTTTATATGTTGATGATAAAAGACCTTTGCCTAAAGGCGAAGTGATAGACTCAAAATTACGACCTGGTAAAAAATTGAAATACATTGGTCAAAAATGGAGCGAATTTCAAACCATAAAATTTGGAGCAAATGCACAACCGTTTTATGTACTAATGGATTTAAATGAAGAAAATTTAAATGAACCAGCCGCTTATACTCCTGATGTAGATGAATACCATGAATGGTTAAAAGAAGGGATTTCAAACTTTAAATAAATTGATTGAACGTAATGAGTGTTTCAAATAATATATCAGATTTAGAAGTTTATTTTCAACAGTTCAGAAAAAATATTGTGGGTGTTGATGCTTCTTTTGAATCTCCTTGTGGCACAAAAAATATAATTTATACTGATTGGACAGCCAGCGGAAGATTGTACAGACCTATTGAAGAAAAATTGCTGAATGAATTCGGTCCTTTTGTTGCAAATACTCATACCGAAACTTCTATAACAGGCTCTGCAATGACAATGGCTTACCACAAAGCTAGAAGTATTATTAAAGCACACGTAAATGCGGGTGCTGATGATGTTTTGATAACTGATGGTACTGGAATGACAGGTGTTGTTAACAAATTTCAACGTATTTTAGGTTTAAAAGTTGCTGAAAATTTAAAGGGATTTACAAACGTGCCTAAAGAATTAAAACCCATTGTTTTTATTTCGCATATGGAACACCATTCCAACCAAACTTCTTGGTTAGAAACTATTGCCGATGTAGCTATTATTCCTTGTGACGAATCTGGTTTATTTTGTTTTGAAAGTTTTAAAAAACTATTAGAAGAACACAAAGAGCGACCAATTAAAATTGCTTCGGTAACATCGTGTTCAAATGTAACAGGAATTAGAACCGATTATCATCAAATTGCTAAAATTATTCATGAATACGGCGGACTTTGTTTTGTTGATTTTGCTTGTTCAGCACCGTATGTTGATATAAATATGCACCCTGAAGATAAAACGGCTTATTTAGATGCTGTTTTCTTTTCTCCACATAAATTTTTAGGTGGTCCGGGTACGTCAGGTGTGTTGGTTTTTAATAAGAAATTGTACAAGAATATGGTACCCGATAACCCAGGAGGAGGTACTGTGAATTACACGAATCCGTGGGGAGACCATGATTATATTGATGATATTGAAACGCGTGAAGACGGTGGTACACCCGGATTTTTACAGAGTATTAAAATTGCGTTAGCCATTCAGTTAAAAGAAAAAATGGGCGTTCAAAATATATTGGATAGAGAGCACGAGATTAATAAAATTGTTTTTGAAAAATTACAGCACATACCAAACCTTCAAATTTTAGCAGAACAGCATAAAGACCGTTTAGGAATTTTTTCATTTTTTATTGAAAAGGTACATTATAATTTAATTGTGAAATTATTGAATGATCGTTTTGGAGTGCAAACTCGTGGAGGTTGTTCTTGTGCCGGAACTTATGGGCATTTTTTATTGCACTTGGATCAAAAAACTTCAAAAGACATAGAAAAACAAATTGTTGAAGGCTGTTTAACCGAGCGTCCGGGTTGGATTCGGATGTCTATTCACCCAACAATTACAAGCCAAGAGGTTTTATACGTGTGTGATAGTATTAAGCAAGTTGCTGAAAACCATGAAGAATGGGGTAAAGCGTACGATTATGCTGTTGCTAAAAACGAATTCATACATAAAACAGCAAGGCCTGTTGAACAAGCCATTGTAAATAAATGGTTTCAGTAATACTTGAATAACTAACATTTTTTATATTTGAGAAATTTAATTTAAACCCCATGGATAATTTAATCTTTTTTGTAAAAGAAGGCTTTTTTCACGTTTTAGACTGGAAAGCTTACGATCACGTACTTTTTTTAATTGCCCTAACCGTAGTATATGATTTTAAAAATTGGAAGAAAATATTTTGGCTAATTACGCTCTTTACAATTGGGCATACTATTTCTTTAGTATTAGCAGCGTATAATGTAGTTTCAGTCAGTAAAATATGGGTAGAATTTTTAATTCCATTAACCATATTTGTAACGGCATTGGTGAATATTTTTTACGCTAAAACGGCTTCAAAAGATACCAAAACAAATACCAATCTATTTTTTGCCTTATTTTTTGGATTGATACATGGTTTAGGTTTTTCAGGGTATTTTAAAATGTTAATTGGATCTTCAACCACAAAATTAATTCCGCTACTAGAATTTGCTTTAGGAGTTGAATTAGCGCAGGTTGTTATTGTAATTATAATCTTAATATTAGGGTTTGTTTTTCAAACAATATTTCGTTTTTCAAAGCGCGATTGGATCCTAATTATTTCTTCAATAGTAATTGGTGTAACTATTCCAATGTTAATTAATAACTGGATTTGGTAAAATTTTAACACCCAATTAATCAAAAAAAATTAATTTAGAGGCTATTTAAAATTATTATGAATAAGAAACAATTAAAGTACGATACAGCCTATATGAGAATGGCGTTAGAGTGGGCAAAATTATCGCATTGTGATCGAAAAAAAGTAGGGGCTTTAATTGTGAAAGACCGAATGATTATTTCAGATGGTTTTAACGGAACTCCTTCAGGTTTTGAAAACTGCTGTGAGGACGATGAAAACTATACAAAATGGTATGTTTTACATGCCGAGGCAAATGCAATTTTAAAAGTAGCAGCTTCAACACAATCTTGTAAAGCTGCTACGTTATATATTACGCTGTCACCCTGTAAAGAGTGTAGCAAACTCATCCATCAATCAGGAATTAAACGTGTTGTTTATGCCAATGAATATAAAGATACTACAGGTATTGACTTTTTGAAAAAAGCGGGTGTAGAGTTAACTTATTTGAAAAAT
>CBDUAL010000256.1:0-3009 GCA_965365125.1 uncultured Lutibacter sp.
TGTTAAAGCAACAACCAATAGTGGCATTTCAGAAACATGCAATTGATACAATACCAAGCCAATAGCTAAAAACTGAAAAGGCAATCGGAGTTTTGCTGACAAGGTGAGGATATCATCTAAAAAACTTACAACAGCAATAGCACTTATGCCTATCACAAAATAAGGAGCTTTAAAACCACTTGCTACAAAATAGCACAGTACAGCAATGTAAAATAAAATACCACCTCCTCTAATGGTAGGTGTAGTATGTGAACTTCTAAAATTAGGATTGTCTACAATATTAAATTTAGTGGCCAGTTTTAAATAAATAATTGCACAAATAATCAATAAAATTGAAATGATAAGGTATTCCATTAAGTTTCTTTATTTTTAAATGAGGTTATTGTTTTTAATAAACCATCATTCACATTTTCTGGCAAAGATACATTTAATACTTTTTTTATTTTGGATGCATTCACCACATAATTTTCGGTTAACTTTTGTAGTTTTTCTTCATTAATGGGCAACCTTAAAAAAGCACCTATTTTACCAACTCCTAAAATTAACGCTTTCGGAATGTTTAATATCTTTACTTTTTTATCACTTCCCTCCCCAATAATAGCCACCAATTCATTGGTTGAAATAGCTTCGTCATCTGCTATATTATACACATCACTTTCAGGTTGTAATTTTATTAATTGTTCAATTACAAAACACAAATTTTCAACGGATAAAAAAGAACGTTTATTTTCAAAAGCACCTAAAGGATACGGAATTCCTTTTGAAACTAGTTGATATAACAAGTTCAAGTTTCCTTTGTTCCCAGGGCCGTGAATCATACAAGGTCTTAAGATATATACTTTTTTATTGGCTGGTAATTGCTGTGCTAATACATAATTCTCTGCTGCTAACTTAGATTTCCCGTACACGGTTACAGGATTAGGCGTTACTTCTTCTGTTAACTCACCTACCACCTCATCAGCTGCTGCTTTCACCGAACTCATATATATAAAAACCGTACAATCACTTTTCAAAAACTGATTGAATAAATCCTTCGTTAATTCGGTATTCACCTCAAAATATTCGGCATCGTTTGATACTCCTTTTAAATCGTGCGCTTTCCCTGCTAAATGTACCATTACATAAGCCTCATTCCATTTTTTTATTGAAAGTGAAGTATAACTCAATTCTTTGGTAGACTTTGGTGTTCTTGTAATTCCTGTGGTTTTATAACCAGATTTATTTAAATAACTTGTTAGGTTTGTGCCTACAAAACCTGTAGCTCCTGTAATGAGTATGTTTTTTTCTTGAGTCATTTATTTTTATGTTACTTCTATAACTATGTACAATTATTTAAAGCTGTTTATGAATACAGTCACAAACCCTTGTCAACTCTTCTTCACTTAAATTAGAACCACTTGGTAAACACAAGCCCCTTTCAAACAAATCATCTGAAACACCATTTACGTAGGCTTCAAATTGCTGAAATACCGGTTGTTGGTGCATTGGTTTCCATAACGGACGTGCTTCTATGTTTTCTTTTTTCAACGCCAAACGTAACTGCTCTCTAACTTCAAAAGAAGGTGTTAATACGCACGTTAACCATCTATTAGCATCATAACCAGTTGGCGCTTCTAAAAATTCAAGTGTTGATATTTCTCTAAACGAATTTTTATAAAACTCAAAATTACTTCTTCTAGCGGCAATTCTGTCATCCAACACTTCCAATTGCCCTCTTCCAATTCCTGCAGCTATATTACTCATTCTATAATTATAACCAATTTCTGAATGTTGGTAATGTGGCACATTATCACGCGCTTGGGTTGCTAAATACATTGCTTTTTGTTTTGTTGCGGCATCTTTACACAGCAATGCACCGCCTCCTGAAGTGGTAATGATTTTATTACCGTTGAAGGATACCACTCCAAACTCCCCAAAAGTTCCACATTTTTTATTTTCAACACTACTTCCCAGTGCACTTGCCGCATCTTCAACAATAGGAATGTTGTATTTTACGCCTATTTCTAAAATTTCATGAATTTTGCAAGGCATTCCATAGCCGTGAACTACAATCATAGCTTTGGGTTTGTTGCCTTTTAAAATTTGATCTTTTATGGCTTCTTCTAATAAAACTGGGCATACATTCCAAGTATCCAATTCGCTATCTACAAAAACAGGTGTTGCTCCAAGATACAGTACCGGATTCACCGTTGCTGCAAAAGTAAAACTCTGACATAACACAGGATCTTCTTTTTTAATTCCTAAAAGAAGCAATGCTAAATGTATTGTCGAAGTACCTGAATTTAGTGCAACTACATTATTTGATGTAGTTAAACACGCCGCTAATTCTTGCTCAAAATCATCAATTTGCCCCCCCTTTGGAGCAATCCAATTAGCTTCAAAAGCTTGTTGAATGTAGGTTAATTCAGCACCAGATGTATGTGGTGGAGATAGTAAAATCTTATTTTTCATACGTGTGGTTAAAAATACATTTTTTATACAAAATGAACGGTTTTAACGGTTGGTTTTTCAACTTTAAGATTTATTGTTGGTTTTTGGGTTTTATTTTCAACTCATATAAATAACAGAGATTCTATTTCTGAATGAAGATTAATCTATACTTAAACTATAAATTGAAAAATTCTTTTTGAAAGTTGACTAAACATATAGCTTCCATTATTTTACTTTATTTCTCAAAAAAAAACAATAAAAAAAAGATTTCAGACAAAATAAGTCGTTTTTATACTATTTCAAAGCAACATTTCGACTCCGAATCGTGAGATCCTGAAATAAATTCAGGATGACGGTGGTTTGTCGTCATGCTGAACTTGTTTCAGCATCTGTTGCATTGGAACTACAAGCATACTTTGAACTTCGAATCATGAGACCCTGAATCAAGTTCAGGGTGACGTATGTTTTTGCTTCCGTCATGCTGAACTTGTTTCAGCATCTTTTACATTACGACTCCAAATTCATGAGACCCTGAATCAAGTTCAGGGTGACGTATGTTTTTATTCCCGTCATGCTGAA
>CBDUAL010000257.1:0-3007 GCA_965365125.1 uncultured Lutibacter sp.
CATTCTATAACTATTTAATTTTAAAGTATCTTTGCCAAAAATCAATTTCAATACATGAAAAAATTACTCCTAATTGCCCTATTTTTTACAACACAAATAGGTTGCGCACAAGAAGATGCCACAAGAGGTTATAAAGTAAAAGTGGGCGAACAAGCTCCTGAACTTAATTTCACCTTAATGGATGGTACGCAACATACCAATGAAAGTTTAAAAGACAAAGTAGTGGTACTTCAATTTACTGCTTCTTGGTGTAGTGTTTGCCGAAAAGAAATGCCGCATTTAGAAAGTAAAGTTTGGCAAAAATTTAAAAATGAAGATTTTTTATTAGTTGGAATTGACCTGAAAGAAGATCGTAAAAAAGTGGAGCGTTTTATTGCTCAAATGCAAGTTACATATCCTTTTACTATTGATGAAGATGGTGCTTTATTTGAAAGTTTTACCTTGCCAAAAGCAGGAGTTACCCGAAACATTGTGTTAGATAAAAACGGAAAAATTATATTCCTTTCTCGCTTGTTTGAAGAAAAAGAATTCAATGAAATGATTGCAGTTATTGCTGCTGAATTGAAAAAATAAGTAATTATTTATGGAGAAAAATAACAAGCAACCACAAGAACAACCAAACAATCCGTTACACGGAATTAAATTAGCCGAAATAGTGCAATATTTGGTTTCAGAATATGGTTGGGAAGAATTAAGCCATCGCATAAAAATAAACTGTTTTAAAAGTAATCCAACTATAAAATCGAGCTTAAAATTTTTACGACAAACACCTTGGGCGCGTACAAAAGTTGAGAACTTGTACTTAAGAACTATTCAAAAATAAATCTTAAAATTAACCGTATTTAAACGCTATGGCAACAGATATTTTATTAATTACGCCTCCATTTACGCAGTTAAATACGCCTTATCCAGCTACGGTTTATTTAAAAGGTTTTTTAAATACCAAAAATATTACTTCGTTTCAAGTAGATTTAGGAATTGAAGTTATTTTAAAATTGTTTTCAAAAAAAAGTTTGACTTCTATTTTTGAGTATGCTGTTGAAAATGAAACTATTTCTTCTGAAAATTCGCAACGTATTTATGCTTTAAAAAACGACTATTTAAAAACTATTGACCCTGTAATTGCCTTTCTTCAAGGGGGAAATAATACCTTGGCTCGTCAAATTTGCACCAATGCTTTTCTTCCTGAAGCAGCACGTTTTGAACAACTAAATGAGTTAGATTATGCCTTTGGCGCTATGGGAATGCAAGACAAAGCCAAGCATTTAGCTACGTTATATTTAGAAGATTTATCTGGTTTTATTAAAGAATGTATTGATGAAAATTTTGGCTTTAGCCGCTACGCAGAACGCTTAGGACAAAGTGCTAATAGTTTTGATGATTTGTACCATAGTCTTCAACAAAACAACAGCTATATTGACCATATTACTTTAGAAATTTTAGCTGAAAAAATTGAAAAAACACAACCAAAACTGGTTTGTTTTTCTGTGCCTTTTCCAGGGAATTTATACAGCGCTTTTCGTTGTGCGCAATTTATAAAAGCAACTTACCCAAAAATTACCGTAGCAATGGGCGGTGGTTTTCCAAATACTGAATTACGATCAGTTTCTGATGTTCGTGTCTTTGATTTCTTTGATTTTATTACGCTAGATGATGGTGAATTACCTGTTGAATTATTACTGAAGTACGTTTTAAATCCTTCCGAAGAAAATAAAATTTTTAAACGTACTTTTTTAGTTGAAAACAATAAAGTGGTGTACCTTAACAACACAACAAAAAAGGATTACAAACAAAGCGAACTTGGCACACCCGATTACAATGATTTATTGCTAAACAAATACATTTCGGTTATTGAAATTGCCAATCCAATGCACAGTTTATGGAGCGATGGCCGTTGGAATAAACTTACCATGGCACACGGTTGTTATTGGGCAAAATGTACTTTTTGCGATATTTCACTAGATTATATTAAAATGTATGAACCCATTACCGCCAAATTATTGGTGGATAGAATGGAAGAAATAATGGCGACAACTGGAGAAAGCGGATTTCATTTTGTTGATGAAGCAGCGCCACCAGCCTTAATGCGCGCTTTGGCTTTAGAGATTTTAAAACGAAATTTAACCATTACATGGTGGGCAAATATTCGATTTGAAAAAAGCTTTACTAAAGATTTGTGCAGGCTTTTAAAAGCATCGGGTTTAATTGCTGTTTCTGGAGGTTTAGAAGTTGCCTCAGACCGTTTATTAGCATTGATAGACAAAGGTGTATCAGTAAAACAAGTAGCGCAAGTAACCTTAAATTTTACCGAAGCTGATATTTTAGTGCATTCGTATTTAATGTATGGCTTTCCAACACAAACCATTCAAGAAACCGTTGATAGTTTAGAAATGGTACGCCAATTATTTGAACAAGGTATTATTCAGTCTGGTTTTTGGCATCAATTTGCATTAACAACACACAGCCCTATTGGTTTAGATCCTGAAAAATATGGTGTAATTCCAAATTATAAAGAAATTACTTTTGCAAATAACGATATTGAATTTTTAGATGAAACGGGAATTGATCACCGTAAATTTAGCTATGGTTTAAAAAAATCTATCTTTAATTTTATGCACGGAATTGGGTTTGACATTCCACTGCAAGATTGGTTCGATTTTGAGATTCCTCCAACAAATATTCAATCGTATTTTATTGAAGATTGCTTAGCTTCCGAAGAAAATTTAACTACAAAACCAACTGCAAAAATAGTTTGGCTTGGTGCTGAACCACTAGTTTCATATACTTCAAAAACAAAAAGAGGACAAACATTAAACTTAATTCATTTGGCATTTCATACAAAAAATGATTTGTTAGAAATATCATTTGAAAAAGACAAGGGAACGTGGTTGTTAACTACGTTAGATAAAGTTTCGGTTCAAGAAGCAAACACTGTTACTTTTTCGCAATTGAAAGAAGATTTTGAACTTCACTTTAACGATTTTGAGTTATTTTGGTATTCAAAACC
>CBDUAL010000258.1:0-2961 GCA_965365125.1 uncultured Lutibacter sp.
TGTTTTGATGATGTTTGTTGGTTTTCCATAATTTTTAAAATAGTTGATTTTTGTTTAACAAATATACTAAATACAGTTTTAGTATGATAAATAATTTAAAGATTAATAATTCATTTGACACTAAATCATTAGTTAGCAGAAGTTTAAAAATGTTACATAAAAATATGAAAAAAATGATTGTGTATACTAAAAAATGATTGTAAATTTGCACTTGGCAAGTCCTACACAACTAGCTCCCTTTGAATCCTCCAGGGCGGGAACGCAGCAAAGGTATTAGGTTGTAGCAGTGTGATGTAGGTAGCTTGCCTTTTTTTATGCTCTTTTTTTAAGAAATCTACTTCACTTTCAATTAACTTTTTACCTTTACATCTTTAAAATTTAGAATAAATTTATGTCAAAAGTTGTTTTAATTACGGGTGGTTCATCTGGTATTGGTAAATCAGTAGGAGAATTTTTAACTGCAAAAGGTTGTATTGTTTACGGTACAAGCCGAAATCCACAAAAAATTAAAAATCACCCTTTCAAATTAGTTGCATTAGATGTAAATAATACTGAAAGTATTAATAAAGCTGTTGCTGAGGTTATTACTGCTGAAGGTAAATTAGATGTGTTGGTGAATAATGCAGGAATGGGAATTACTGGTCCTGTTGAAGAAACACCAACAAATGAAATGCGCAAAGTTTTTGACACCAATTTATTTGGCGCTATTGATGTTATGAAGGCCGTTTTACCTCAAATGAGAAAGCAACAAAGCGGTTTAATTATAAATGTAACTTCAATTGCAGGTTATATGGGCTTGCCTTTTAGAGGAATTTATTCAGCAACAAAAGGTGCTTTAGAAATTGTTACTGAAGCTATAAGAATGGAAGTTAAAAATTTTGGAATTGAAGTGACCAATGTTGCTCCAGGTGATTTTGCTACAAATATTGCTTCAGGCAGATATCACACACCAGTTTTTGAAAATTCACCCTATAAAAAAGTGTATCAAGAAAATTTAGATTTAATGGATGCACACGTAGATAGTGGAGGAGATCCTATTGAAATGGCAAAAGCTATTTATAAGGTAATGCATACTTCAAAACCTAAAATTCATTATAAAGTAGGCGATTTTATGCAGAAATTCTCTATTGTGTTAAAGAAAATTCTACCAGATAAAATGTACGAAAAGTTATTAATGAATCATTATAAATTATAGCAACCCGTTGTAAATTTAGCTATATTAACTTTAAGATGATTCATAATTCTTGAATTCAGATTTATTCAAGTATTGAATTACTATTAAAGCTAATGTTTTAGTAAAAATTCTAGTTTTAATATCACTAAACTATTTTACAGCATATCTACCAATCATACATTGGTTACAAAATTGCAATATACTTTTTTGACTCCCTAAATTAACAAGGTTTTTTTACAAAAATCTACATAATATTAATGTTAATATACAACTTTAGAGATTGATTCGTTAAAACTGTTTATAACTTGAAGAATTTATCGTAATTTGCTTTAAAATTGTGCATAGGAATTATGGTATAAGAATTACAATTTACTGTTATTTAACAGTTTGAATACCTTTTTATACATGCACAATGTGTTTAAGAAATCAATATTTTTATGTGAATCATTTATTTTAGCGGGTACTAAACATAATTTGAATACAAATTTATTATGAAAATAAAATTCATACTCCCTGTTCTATTGTGCTGTTATTTAAGCTGTAATGCTCAGCAAGTCTATTCCAAAAAAGCACCTTTCGCACATACTTATTCTATTGTAGCCCGTGACACTATAACAGGTGAAATGGGGGTTGCTGTACAATCTCATTGGTTTTCTGTAGGTTCTTTGGTAACCTGGGGTAAGGCAGGTGTTGGGGTTGTTGCAACGCAGTCGTTTGTAAATCCTTCATTTGGGCCAAGAGGATTGATTTTATTAGAAAATGGTTTCACACCAAAATTAGCGGTGGAAACTTTGTTGGAGTTAGATGAAGGTAGAGATGTTAGACAATTGGCTATTTTAGATGTACACGGAAATGTAGCAGCCTATACAGGTGAAAACTGTATTGAAGCAGCTGGGCATATAATTGGAAATAATTTTTCGGTGCAAGCGAATTTAATGAGTGAAAACACAGTTTGGCCTGCCATGGCAAAGGCTTTTGAGAGTGCAAATGGAAGTTTAGCCGAGCGAATGTTAACGGCTATGGAAGCTGCTCAAAAGGAAGGTGGTGATATTAGAGGGAAGCAATCTGCAGCTATCTTAGTCGTTAAAGCTAAGGGTACCGGTAATAGTTGGCAAGATAAAGTTGTTGATTTACAGGTTGAAGATCATACAAATCCTATTCAGGAAATGAGACGGTTGTTAACCATTCATACAGCGTATGAATTTATGAATAAAGGTGATGCAGCCGTAGCAACAGGAAATAATGTATTGGCTAAAGAGTTGTATATGAATGCACAAAAATTAAATCCAGATAATTTAGAAATGCAATTCTGGTATGCCCTAACTTTGGCTAATAATGGGGAGTTAACAGCGGCTAAAGTAATTTTTAAAAAAATATTTGAACAAGATGATAATTGGCGAACTTTAATACCAAGATTGGTAAAACCAAAATTACTAACAATTTCGGAAGATCAATTACAAGAAATTTTAAAATTATAAAATTATGAAGAAAGTACTTTTAGGAGTTTTAGTGGGCTTTATTTTAATACAATTGATAAGACCGCATAAAAATGATTCAAAAAACAATATCAATCATATTTCAACAGATATAGATGTACCTAGTGAAGTTGAGAAAATCTTAATTAAATCTTGTAATGATTGTCATTCAAATTCAACAACCTATCCTTGGTATAGTGAAATTGCACCTGTTTCTTGGTATTTGGCAAGTCACGTAAATGATGGTAAAGAGCATTTAAATTTTTCAGAATGGACCGCTTATAACAAGTATCAGAAAGAACATATTTTAAA
>CBDUAL010000259.1:0-2902 GCA_965365125.1 uncultured Lutibacter sp.
TATCTTTTTCATTTTTTGTAGCTCTGTAGCTTGGGCACATAGTTCCGCCAGCAGAAACAGATTTTCTACAATCTCCAGATCCATTGCATTTTTCAGCAACTTTTAAAATTCCTTCACTGTCTGAAAAATCTTGTAGGGTTTCAATTTTAGGTTCAATTCTGTCGGTTTTGTAGCGTAAACTTTGATCCATAGGAAAAGCATCTACAATTTTTCCTTGGTTAAAAATAGTATGTGGATCGAAAGCTGATTTGATGCGTTTTAATAATTGGTAATTTTTTTCACCAATCATAAATTCAATAAATTCACCTCTAACAATACCATCTCCGTGCTCGCCACTTAAAGAGCCTTTGTATTTTTTTACCAATTTGGCAACTTCAGTAGTAATGGTTCTAAACAACACTACATCATCGGTTTTTTTTAAATTTAAAATAGGGCGGAGATGAATTTCCCCAGCGCCTGCGTGTGCATAATAAACGGCATTTTGACCAAATTTATCCATCATAGCGGTAAATTCAGCAATATAATTTGGTAAATCTTTTAATTCAACTGCGGTATCTTCAATGCAAGCCACAGCCTTGTTATCTCCAATAATATTTCCTAATGAACCCAAACCAGCTTTTCGTAAATTGATGGCTTTATTCACATCATTAGCCACTAATTTTGGATATGCATACCCAAAATTGTGTTTTTTTAAATCAGTAATTAAATCGTTAGCTAACTTTTGAGTGGTTTCCATCTCGTCAGCTTTTACTTCTAACATTAAAATGGCTTCAGGATCACCTTCAATAAAAAAACGATTTTGTATTTGAGCTCGGTTATTTTTTGTGCAATCTAAAATGGTTTTATCCATTAATTCGCACATATATAAATTGTGTTTCATAGCAACAACAACCGCTTCCATACTTTCTTGAATGCTTTTGAAATGTGCTGCAACTAAAATATTTTGAGTAGGAGGAAGGCTGTCTAATTGCAGTGTTATTTCAGTGGTAAAAGCCAAGGTTCCTTCACTTCCGCATAAAAGTTTAGCAATATTTAATTGTTCTTTTGAATTGTTGAAAATAGCAGTATTCAATAATGTGTCAACTGCATACCCAGTATTTCTACGGTGAATTGTTTTTTTTGGAAATTCTTTATTAATTTCTTGCTGAACTTCTTCCGAAGATAATTCGGCATAAATAGTTTTGTAAATGTTACTTTCTAAGGAATACCCTTGTTGTTTTAAGTTAAATTCTTCTTTAGAAACAGCATTAAAAACAGCTTCTGAACCATCACTTAAAATGGTTTTCAGTTCTAAAACTTTATCGCGAGTCACTCCATATTTTATTGAAGTTGTTCCTGATGAATTATTACCAACCATACCTCCAATCATACAACGGTTGCTTGTTGAAGTATCTGGACTAAAAAATAATCCGTACGGTTTTAAAAATAAATTCAGGTCATCTCTAATAATTCCAGGTTGTACCGTTATAGTTTTATGATGTTCATCAAAAGCTATAATTTTAGTAAAATGTTTTGAAACATCAACTATAATTCCGTCGCCAACACATTGCCCCGCTAATGATGTTCCTGCGGTTCTAGGAATTAAGGAAATTTTATTTTTTGTAGCAAAATTAATTAATTGTTGTATGTCCTCAATATCTTTTGGGAAAGCTACCGCTAATGGTATTTTTCGATATACAGAAGCATCTGTAGCATAAATACTTTTATGCAAATTATCAAACACCAACTCGCCATTAAGTTGCTTAGAAAGTGTTGTTAAATGTTGTTGAATCACTAGGTTGAATTTTGTAATTCAAATATAGAAAATACGATTAGAAATTAGGGTTTTTTATGCATCTAATTATGAAACCGTTGTACCGTTTTTAATGTTCTCTTTTGAAGTTTGAAGTAAAACTACTTGGTTGTTTTTGTTATAAATACCCAATATTAAGCATTCACTTAAAAAGTTAGCTATTTGTTTGGTTTTAAAATTCACAACAGCAATTATTTGTTTGCCAATTAAATCTTCTTTACGGTACAATTGTGTTATTTGCGCACTTGTTTTTTTAATTCCCAAAGCACCAAAATCAATAGTGAGTTTGTAGGCTGGTTTTCGTGCTTTAGGAAAATCTAATACTTCTAAAATAGTTCCAACTCTAATGTCTAGTTTATTAAAATCTTCAAATGTAATTTCGGGTTTCATTATTTTTCTTTAATAATAACAAACTCGGTTCGCCTATTTAATTCATGTTCAGCATTTGAACAAGGAACTCCATTTGCACATTTATTTTTTAATTTAGTTTCACCATACCCTTTACCAATAAGTCGTTTTGGATCTATTCCTTGAGCAATGATATAATTTATTGAAGAATTTGCTCGGCGTTCCGAAAGACTTAGATTGTAATTATCTGGAGCTCTACTATCGGTATGCGATTGCACTTCAATTTTAAGAGTTGGATATTTTTTTAGTACCCCAACAACTTTATTTAATTCAATAGCAGCATCTGGTCTAATTTCATGACTATCTAAATCAAAATAAATGGTATTGGTTTTAATAGCTTTTTGTTCTCCTTGGGTAATAAATTCAATTACAGGTTCTAACACAAAGTTTTTAGTAATCAAATATTTATTGGTTGCAGTAGTTTTAAATAAATATTCAGCAGATTTAAATCCTTTTTGAGTAACTGTAATTTTATTGTCAGCGTTGCAGTCTATCGTAAATGTATAACCTCGTCCATTGGCAGTAAACTGACTTTCGACAAATTTATTATTTGAATACAAACTCACTTTTGCATTTAAAACAGGTTGGTTAGTTTCTTTGTTTAACACAATTCCTGTAATGGTTTGTGTACATTCAATAGGAGTTAAGTTGATGGTTAAATTATTGATTTTACCAAGAGTTTTATCGGAAGTAAAAATTTCT
>CBDUAL010000260.1:0-2892 GCA_965365125.1 uncultured Lutibacter sp.
AGTAATACAGCGCCATTTTTTACTAACATTCCTTTAATAACAATTTTACATGACATTATTTACATGGAAAGTAGTTATTTAAAAATATTAAAAAGTAGTGCCAGCACCTATCAAAAGTTTGGTAATGTTTACCGAAAACTTGTGGTACCTAAAATCGTTAAAAAAAGCACAAAAGTGGTAACTGTTTCTCATTTTGAAAAACGAAGAATTGCTGAGTTTTTCAATATAAAAAAAGAGAACTGTTTAGAAGCTATTTACAATGGTGTAAGCACATATTTTAAGCCTGTTGTAGATAAAATAGTGCTAAAACGAGTAAAAGAAAAGTACAATTTACCAGATAATTTTTTCTTTTTTCTAGGAAATACAGATCCTAAAAAAAACACAAAAGGAACCTTAAAAGCTTTCTCTGATTTTTTAAAACAAAGCAAATCTGATTATAAATTGGTCATGCTAGATTACGACACCAATGAACTGGAAAAACTACTTGATGAAATTGGAGATAAGCAACTTATCAATCATATTGTTTTAACTGGTTATGTAATAAACACAGATTTGCCAGCAATTTATTCGTTATCAGCCATATTCTTATATCCTTCTCTACGCGAAAGTTTTGGTATTCCTATGTTAGAAGCTATGGGTTGTGGCGTTCCGGTAATCACTTCAAATACATCATCAATGCCTGAAGTTTCTGGCGATGCTGCACATATCATCGATCCATATAAACCCGAAGAAATTACAGAGGGCATCATTAAAATTCTTTCAGAAAAAGAGTATTCAGAAAATCTATGTAAAAAAGGTTTGGAACGAAGCAAGTTATTTTCTTGGGAAAATATGGCAAAAGAGTATTTAAAACTGTACCAACTTATTCACCTTGAACATTCTAAAAAATAATTTACTATGATAAAAGATAAAAACATTATTTGTATTTCACAAACAACTTGGCATGGTGAATTTACCAAATCTACCGTTCAATTGTTATCACTTCTAGCTGAACATAATAACGTGTTTTTTGTTGAGTATCCATTTACGCTGAAAGATGTAATTATGAGCTTATTAGGCAAGCAAAAAGCTCAAGTTAGCAGAATGTTAGGGCTTAAAAGTAGAATTATAGATGAAAAAACTGAAAACGGAGCCATTGTTAAACACCTTGTAATGCCTCCTGTGCTGCCAATAGACTTCATAAAAAACAAAACTGCTTTTAAATTTTTATTCGGAATTAACACCTATTTGTACAAACGCCAACTATTGAAGGTTATAAAAAAATATTCGCTTTCAAACACCATAATTATGACTGCTTACAACCCAATGTACGGACTTCCTATGATTGGGCAACTTAATGAATTTTTGAATATTTACTATTGTTATGATGGTATGGATACAAGAAGACATAAATCTAGAATTTTTAATATTGAAAAAGAATTTTGTAGCAAAGTTGACGGGATTATTACTACTTCCGATTTTTTAAATTCAGAAAAGAAAAGGCTAAATAGCAATAGTTTTGTTGTAAAAAACGGTGTTGATTATAAGTTATTTGTGCCTTTTGCTAAAAAAACTATTTCAAAAAGTACAACTACAAAAAAAATAGGCTACATAGGAACGTTAGACCAACGGTTTGACATAGATATGGTTGAACATTCTGTTAAAGAACTACCCAATGTACTCTTTGAATTTACAGGATATTTGCTAAATAACGCCATTGTTGATCGTTTATCTAAATATCCAAATGTTTCATTTTTTGATCCAATTAAAGCAAATGAGGTTCCTAAATTATTAGCAAAATACGACTTAGGTATTATTCCATATATTATGGATGAAGTAAATAAAAATATTTATCCGTTAAAAATTAATGAATACCTAGCTGTTGGAGTTCCGGTTGTTATGACCGCTTTTGCCAATTTAACCGATTTTAAAAACATTGTTCAAGTTGCCAATACAAAAGAGCAATTTAAAGAGCATATTTTAAATGAGCTAACCAATGATAACGATGCATTAATAAAAGAAAGAATTGCTTTTGCTAAACAAAATTCTTGGGAAGGAAGAGCTGTAGAGTTTGGAAATATACTAGAGAAATTTTACAACGAAAAATCTCAAGAATCTTCATTGAAATAAAAAAACTAAAATTGACCCTTATGGAAGCATTAAAAATCATTTTTTGGATATTATTATTTATAGCTTTTTACACCTACGTTGGATACGGAATTTTATTATTTGTTATTATTAAAATCCGTAGGTTTTTAAAGATTGGTAAAAAAGTAGCAATAGACCCTAATTACGAACCCGAAGTTACGTTGTTTATAGCGGCCTATAATGAAAAGGATTATGTGGAAGCTAAAATGAAAAACTCTTTAGAATTAGAATATCCTAAAGAAAAACTAAATATTGTTTGGGTTACAGATGGCTCTGATGATGGTACACCAGATTTATTAAAAGGATACCCAAACACAACAGTTCATCATTTAGATGCCCGAAATGGAAAAATTGGAGCTATGAATCGCGGAATTGAGTTTGTTAAAACACCTATTGTTATTTTTAGCGATGCCAACACCAATCTTGGAAAAGAATCTGTTAGACGTATTGTAAACCTGTTTGGAAACGAAAAAGTAGGCTGTGTTTCAGGAGAAAAAAGAATTATTAACAAAGAAAGTGACGTTGCCTCTGGCGCTGGCGAAGGCTTGTATTGGAAATACGAATCTGCATTAAAAAAATGGGATGCTGAATTGTACTCGGTAGTTGGTGCTGCAGGTGAATTATTTGCCATTAGAACAGATTTATACCGCCATGTTGAAAAAGATACATTATTAGATGATTTTATCATTTCATTAAGAGTAGCACAAGACGGTTATACAATTCAATATGATCCTGAAGCGTATGCCATAGAAACTGCTTCAGCAA
>CBDUAL010000261.1:0-2888 GCA_965365125.1 uncultured Lutibacter sp.
GAAGTTAGAAGTTAGAAGTTAGAAGTTAGAAGTTAGAAGTTAGAAGTTAGAAGTTAGAAGTTAGAAGTTTTAAAAAATATCATTTCTAGTGAAGTCGAGAGTTACTTTTACTTGAAATTTATTAACAATGTAGCTATTTACATAAGAAATAGTGCCTGAAAATCGTAATTCATATTTTTAAAATGAAAACAGTTAAAGATCAAATTGGAAGAGAAATCACCTTAAAATCTACACCTAAAAGAATTGTATCGTTAGTTCCTTCACAAACTGAGTTATTATACGATTTAGCGTTGGAAAATGAATTAATTGGTATCACTAAATTTTGCGTACATCCTTATCATTTAAAATCGGTAAAAACCGTTGTTGGTGGCACTAAAAAAGTAGATTACGAAAAAATTAAAGCTTTAAAGCCTGATTTTATTTTATGTAATAAGGAAGAAAATGCCTACGACATGCTTCCTGAATTAGAAAAAATAGCGCCAACTTATTTTTCAGATGTAAACACCATTCAACAAGCTGTTGATTTAATTCTTAGACTGGGATCACTATTAAACAGAAGAACTGAAGCTGATAATTTAGCGCATAAAATTGAATTTAAACTAAACGATTTTAAACAATTTATTGCTGATAAACCAACCCGAAAAGTGGCCTATTTTATTTGGGCAAAACCGTGGATGGTTGCAGGAAATGATACTTTTATAAATGAAATGCTTGAGCTAAATAAGTTTGAAAACATTTATGCAAATATGAGTCGTTACCCTAAAGTTGAAATCAACAAAATTCGCTATGAAGGTGATCCTGAAGTGCTATTTTTATCTTCAGAACCTTTTTCTTTTAAAGATGAGCACGCTATGGAAATAGCCTCCTTTACAAATAGATCTATCACTGTTTTTGCTGATGGTGAAATGTTTAGCTGGCCTGGCTCTAGACTATTATTGGCGTTTGACTACTTTAAGGAATTACATAAAAAATTAGAAAGTCATTTTTAAACAAAATATAGTGGCTATCTAAAAAGTATCAAAACTCGTCATTCTGAATTTATTTCAGAATCTCATCATATTTATATTCAATATTTATAAGAACCTGAAATAAATTCAGGTTGATGAAAATCTTACTTTTTAGATAACCAACCTCCTTTTTTATAAACTTTAATTAATCTTGGGCGGCAAATACTTTTTGTAATAAATCTGTTGAACGCTCACCTACTTTACCTCTAATTTCCTTTTCTTCAACAGCTACCATTTTATAAACTCCACTAAGAGCTTCAGTTGTAACATAATCCGTTAAATTAGGGTTAATATCTCTAGTCATTGGAACTGCATTATATTTGCTAATAATTGTTTCCCAAACTTTATCAGCGCCAACTTTTTGAAAGGACTGTTTAATAATTGGGTTGAATTTTTGATATAACTTTTCAGATGTAGCTGTTTGCAAATAAGATGTTGCTGCATCATCATTCCCTGCTAAAATATTTTTTGCATCTGTAAATGTAATTCCTGTTATGGCATCTGTAAAAATTGGGATAGCCTCACCAACAGCATCTTCAGCGGCTCTATTCAATAATTTCAATCCCTCATCAGCTAATTGTCCCATTCCTAATTTTCTCAAAGTTTTATCTACCTTTTGAAGTTGTTCAGGTAAAACTATTTTCACCAATTCATTTTTTAAAAAACCATCTTCACCAGCAAGCGTAGTTACTTGTTTTGTAATTCCTTTTTCTAAGGCTTCCTTCAAACCATCACCAATTACACTGCTTGTAAGTCCGCTTTTAGTAATTTTATCAAGTGTTTCTTGCAATTGACCAAATGCAGAAAACTGTACTAATACAATTAGAATAGCTATTATTTTTTTCATCATAATTTTTCACTTTAATTATTTAAATGTGTCTGTTTTTTTATCATAACTAAACGGACAATGTTTACATCCATTTTTACAACAATAACCTCTTTTTAAATGGTATTGTTCGGTAAAAACACGATAACCTTGTTCATTTTCGTAATAATCTCCTTCTTCTAAAGGAATAGGTTTTTTAAACTCCATGTGGCGAATATAAAAAAAACGTTCTGAAAAAATCAAAACGCTTTATAAATTCAATCTTAATTTTATAACTTAAGGTGTAACTTTTACTGCTGGTGGATATTGCGCCATAATTTGTGCTACAAACTCTTTAATTCTAGCTTCTTTTTTTTCTACATTTCCAGAAGTTGTTAAACCTCCGCTCCCAATACCTTGCCAAGCTAATTCTTTTTTATTTGCATCAATTAAATCTACAAATAAAGTTCCTTCGGTATATTCTGAAATAGTGGTTCCGAAATTAGGGCCATAGTACCACGGATACCAACCGTGATAACCGTACGCACCAAAACCGTAACCAAAATTATTGTTATTTACATCCACTTTTCTTGTAGATTTTGCAAAAATATTCACTAACAAATCAGGGGTTTCAGATTTTGTAAATCCTTTTGCCATTAGTTCAGCTTCCACCGCTTTTAAAATTCTTCGTTTATCTAAATCTGAAATTTCAGCTTTATCAATTCCTTTTTTATAGAATGCAAATGTTTTGTACTGCGAAAAATCTGTTGTTGTTTCATAATCAGCAACAACTTTTATTGAGTTACACGAGGTAATTAAAAATAGCAATATCAATGATGTTAATTTCAAGGCCTTCATTTCAATTAATTTTAAGAGTTTAACAAATCATTTAACAAGGTATCATCAACTAAATTTGGTAACGTAACTTTTAATTTCGGTTCCATTTCCATTGCTCTTTTAATAGCAAAAGTAGCTCCTTCATTTCGAGCCCAATTTCTTCTGGCAATACCATTATTTACATCCCAAAAAAGCATACTTTTCAAACGCTTTTCGACTTCAATACTACCATCAAGAAC
>CBDUAL010000262.1:0-2783 GCA_965365125.1 uncultured Lutibacter sp.
TAAGCTGCTGCATCAATTCCATTTTCTTGTAATTTAGGAGCAGTTTGCTCTGTTCCTTTCCTACTTAAACAATAAATAAGCCCCGACTCGTTTGGTTGTTTTCTTATAAATTTAATTATTTGTGAAATCCTGTCATTTGCTGGGCGAACTTCTAATTCAATATTTTTTCGATCAAAAGAAGAAATAAATTGTGTTGCTGAAGGAATATTTAACTGCTCCAAAATATCAGCTCTAGTGGCTTTATCAGCAGTTGCTGTTAACGCAATAATTGGCGTATTTGGTAAGGATTGTTTTAAAAATCCAAGTTGTTGATATGAAGGTCTAAAATCGTGCCCCCAAGATGAAATACAATGCGCTTCATCAATGGCTATACAGCTAATAAACGCTTCATTTAAAATATTTTGCAAAAAAGACAAACTCTCAGGGGCAACATATAATAATTTAATTTTTTTTTGAATAACCTTCTCAAAAATAGCTTCTTGCTCAACACTTTCCTGGCTACTATTAAAAAAATCAGCTTCAATTCCGTTCGCTTTTAAACCATCCACCTGATCTTTCATTAGAGCAATTAACGGAGAAATAACCAAGGTTAAACCTTCAAACAATAATGCTGGTAATTGAAAACAAATAGATTTACCTCCACCTGTTGGCATAATTACCAAATTGTCATGTTTCAACAAAACAGAAGTTACTATTTGCTGTTGTTGATCACGAAAACTATCGTAACCAAAATAGGTTTTTAACGTTGGAATTAATTTTTCTTGAGTTTCTTTCAAAAGCATTTAACAAATTTTTGACAAAAGTACGTTTTATTAACATATTATAAGAAATTGAAATTAAACTTCATATCTATCTATTAATTTTAACATACATCAACAATAATGAGTTTCGATTCATATATTCCAAATGAATATCCTAATAGATTGTATTTCATAAGGTCTGCTACTATGCTATCATAAAAAAAATGTGCATCCCTCATAAAACTTTCGTAATTTGGCCAGCTTAATGTTTAACTGTTAAACAAAATAAAAAAATGAGTAAAATAATGACTGTCGACGTATTGTCGAGTATTAAAGGAGCACAGCCCTCAGAGACTGTAAACAAATTATTTGATGTGATTAAAAACGCACAACCAACTAATAATAAATCCTCTAATAATGTCAATTATAATTGTGTCTCATTAAATGATTTAAGAGAAGATGTTGTTATAGAAAGCCCTGCTATGGAAAAACAACTAATTATTGAAAACTTTCCAAAGGAAAAAAACGGGTATTTAGTAGTTTCAAAAGTGATAGAAGACTAATATGGATTCGCAAATAAAACAGCTTCACCAACAACTGGTGAACAAAGAAATATCTTGTACAACCTTAGTACAGGAAAGATTAGAGTTGTTAAAAAAGAACGCTTACAATACGGTAAATTCGTTATTAGAAGATAGCGCTTTGGCATTGGCTGCAAAAGTAGATGCTAAAATTGCAAATAATGAAGAAATTGGATTGTTGGAAGGAATTCCTTTCGGAATTAAAGATGTGTATATGGTTCAAGGAACTTATACCACAGCAAGTTCAGACATACTTAAAAATTACAAATCGGCTTACACAGCAACTGCCATTCAAAAATTATTAGATGCAGGTGCAATTCCGTTAGTAAAAGAAAACTGCGATAGTTTTGGTCACGGTTCATCTAGTGAAAACACCATTTTTGGCGCCGTAAAAAACGCCATCAATCCTGAATTAGTTGCAGGAGGTTCAAGTGGTGGTTCTGCTGTAAATGTAGCAAAAGATTATACCGTATTTTCAATTGGTGGAGATACAGGAGGTTCTATTCGTCAACCAGCTGGTTACAATAAAATTTATGGTTTAAAACCTACTTATGGCCGTATTTCTAGATATGGAATTATGGCGTATGCTTCATCTACAGATTGTGTGGGGCCTTTGGCAAAAACTATTGAAGACATTCGCATTGTGCTGAATGTAATGAGCGGAAAAGATGGTAAAGATCAAACAACCATTGCTTCCACCGAAATTAGTGAACAAGCCATTTCAAATAACAACACCATTAAAACGGTAGGCTATTTTAAAAACTTTATTGAAAATGAAGCGATTGACCCTAAAATAAAAGCTGACTTTTTAGCTAGTATTGAAAAAATAAAAGCAACAGGAATTGAAGTGAAGGAACTTGACTTTTTTAAATCTGACACCTTAGTTTCTACATACTACACACTAGCAATGGCTGAAACAGCATCTAACTTATCCAGGTTAGATGGTACAAATTATGGAAATAGAATTGAAGGTGAAAATTTAAAAGACACGTATTCAATTACACGTTCTGAAAATTTTTCAGAAGAATCTAAACGAAGAATTGTTGGTGGAAACCAAGTATTATCACAAGGTTTTTCTGATGCCATTTATTTAAAAGGATTGGCTTTGAGAGATCAAATTTCAGCAAATTTTGAAAAAGATTTTAAAGAAGTTGATATTATAATTTCTCCCGTTACACCTAACACTCCTCCTAACATTGGAGATAGTTTAAAAGACCCGCTAGCAATGTATTTATCTGACGCTTATACTGTTGGATTTAGTTTAGGGCAATTACCTACGCTAACTGTACCACAAGGAACAGCAACCGGATTACAAATAACGGGCGCAAAAAACAAAGAACAAACACTATTGAAGTTTGCTAACTTCTTAAAAGAAACAATATAATGGAATTAGAACAATTAACTGCCGCTTTAAAAGCGCACGATTTAGAATTGGTTATCGGACTAGAAACACATGTTCGAT
>CBDUAL010000263.1:0-2654 GCA_965365125.1 uncultured Lutibacter sp.
TTAAATCTCCCAATACACCAAAGATACTAACTATGCCTGCAATTACAATCCACTGAATTAAAGATAGTGTTGTAAATTGATTGGCTAGTATAAAGCTAACTGTAAATGTAAAAACCATTCCACCTATAAAACCTTCAATAGTTTTGTTTGGTGAAATACGCTCTAAAAGTTTGTGCTTCCCAAAATTTTTACCTATCAAATATGCAAACGTATCATTGGTCCATATCAAAATAAAAACACCTAATATAGTAGTGTTTATATAGCTGTACTTTGTGTTTAAAAAAGGAATTTGAACCATTAAAGTAAAAGGAACAACAATATATATTATGGATAAAAATATTTTCCCTAGATGGCTAATTACCTCTTCTTTTTTTGCAAATAAGATGGATGCAAATGAAATAAAAATAGTTAAAAATAAAGCGACACCAATGTACTCGAAAATTATTTTTGAAGGAATATCTTCAACGTTTAAAATATTTCCAAAAATAAAAAGAAGTATTCCAATTGTGTAAGCAAAAACGCTTTTCAATTGAATCATTTTTTGAAATTCGTACAAACAGAATAGCATTAAAATAAAAAACAAGCCTATAAAAGTAATTTTACTAAATAAGATTGAAAATATTAAAACACTTACAAAAACGGATCCTGAAAGTGCGCGTTTAGAAACTTTTCTCATAAATTATAAATCTTCAAACAAAAGCAAATATAAGTTTTTAGAATTCGTATTTCCATAACTCATAAAATCTTCATTTTTGCTACTTGGGTTGAAATTTTTTATAGCACTAATATTACTTGGAATATTCCCTTGATAGCGTGTTTTTATACCTGTTAAACTCTCGCCTTTAGACGTTACTAATTGGCTTGTGGTTGCATAAACAATAAAGTTTTCAGATAATTCAGAAATTTTAAACTCTTTTAATTGATTTGAAGAGAACAAAATACTTCCGTTTTCAGCAATTAAATGTTCACAAGGAACAAATAAAGGGATTTTCTTGTTTGTTTTTTCAGAAGTTTTAACATCAACAGATTTTATTAATTTTTGTAAATCATAATCATTACAAATAATTTCTTCCCAAGAATTTTCTTTTATGATGCTCGCAATATTAGTTGTAACTTCAGTTAAAGAAGTACAGTACAAAAACTTACCCTGATTCTCAACAAATTTTTTCACAAAAATTTGTTCAATAGGTAAGTTTTCAAACTCTAAATTGCTAACTTTAGGTTCTTCGGATTTTGGAGTATTAAATAACTTTTTGAAAAAACTCATTATTTAGATTGAATAAATTCAAAAATAAAAAAAAGTTATCAATTTACTCCTTAGTTTCTGATGTATTTTCAATATTAGATGCTTCTGAAGATTCCTTAGGTTTAACTTCAATAGAATCCTCACTTTTTACTTCAACTATTTCTTCAGTATCAAAAGGTCTTTTGCCAAAAATAACTTCCAAATCTTTTTTGAAAATAACTTCTTTTTCTAATAATAATTCAGCCAAAGTGGTAAGCTTATCTTTGTTTTCGGTTAAAATTTTAATAGCTCTTTGGTATTGAACTTCAATAATTTCAGAAATTTCTTTATCAATAACTCGTGCAGTTTCTTCACTGTAAGGTTTTGTGAAATTGTAATCGCCTTGACCTGAAGAATCGTAATAAGTTATATTTCCAATTTTATCATTTAAACCATATATTGTAACCATTGCTCTTGCCTGGCGTGTTATTTTTTCAAGATCGTTTAAGGCACCTGTTGAAATTTTATCGAACATGATTTTCTCAGCAGCTCTACCAGCTAAAGTGGCACACATTTCATCTAACATTTGTTCAGCCTGAACAATTTGACGTTCTTCAGGTAAATACCAAGCAGCACCTAAACTTTGCCCTCTTGGTACAATGGTAACTTTTACCAACGGAGCAGCATGCTCTAACATCCAACTTGCAGTTGCGTGACCAGCCTCGTGAAAAGCAATTGTTTTCTTTTCTTTTGGTGAAATAATTTTATTTTTCTTTTCCAATCCACCAACAATTCTGTCAACAGCATCTAAAAAATCTTGATGATGCACCGCTTTTTTACCTTGACGAGCAGCTATTAAAGCAGCTTCGTTACATAGATTTGCAATATCTGCCCCTGAAAAACCTGGAGTTTGTTGTGATAAAAACTCAATATCAACATCTTTGTGAAGTTTAATTGGCTTAATGTGAACTTTAAAAATTTGTGCACGTTCTTTAATGTCTGGTAAATCAACATAAATTTGACGATCAAAACGACCAGCACGCATCAATGCTTTATCTAAAACATCGGCTCTGTTTGTAGCTGCCAATACAATTACATTGGTGTCTGTACCAAAACCATCCATTTCAGTTAATAATTGGTTTAGGGTGTTTTCTCTCTCGTCATTTCCACCTGTCATATTGTTTTTTCCACGGGCTCTACCAATCGCATCAATTTCATCAATAAATATAATTGAAGGTGATTTTTGTTGTGCTTGTTTGAACAAGTCACGTACACGTGACGCTCCAACACCAACAAACATTTCAACAAAATCAGATCCTGATAATGAGAAAAAAGGAACTTCAGCTTCACCTGCAACAGCTTTTGCTAACAATGTTTTTCCTGTACCTGGAGGCCCTACTAATAGGGCTCCTTTAGGAATTTTTCCACC
>CBDUAL010000264.1:0-2626 GCA_965365125.1 uncultured Lutibacter sp.
TACGGACTGGGTGAAGTTTTATGCCGTTGCCAATGAGGCTTATGAAATTTTTATGAGCATGCAAGATGTAATGGTTTGGGGAGAAAACAGGCAAATTTTACCAAAAGACCTAAACAATTCGTTCGCTATTTTTCAAGCTTGGGCAAACATTAAATTAAGCGAAAACATGACTACCAAACTAGGTAGACAAGTTTTATCTTATGACGACCAACGAATTATGGGAGGATTAGATTGGGCACAACAGGGTAGAAATCATGATGCACTACTTTTAAAATACGCTAAAAATAAATTTTTATTCGATCTTGGATTTGCATTCAACCAAGATTATGACAATATTTCAGGATTTCAATCTTCAAACAACACCTATAACACCAAAGGCTTCTTTTCTTATAAAACTATGCAATACGGGTATTTAAAAAATACGTGGGGCGATTTTTCAGGAAGCTTACTACTCTTAAATAACGGTTTTCAAAACTATGATAATTTAGACAACCAAGACGGAATTAGCAACTTACAAACTTTTGGTGTTCACTTAAACTATGGCAAAAAACTACTTGGAGTAGCAGGTAATTTATATATGCAAACTGGTGAAAGACAAGGAGAAATAGACGTAAAAGGCGCTTATTTAGCAAGTTTAGATTTCACATTCAAAACTAACACCCTAGTTAATTTTGGATTAGGTGCTGAAATAATTAGTGGAAACGATGGTGATGCAGGAGAAACAGGTGCTTTCTTCCCTTTATACGGAACCAACCATAAATTCAATGGTTTTATGGATTATTTTTACGTTGGAAACCACGCAAACTCAATTGGTTTAGTAGATTTCCACGTAAGTGCTAATTTTAAACTAAATAAAAAATCTAGCTTATTGGTAATAGTATTGAACTTTTCAGGCGAACAAAAACTACCTAGCGGAGAAAAATCATTAGGAACAGAACTTGATGTTGTATATGCTTTAAAGTTAAATGGCTTCACACTTAAAGCTGGATATTCTCAAATGTTTGAAAGTGACGGAATGTATGAGTTAAAAGGATTGGATAAAAGTTTAGCCGCAAACACCCAAAATTGGGCTTGGGCAATGCTTGTTTTCAAACCAAAATTTTTATAAAAACTAAAGCAATTAAATAAATGCAGTTTAAAAGTGTGAGTTTTTGTTTACACTTTTAAACTGCTTTTTTTATTTACACAATACTTATAATCTTCTACGTATATTTTAAAATTACGTATTTAAACTGTATCTTCGTAACTACAAAAAACCTAACCTTTGAAAGATCAAATTAGCATTGTTTTAGTTGACGATCACGCTATTGTACGTGACGGGATAAAGTATTTATTAGAAGAAGATGACAGATTAACAATTATTGGAGAAGGATCTAACGGTCTTGAAGCCATTGAATTGGTTAAAAACCTACACCCCGACTTGTTAATTATTGATGTTAGAATGCCAGAAATGAGTGGTATTGAAGCGTTAAAAATCATAAATAACCAACCTACAACAACCAAATCTATTGTATTATCCATGCATGATTCTGAAGAGTATATTTTAGAATCAATTGATGCCAAAGCAATGGGCTACCTTTTAAAAGACGCAAGTAAAGCCGAAGTTTTAAAAGCAATATATACTGTTTATCAGGGTGAAAAATATTTTAGCGGAGACATTAGTAATATTATCGTAAATAATTTGCTCAAAAAATCTTCAACACAAATAATCACCCCTAACACAACTTCAATTTCTTCGGAAGAAAATTCTATAAACACTTACAACCTTACCAAAAAAGAAATTGAAATTCTTCAATTAGTACTTTTAGGAAAAACAAACAAAGAGATTTCAGAAGAATTAAATAAAAGCAAACGAACCATTGAAACCCACCGTTTTAACTTGATGAAAAAAATGGATGTAAAAAATCTAATTGAACTTTCAAGCAAGGCAAAGGAGCAAGGTTTTATCTAAAAATCACTTCACTTTTAATAGCTAAAATTATAATTTACTAAAAAATACGTATTTCACTACGTATTTATACGTATTTTATTATCTTTGTAATGTTCAACTTACGAACTTAAAACGCTATTCACATGTCAAAATCAAAACCACACAAAACTATTTGCTCTTATTGCGGAGTAGGTTGTGGAATTTTAGTCAACAAAGATTCAAACGGAAAGATCACTGTAGAAGGCGATCCAGACTACCCTGTTAACAAAGGAATGCTTTGTTCAAAAGGGATGAATTTGAATTATGTAGCGCAAGAAACTTCCGATAGAATTTTATATCCAGAAATGCGTTGGAGCAAAAATCACCCCATGCAAAAAGTATCTTGGGATGAAGGTTTAGACAGAGCCGCTGCAGTTTTTAAAAGCATTATTGAAAAACACGGTCCGGACAGCGTTGCATTTTACGTTTCAGGACAATGCTTAACTGAAGAATATTATTTAGTAAATAAATTAACCAAAGGTTTTTTAGGAACCAATAATATTGACACCAACTCTAGACTCTGTATGAGCTCGGCAGTTGTAGGTTATAAAAAAACACTTGGAGATGATAATGTACCTATTTCTTATGAAGATATTGAATTAGCCGACACATTTTTAATTGCAGGCGCTAACCCCGCTTGGTGTCACCCTATACTTT
>CBDUAL010000265.1:0-2460 GCA_965365125.1 uncultured Lutibacter sp.
TTCTGAAGAAATGAGTAATTAATTATTGCGGAATAAAAATGAACATAATTAATAGTTTAGAATGGAGGTACGCAACTAAAAAGTTCGATCCATCTAAAAAACTATCAAACCAACAAGTTGAAACACTAAAACAAGCATTTAATTTAACTGCAACTTCTTTTGGTTTACAACCATTAAAAATGATTGTAATTAGCAATAAAGATTTGCAAGAAAAATTTGTAGCCTGTTCTTATTATCAACGCCAAGTAGTTGATGCTTCACATCTTTTAGTTTTTTGTATTGAAAACGACACTACTTCCGAAGACATTAACAATTACTTCGACCTAGAGAAAAAAGTAAGAAACATTGAAGAAGATGTAATTTCAGATTTTAGAAAACAACTGCTTGAAATGTATGAAAACAAAACTCTTGAAGAAAAACAACAATCTGCCATTTACCAAGCATATATTGCATTGGGGAATTTAATGACTGTTTGTGCTGTTGAAAAAATTGACTGTTGCCCAATGGAAGGTTTTGTTCCTTCAAAAGTTGATGAACTGTTAAATTTGCCAGCCCAAAATTTAACTTCCGTTTTAATGCTTCCTGTAGGGTATGGTGCAGATGATGATGTGATGAGAAATATGAATAAAGTGAGAAAACCACTTAGTGAAACAATTATTGAAATACTATAAAAAAACTAAAAAGATTAAATTTATGAGCAAAGATGTAAGAGCTCTTGAACCTTCTATTTTATGGAATAATTTTGCCGATTTGAATTCGGTTCCAAGAGGTTCAAAAAAGGAAGAAAAAGTAATACAATTTATGGTTGATTTTGGAAACAAATTAAACCTAGAAACTATAGTTGACCCTGTTGGAAATGTAATAATTAAAAAACCTGCTTTTAAAGGTTTTGAAAACAGAAAAACTGTTGTATTGCAATCGCATTTAGACATGGTACACCAAAAAAATTCAGATACCATTTTTGATTTTGATACCGAGGGAATTAAAATGAAAATTGATGGTGAATGGGTAAAAGCCGAAGGAACAACGCTTGGTGCTGACAACGGGTTAGGTGTTGCTGCTATTATGGGTATTTTAGCCTCAAAAGACATTAAACACCCTGCGATAGAAGGGCTGTTTACAATTGATGAAGAAACTGGAATGACCGGAGCAATGGGACTTCAAGCTGGGTATTTAGATGGTGAAATTTTGTTAAACTTAGATACTGAAGAGGATGATGAAATTGACATAGGATGCGCTGGAGGTATTGATATTACTGCTGAAAACACTTACAATGAAGTAAACACCCCTACAAACAGTACTGGATATTCTATTGCTGTAACTGGGTTAAACGGGGGGCATTCAGGAATGGATATTGATAAAGGTTTAGGAAACGCCAATAAAATTATGAACCGTGTTTTATATGAAGCACAAGATTTTCTTAGAATTTCAGAAATCAATGGTGGAAGTCTAAGAAATGCTATTCCTAGAGAAAGTTTTGCTAAAATAGCAGTTTATAATTCTCAAAAAAATGCTTTTTTAAAGCAACTTAAAAAAGTTACCAAAGATATTAAGGCTGAATTCAAAACAGTTGATGCTAACTTAGAAATAGAATGTACTCAAATTGATGTTCCTGCAAAGGTTATGACAACTATTAGTCAATCTAATTTATTAAAAGCTATTTATATTGCTCATAATGGCGTTTATCGCATGAGTCATGATATGGAAGGTTTGGTTGAAACTTCTAATAATGTTGCTCGTATTATTGTAAAAGATGAAGATATTACCATTTTATGCTTAACAAGATCTTCAGTTGAAACTTCAAAAACAGATTTGGCAAACGCATTAACAGCTACTTTTGAACTTGCAGGTTATACCGTAACTCAATCAGGCTCATACCCTGGATGGAAACCAAATATTGATTCGCCAATTTTAAAAGTTCTTAGCAGTAAATATGAAGAAATGTTTGGAGAAAAAGCGAATGTAGTAGCCTGTCATGCCGGATTAGAATGTGGTATTTTAGGAACTAATTACCCAGAAATGGATATGATTTCCTTTGGCCCAACAATTCAAGGAGCACATTCACCCGATGAAAGAGCTCACATTAAATCTTCTCAAAAATTCTGGAAATTTCTGTTAACAATTTTAGAAAATATTCCTTTAAAAAACTGATAACACGCATAAAGAGGTTGAATTTTCAACCTCTTTTCTTTTATTTGTTTGTTAACAATATTCCCTTTTAAAAACCATAAATAATTGTATTTTTACAACTTAAAATAATTTAATATTTTTTATGGGTAAAATTATTGCTATTGCCAATCAAAAAGGTGGCGTAGGTAAAACTACAACAACAGTAAACTTAGCTGCATCTTTGGGTGTTTTGGAAAAAAAAGTATTATTAATTGATGCTGATCCACAGGCAAATGCCTCTTCAGGTCTTGGTGTTATTGTTGAAGACGTAGAAAATGGAACCTACCAATT
>CBDUAL010000266.1:0-2391 GCA_965365125.1 uncultured Lutibacter sp.
ACTTCTTTAATAACTTTCAATAAATGCTGTGAAGACATTTTGCTATCTAATGAGGATAATTTTTGAGCTGTTTTTTTAAGTCGTTCTAATGTTACAGGTTTTACCAAATAATCTATGCTATTGGTTTCAAAAGCCTTTAATGAATATTGATCGTAGGCAGTGCAAAAAACCACCAAAGGAATGGTTTCCAGTTTTGCTAATAATTCAAAACCGGTACAACCTGGCATTTCAATATCTAAAAAAATAACATCTGGATTTTGCTTGGCTATTTTTTCTTTGGCTTCTGTTCCGTTTTTAGCCATATCAATAACTTTAAACGTTTCTGGAAATTCCTTTAGTAAATTAAACAAACCTTCTCTTGCTGGTGGTTCGTCATCAATAATAATGGTTGAATAGGGCTTGTTCATGGTTTATGTATTTTGAGAAATGATAACTGTAATACTTTTTTCGGGTGTATTTTGCCAGTTTAAAGTTGCTTTGTTGCCGTAGGTTAATCGTAATAAATCAAACACTGTTTGCAATCCGTGACCGCTTACCAAGCCTTCTGGAAAATGAGGTCCGTTGTCTTTAACTTCTATCAATATTCCTGTTGTTGTTTTTCCAATTTTCAATGCAATTTCCCCATCTCCTTCAATTTTAGAAATTCCGTGTTTTACTGCGTTTTCAACCAAAGGTTGAATAATAAATAGCGGAATTTCAACTTTTTCTAATTGAGGATCAACATCAATCGTAAATTGTAAACGGTCTCCAAATCGTATTTTTTCAATGCTTAAATAATTTTGAACCATAGTAACCTCATCACTTACAGTACTCATTTTTTTACCTTCTCTATTGATGGTATATTTAAACAAATCAGACAATGAATATGCCATTTTTTGTGTTTTTACCGTATCAACAGGTGCTAAACTTGCAATTGAATTTAAAGCATTGTATAAAAAATGTGGATTTATTTGTGATTGTAACGACTTTAATTCTGCTTTGGTTTTAAGTTCTCTTAAAGCTGATAATTTGGATTCATTTTCAATAATTAAATTACGCTCTTTAAAAATGAAATAACTTATTAAAGCTCTAATGGTTGCAATTGCCATTGTGTATAAAAATATTCGAGATAGATCTAAATAATCTCTATCCGATGTTAAATATCCTGAAAAATATTGAAGAGCATATATTATAATAAATGGTAAAATTCCGGTAGATAAAAAAATTAGAGTGGTTTTTACAAATATTCTTTGTGAACTTTTTCGAATTTTAATTTCAATAAAACGAAGAAAAACAATAAACGGTAATAGAAAAATTACAACTAATGCATCTAAAAACTGATAATAAATTCCGATGACTATAGGTCTTTGATCTTGAAATTTTGAAGGAGCTCTTAAAAATTGATAAAAATAATGATAAAAGGCTATTAAAACAGCAGCAAATACCAAGCCTATAATTGTTACAATAATAAACTTAACCCAGTTATTCTTAATTTTAAACGAGAGTGTGTGATTGATTTTTTTAAGGATAAACACAAAAAATAAAAGAAATAGTAATGTAGGCAATATAAGAATGGCTATTGGATTTTGCACCCACCAAATAGATCTATCACGTTCCTGTACTTTTTGTTGACGTAATTTATCAATAACCGTACTTTTAAATTGCTTTTCAGCAGCTTTTAATCGTTTTTTAAAGCCTTTTTTATATACTTCTTTGATAATAGCCATATCCTCGTTATTTAATGGAATTTCACTATTATTTTTTGATTTTAAAGGGTTAAAAATACTATATCTCTTTTCTTCTATAAATGAATAATAAAACAAGCCAGTAACAATTGTTTTTGCCAGTCTTGCTTCTAACCTATTTTGAACTTCAACATCTGATTTATAAATTTTATACACATAAATCCTTCCTTTTGTAACAACACCTTGCTTAAAATTTGTACTACCATATATGATGTCATTATAATTACCTCCTTGAAATATTAGCGTATCTAAAAAATGTAATTTAAAATTTGAATCTTCTCTATTTGATATTTTAATTGATATGGTTTCAGTTAAAGAATCTAATTTTTTTACAATTTTAGCCACAGTTATGGAGTCAGATTTTGTATAAATTCCTTCCAACTTAATATGTATATCACAATTCCATTTTATAATGGGATCGTATCCTTGAGTATTCATTTCAACAATATCTTCCCAAGGAATTTTAGGTAGTTTTTCAGCTTCTTGAGCAAAAGATGTAAATCCGATAAACAGAAATAATAAATAGCTAAATTTTTTCATAATGGTATATTTAAAATTTGATACCACAAAGAACGTTTGGTAACCTTTAAGGTAAAACCGTTTTTATGTGAACTGCAAAATAGGTTTGTGAACTGCAATTTTTATTGTTTAATAATACTTGCTAAAG
>CBDUAL010000267.1:0-2350 GCA_965365125.1 uncultured Lutibacter sp.
ATCCATACACACATTTCCAACAATAGACGCTATTTGGTTGTTGATAAATACATAACCAATTCCGTTTCCTAATTGTCTTGAAATACCATCGGCATGGCCAATTGGTATGGTTGCTGTTTTTAGGGTTTTGGTTGCTTTAAAAGCACGGTTGTACCCAACAGTTTCTCCTTCTTTAATAGTGTGAATTTGAGAAATCACAGAAGTTAACCTAAGTACGTTTTTTAATTTTTTGGTTTCTTTTTCATTATTTCCAAAGCCATACAAGCCAATTCCTAAGCGCACCATATTAAATTGTGCTTCTTTAGTATAATTTAGAATGCCAGAGGTATTAAGGATATGTTGAAATGGTGTGTTCTTTAATTTTGAAATCAATTCAGAAGAAATATTTTTGAATAAATTAATTTGCTGTAATGTAAACTCGCGTTCATTTAAATCTTCACTTGCAGCAATGTGCGAGAAAATTGAAGCAACCTCAATATATTGTTGTTTATTTAAAGTTGAAACAATTGCTGGAATATCTTTTTGTGTAAAACCTAATCTATTTAATCCTGTATTAAATTTTAAATGTACAGGGTAGTTGTTTAAATTTTTAGTTTTAGCAATTGCAATAAAAGAATTTAATAAAGCGCTTGAATAGAGATTAGGCTCTAAACAATGTTCAATTATTTTTTCCAAATTTTGCTTTTGAGGATGTAATACTAAAATAGGATTTTCAATACCTGCATTTCTTAGCGCAATTCCTTCATCTAAATAAGCAACTGCAAAATAATCAACTTTTTCAGCAAGGTGTTTTGCAATTTTTGTTGCGCTACTTCCGTATCCAAAAGCTTTTACAACCACCAATAGTTTGGTTGTTTCTCTTAGTTTCGACTTAAAGTAATTTAAATTAAAATCAATAGCATTTAAGTCAATATTTAGAACAGTAACGTGGTTATTTTCCATTGTTATGTTGTTCGGCTTTTTTTATTTTTTCTTCTTGAATAGCTTTGAAATAAGCAGCTCTACTTAAAGGCTCATATTCTTGTGTTTCACCCAATAAAACCAACTCGTCACTTGCAGCAGTTCTATGGCTATAATGTGCCAAATTACCGGTGCGTGTACAAACGGCGTGTACCTTGGTCACATATTCTGCAGTTGCCATTAAAGCAGGCATTGGACCAAACGGATTTCCTTTAAAATCCATATCTAAACCTGCAACAATTACACGAATACCACGGTTTGCCAAATCATTACAAACAGCAACAATTTCATCGTCAAAAAATTGAGCTTCATCAATACCAACCACATCAACATCGTTGGCTAAAATTCGAATATTTCCAGAAGAAGGTACTGGTGTTGATCTAATTTCATTGGCATCATGTGAAACAACATTTTCATCATCATACCTCACATCAATTGCCGGTTTAAAAATTTCTACTTTTTGTTTTGCAAATTGAGCGCGTTTTAGTCTGCGTATTAGTTCTTCTGTTTTACCAGAGAACATGGAGCCGCAAATTACTTCAATCCAGCCAAATTGTTCAATATGATTTACTGTATTTTCAAGAAACATGTTGTAATTTTATGCTTGAAAGGTTATTGTTTTTTTTAGTTTTCAAACAAATGCAATACATATATTGTTATATTTTTTTACATTCGTTTATCGTTAAATTTCAAAGTGCTAAAAGGCTTTTTTGAAATCATACAAATTTATTAAAAATAACACACCAAAAACTATTTAATATTTCAACTTATGCACAAAAAATTAAAAGCAGAATTGGTAAGCTTAGCGCACAGTATTTTACAACTAGAAAATAACGATGATGTTACCATTCTGCATAAAAAAGCACGTGATATTTACGAGAAGCTTTCAGTACTGAAATTTGTGAATGCCAATTTAAATGAAATGTATGTTGAAGCTGCTGAAGAAGAAATAACACCTGAAGTAAAACAGACTGTGGTTGAGGAAACGATTGAAATAGTAAAAAAGGTTGAAGTTGCCCCTGAAGTTATAGCAGTTCAAGAAACTACTCAAGTTATTGAAGAAATTGTTGAAGAAGTAGCAAAGGAAGTTGTTCCGGTTGTTGAAGAGGTTAAAAAGGAAGTTGAAGAAGCGCCAGAAGAACCTAAGAAAGTACTAACCAAAGAGCAAGTTGATGCAATTTTTGCTGTTGAAGATGATCTAGTTAAAGATGATGTAAAAGACTTAGAAGCGACCCAATTTACTTTAGAAGATGAGTTTAAAGATGCCATTTCTTCAGATGTTGCTACCGAACTTTTCGAAAAAGCAACCAAAGAAAACCCAGTTATTACAACCTCAAAAGAAACAAAACCGCGCTCGCTAAACGACACCTTATTTAGTGCAAATTTACAA
>CBDUAL010000268.1:0-2306 GCA_965365125.1 uncultured Lutibacter sp.
AAAACCAATGTGAATTTTATTGGAAACCTAAACAATACAGGCGAAAAAATATTTACGTTTAAAGATTATATGAGTTTTCAAGGTGGTGTAAATGCAGTGTTAAAAGGAGATGGTTCTTTTTATAATGTTTCAGGAAGTGATTTTGGGCAATTTATGGAAAACAAAGATGTAATAAGTAGCGATAACCAATTTTCAGCAATTAATATTACCAATAATACAACCAATAAATTAACCATTTCTGGTTATGGAATTTTTTCAAATTCAACTAATAATTCATTAAAAGAAGCATTCAATCAATATCCAGTTTTTAATGAATTAAAAGCTACTAAAAGACAACTAGATAATTTGTTAGGGATTGGAAAATTAAATTTTGACTATTCGCCAAATGCGAACGAACAGTGGTACTTTAAAACTCAATTCAAAAAAAATAAGCTAAATAGTTTAAACAATATTACATCTAATATTGATGAGGTTTTAGATTTAATAAATACAGATAAAAAATCACAACAAGTTTATGTAAATCAAAATATTGAATGGCATAAAAAACAAGCTAAAAAACATACGTTTTCATTTGCTGCAGATTATACATTTAACCAGAACAAACCTACTATTTTATGGGAAACCACAAGATCTTATTTTCCAAATTCAATTTCACCAGAAACATCAGGTAATAATTTTTTTAAACAGTTAAAAGAAACAAAACAACATTTTGTAAATACTGTTTTTAAACATTTTTGGGTATTGAATAAAAACAATCACATTTATTCAACTATTGGAAATAAATTTAATGATGAAAACTTCTATACAACAGATAGCCGTTTGGATTCAGATGGGAATGAAGAAAGTTTAGATGAATTTGGTTTTGATAACGCTATCAATTATAAACTAAATGATTTATTTTTAGGAGTACACTATAAATTTAAGTTAGGTATTTTAACTTTAAAACAAGGGGTGTTTTTTCATCAATATAATTGGAACTTATTACAGCAAGAAGAAAATGAAATTAATAGTTCAAAATTTGTTGTGTTACCAGATTTTTTAGCAAAAATTGAATTTTCTAATTCAGAAAAATTAAACGTAAAGTATAATTTGCATAGCTCTTTTTCGGATGCCTCTAAATTGGCAAATCGGTTTTATTTATTGTCGTATAATTCAATTTATAGAGGAAATGAACAGTTAGAAAATGAATTATATCAAACAGCTAGAATTTGGTATAGTAAATTTAGTTTGTACCGAGGGTTAATGTTGTTTGGAGGTATAGATTACTCTAAAAAGTTTAAGGGTTTAAATACAACGGTTCAATTTGAAGATGTAAATCAATTTTTAACACCTATAATGTTAAGTAACCCAGAAGAAAGTTGGCACTTTAATTTAAATTTAAATAAAAAAATAAAAAATATAAAGTACAATATTTCAACCACAGGAAATACTTCTAAATATTCGCAAATAGTAGATGATGTAACAACAACTAATGAAAGTAATAATTTTGGGTACGAATTTTCTTTTAAAACATTGTTTGATAATTTTCCAATTATAGAAGCGGGCTTTAGGCAAAATTTTGGAAATTATACATCCAGTAATCAAGTTTCAAAATTTGTAACAAATGAACCATTTGTTACTATTGATTATGAATTTTTAAACGGATTTGTTTTTGCCTTTGATTATGAATATTACAAGTATCAAAATAAAAGTTTTAATCAAACCAATACTTATCAATTGGCAAATGCTTCGTTATTGTATCAAAAAGAAGACAGTGCTTGGACATTTAAAATTGATGGCCAAAACCTATTTGATGTAAAGTTTAAGCGGCAAAATAATTTTTCTTCTTATGTAATCTCAGATTCTAAAACGTACATTTTACCTCGCATAATTATGTTTTCAATAGCTTACAATCTGTAAATTTTAAACTAAAAAAAGTAAGATTAACAAGCTATATGTAAAACATTGTAGCAAAGCAAACACCAACCAATTATTAAAAATAACCCACCAAGCGGTGTAATTGGACCCAAAAAGCGTAGTTTTTTATTCTTAGCTGAAGAAATTACCAGTCCGTAAATACTAAAAGAAAATAAGATAATTCCTATTATAAAACTATATACCATGTATTTTTCAGAAGGAATTTCTAAACTGAAATTAAAGCCAATAATTAATAAAATAATGGCGTGATACATTTGGTATTTTACGCCGGTTTCAAAACTTTTTAATTGTTCTTCGGAAAGAATTTTTTTGAATGCGTGCGCACCAAAAGCGCCAAAAATAACGGCTAATCCACCTAAAATACTTGCAATTATTAATGTTGTTTGTGG
>CBDUAL010000269.1:0-2258 GCA_965365125.1 uncultured Lutibacter sp.
AACTGGATAAATCCCCGCAAGAAAAAAACCTGTTAAAAATCTAAACATTAACAAGCTAAATAAGGTGTTGAATTTGTAAATAATACCTAAATTAAATAAAGCAGCTATTAAAGCGCTTACAAAAAAAACTTTTGAAGGTGAAAAACGATCTGTTATCGCTAGTAAAGCAACTAAAAAAGTACCTAAAATAAAACCAAATTGCACAGCAGAAGTTAAGTGCCCTAATGCCAGTTTATTTAGGTGAAAGTTCTCAACAAGATCACCCATAACCCCGTTGCCAGCAAACCATATAGAAGTGCAGCAAAATTGAGAAAAAACAATAATAGGCAATACCCATTTAGAGTAACTATGCTGTTTTTTTATTTGTAAGTACACAAATAAGACGTTTGTCCTACAGATTTCACTTTAAAACTAGTGTTTGCTTCCACTTCAAATTTTTCACCAGCTTTGTAGCTTTTCCACTCAGTTTGGTTAGGTAATTGAGCAATTAATTCACCTTCAATAACAAGCATTGTTTCATGTGTTGAAGTTCCAAATTCGTATTCTCCAGGTTCCATTACACCCACACTAGATTTTCCAGTTGCTGAAGTGTATCCTAAGGATTTTACAGTGCTATCAAAATATTCGTTTATAGAAATCATATTGGTTTTTTTATATTTTTTGCTAATATATGACTTCAATAATTAATAAAAAACAATAATAACAAGAGAACAGTTATTGTTATAAATGCCCAAAATTTCAATCTTTTTATATTTTCTTGTTTAGCCTCTTTTTGAACTTTTAACTTAAAATTTTGAAGTGCTGCTTTTGAACGTTTTGGAAAACTCTATTCGGTTTTTATGTTTTTGGTTTTTACATAATCGTTACCTCCTTTAAATTTTCCACGACGTGCATTTTTTAGAGCAGCATTTTGTTTTACTCTATTTACCATATCATTTACATGACCTCCAAAACTCATAATTAGTCAATTTTAATCGAGTAAACACCTGTGGTACTCGATTGTTCGTAGGTGTAATTAGAAATGTTAAAAGTAATTACTTTGAAAAAAGTACAGCAATTTTCATGTTTTTCTTCCATCTCCAATTCAAGCCGAAACTCAACGGTAGGCCCTACAGTTATTGTGTAAGTGTGTAGTTCAAAATTCCAACCAATTTCAGGTAAATCAATAATATTTAAGCTATTTTCAGAAATAAATTTAAAGGTAACTTTTTCTTCATTTTCATCTAGAACTTCAATATCAGTATCTTTTAAAGTTCCGTTTGTAAATAAGTTTTCCCCTGTTGTTTTATCAACTAATTCAAAAGCAAAATTAGGTGGTGGTGTAAAACAAGCAATATCTTCACATTCGTTGATTTTACAACTAAAAATTGTAAATACAACAATCAATAAAATAACATGTTTTTTCATAAATAATGTATGTAAAAAGGTGTCTGAAAAGTGTAATTTCTGTCAACCTGAACTTGATTCAGAATGACGGTTTCAACTACTTTTCAGACACCTTTATTAGCGCTTATTTCACTTCTTCATTTGAAGAACTTTCAGGTGTTTTTTCTTCGGAAATCACATCTTCAATATCTTTACCTTTTAAATATTCTGGCAATTGCATACCAGCCATATTAAACATTTCTTGTAAAGGTGGCATAGCTTTATACATTCCCGAAATAAAGTTCGAAGTTGATGTTTTACCGTCTTTTCCGCCTCCGCCGTTTTCCCAAACAGTAACTTTATCAATTTTAATATTTTTAATTGCTTCAGCTTGTGTTTTAACCAATTCAGGTAATTTATCAGCAATTAATAACAATGCAGCGTTTTGAGCATCATTTCCTGAAGCTTTTACAATTTCGTCTAAACCTTGTGCTTGTTTCGTTAAAATTTCAAAAATACCTTTTGCTTCCGCTTCTTTTTTCATAAATATTGCATCCGCTTCCCCTTTTGCAATACGTCTAATTTGTTCAGCTTGCGCTTCTGCGTCAATTTCAATTTTTTGTTTGTCAATTTGTGCAGGAACAATAATATCGGCTCCTTGTTCGGCTTCTTTACGTTTTGCTCTGGCATCTTCAGCAATTCTTTCAGCCGCATACGCTTCTTCTAAAGCTTTTGCAGCTTGAACTTTTTCAGAAGCAATCGCTAATTTTTCAGCTTCAGCCTCACGAGATCTTCTGTCGGCATCAGAATTTGCAATTTGAACTTTTGCAGTGTTCTCTCCTTCAACAGCATTTGCATCTATCCTTACCTTATATTTCATCAACAATGGCTGT
>CBDUAL010000270.1:0-2051 GCA_965365125.1 uncultured Lutibacter sp.
TAAAGATGAGAGATTTAGCATTTTTAAGGACCATTGGATTAGATCTTAAAATAAAAAAAAGAGTAGAAAACTTTCGTGTTCTACTCTTTTTAAATTCCGTTTTTCCTATTAAGGACTTTTTCAGAGCCCTCCTTTTCAGACAGCCTCTTTTTTAAGATATTATTTTACATCCATTAATTCAACATCAAAAATTAAGGTAGCATCTGGTGGAATAACTCCGCCAGCACCTTGACTTCCGTAGGCTAAATTTGAAGGAATCACAAAACGAGCTTTATCTCCAACTTTTAATAATTGAATACCTTCATCCCAACCAGCAATTACCTGACCAACACCAATTGTAAAATCAATAGGTTGTTTGCGTTGGTATGATGAATCAAAAACAGCACCATCAACTAACTGACCTTTGTAGTGTACAGAAACACCACTACCTTTTGTAGCTTGTTTTCCGTTACCTTCTTGTAAAATTTTGTAACGTAATCCACTTGGAGTTTCATCGTATCCAACAGCAATTTTATCCATTGCTTCTTTTGCTGCTTTTTTAGCTTCTTCTTCTCTTTTTGCTCTTGATCCTTCAAAAACTCTAAAAGTTTCAACAGCATTAAATTTTTCAGCAGCTTCACCAACTCTTATTATTTCCAAAGACTCTAATACATCATTTTGAGCAATTGCATCCACAACATCTTGTCCTTCAACAACATTTCCAAATACAGTGTGTTTGTTGTCTAACCAAGGCGTAGCAACATGTGTAATGAAAAATTGAGACCCGTTTGATGCAGGACCTGAATTTGCCATTGATAAAATTCCAGGACCACTGTGTTTTAATTCAGGGTGAAATTCATCATCAAAGCTATATCCAGGAGAGCCTGTACCAGTACCAAGTGGGCATCCACCTTGAACCATGAAATCAGCAATTACTCTGTGGAATTTTAACCCATCATAATAAGGTGCTCCTTGTGGTTTTGAACCATTTTCTAAGTTTCCTTCAGCTAAAGCAACAAAGTTACCAACAGTACCAGGAGTTTTTTCAAATTCTAAATTTACTATAATAGCACCTTTTGAGGTGTTAAATTTTGCGTATAATCCGTTTTCCATTTTCTTAATTTTAAAACGTAGCAAATATACATACTTTCATTAGATATGAAAGGATACGAATCCTAATTTGTTGTTAAGGCTTTAGAAGTATTTTAAAACAATTATTTAGAATTAAATAAATATGTTTTTTGCTTGATTTGGCCGACACTAAATGTCGTATTAATAATGGTTTTTGCAGTTTATCTTTGTAGTATAATTAAGAATATTAATTACAATATTTTTCATAAATAAAGTTGGTTTTATTGTTTAAAAGCCCAATTCACTTAGTGAATTGGGCTTTTTTTAAGAAATAAGAATTATTATTAAACGTCTGCAACAATCATAGAATTTGTAGCAGATGTAGTTTGTTCAATTTGTTGATTGTCAATAGTTAAGCCACAACCTCCTTTGGTCGATCTACAACTTGTAAGTGAGATTGCAATTAAGGAAATTCCTAAAAAATAGGGGATCATTCTTTTCATTTTTTTAAAATTATAATTTTATAATAATCTAATATACAAATTATTTTTTATTGACTTAGTTTATTTAAGGTATAAATAATTAATTCCTCAACGGGTTTGTAAGGGTCTTCGCTAAAAGTACCATTGGCTCTATTTGCAATAATAGCGTTCATAGAACAGGCATTATGACCCAATAATTTTGATAAACCATAAATAGCCGAAGTTTCCATTTCTAAATTTGTAATTTTAACACCGTTGTATTCAAAATTATCAATTTTGTTATTTAAATCTGAATCTTCAATGGCTAAACGTAAAACACGACCTTGAGGACCATAAAAACCACCAGCAGTTGCAGTTACACCTATAAAAATCTTGTCACTAGCTAATTTTTGTTCCAGAATATTAGAGTTTTCTACAATATATGGCCTTGCTTTTCTTGGGCTCCAATTGGTATGTTTTATAAAAGCTTCTTCAAAATCAGGTTCTAAAATATGTTCACAATCATAAGAATGTAACATT
>CBDUAL010000271.1:0-1912 GCA_965365125.1 uncultured Lutibacter sp.
TCCTTTGAAAGAAGCAGTTCTTCTAAATCGGGGATTATAATTTTTATTTTACTAGCCTAGGAAACTTAATATGATACCCGCTGCAATTGCAGAACCAATTACTCCTGAAACGTTAGGCGCCATTGCGTGCATTAATAAATAGTTACTAGGGTCTGATTTTAAACCTTCAGTGTGTACAACTCTGGCACTATCTGGAACTGCAGATACACCTGCTGCTCCAATAAGTGGATTGATTTTATTATTGCCTTTTAAGAATAAATTCATAAATTTTGCGAACAATAATCCGCCACAGGTTGCAATAACAAATGATATAGCTCCTAATCCGAAGATTAACATAGAGTCTTTTGTGATAAAAATATCAGCTTGTGTTGATGCTCCAACGGTAACACCTAACAAAATTGTTACAATGTCAATTAATTTTGTTCGAGCAGTATCAGCCAATCTTTCCGTTCTTCCAGATTCTTTTAATAAGTTTCCGAAGAATAACATTCCCAATAATGGCAATGCACTAGGAGAAATAAAGGTTGTTAAAATTAAAGCTACCACAGGGAAAATCATTTTTTCTTTTTGAGTTACCGCTCTTGGTGGCTTCATTTTAATTTTTCTATCTTCTTTAGAAATTAATAAGCGCATTAATGGTGGTTGAATTACAGGTACCAATGCCATATATGAATATGCGGCAATAGCTATAGGTCCAATTAAGTTTTTAACAGTAGTACCATCAGCTAAAATATTTATTCCGTTTGCTAATTTTGATGAAAGGAAAATGGCAGTAGGACCATCGGCACCACCAATAATTCCAATTGCACCTGCTTCAGGAAGGCTAAACCCTAAATAAAGAGCTCCCATAAAAGTAGCAAATACGCCAATTTGTGCTGCGGCTCCTAACAGCATTAATTTAGGATTTGCAATTAAAGATGAAAAATCTGTCATTGCTCCAATTCCTAAGAAAATAAGTGGAGGATAAATACCTTTTACCACTCCAAAATATAGGTAATTTAATACTGAACCTGTTTCGTATATTCCTGTTTGGTTACCTGCTACAAAAGGAATATTTCCAATAATAACACCTGCTCCAATAGGAATTAAAAGTAATGGTTCGTAATCAAACTTAATTCCAAGGTATATAAAAATAATACCAATAAAAATCATGATTAAATTACCAGATGTGGCATTTGCAAAACCTGTGTAATTGTAAAATTGTTTGATTCCTTCAAAAGCTCCACTGTATGAGTCTGAATTTTCAACCACATCAACTTGAGTGGTTGAAATAGAAGCGTTGCCAGTGGTATTTGTATTTGAGCTTAAACCCAATGCTGGTCTAATAAATATTAGCAGGGATAGAACACAAAATATTAAAATTACTTTTTTCATTTTTTTAAATTTATAGAGCTAATAGTTTTTAATGAAACTATTAAACTCAATATTTTCTATTCTAACTCAATCAATAGTTCGTCTTGTAAAACCTGTTGACCAACGCTAATTTTTAAAGCGGTAATGGTACCTGCTTTTTCACAAACAATATTGTTTTCCATTTTCATTGCTTCTAAAACCAACATTCTATCACCTACTTTAAGGGTGTCACCAACTTTAACATCAATAGATAATACGACTCCAGGTATTGGTGCTACAATTCTAGTTACTTGAGATTTTGGATTTACTTTTAAAGGTTCAGTTGGTCTTTTTGATGCTGAACGAACCAATGTTGGAGTTTTTGTTTTCTTTATTTCCTTACTCATTACAACATCATACGTAGTACCGTTTACTTCAAGAGTAATAATATTATCTTCGTGAGATTTTATATTAACTGAATATCCGTTTTCGTTTACTTTGAATTTATAACTTTTCATGACTTATAATCTATTTTGTGTTCCGTAAATTTTAGAACTCCAAGGTGAATATGGTTTTTTAA
>CBDUAL010000272.1:0-1879 GCA_965365125.1 uncultured Lutibacter sp.
TATGTCACCGCCTTTCTTTTGAAAACCTTCAACTTTATTGTTGAAGGTTTTTTTTGTTTAAAATGCTCTTGTGCTAATTAGCAATTATGAATTGTTCATTGTTAGCGTGTAATTTTGTGTGTTTACCTCATCTCAACTTATAAATTTGAAATTAACAACAACATTAAAAGATAGCGTTAACCTGCGTTAGTGATTGAAGCGGCATCCTTTTTTACAATATAACACAGTGGAATTGTAAAAAAGATATAGCGGAAAGCACGACCGCTAGGGAACGCCCTAATAGGAAAATTTAAATGGGTAAATTGCCTTACATATTTTTTGTTTGTAAAATTTAAAAGTTATTGGTTATTTAGAGACTTTGTTATTGGTAAATTGTGATAAATTTTTAAGATTGTATACTATTTTTACAAATTATTAGTTTTAATTTGTAGCCTGATATATGAAAAAATTAGCTTTACTTTTATTTATATTTTCTACAAATTTGTTTTCACAAGTAGGAGGAGAAAATATATATAACTTTCTGAACTTAACTGGTTCAGCAAAGCAAGCATCTTTGGGTGGAAATATTATTACTTTATTACATGATGTGAATCAACCATTATGGAACCCAGCTACTATTAATCCAGAATTTGATAATAAATTTGGAGTAAATTATTTAAACTTTTTAGGTGATATTAATTATGCTTCTGCATCTTATGCGTATACGTTTAATGAACATATTGGAACTTTTCATACAGGTGTTCAATATTTAAATTATGGTTCTTTTATTGGTGCAAATGAAGAAGGTGTTGAAACAGGAACTTTTAAAGCCTATGATTTTGCATTTTCAGTTGGTTATTCACATAATTTTTTCAGCAGTGATTTTTATTTAGGAGGTAATGTTAAGATAATTAATTCTGTAATTGAAAACTATTCTTCTTTTGGTTTAGGTGTTGATATTAGTTTACTTTATTATAATGAGCACGAACCATTTATGGCTACTTTAGTTATAAGAAATTTGGGTTATCAAATTACAGCTTATGATGAAATAAGAGAAGATTTACCTTTTCAAATAGCTTTTGGTTTTTCGTATCGACTTGAAGAAGTTCCTATTCAATGGCATGCTACGATTGATAATTTGCAAAAATGGAATTTAGCAGTGAGTAATCCGTCAAATAGCGTAACTGATTTTGATGGTATTGAAACTGATGAAAAAATTACCTTTTTTGATAATGCTTTTAGGCATCTTACAGTTGGAGCAGAATTTTTCCCTGAAAGTGCTTTTAACATTCGTTTAGGTTATAATTTTAGAAGAGCAAGTGAATTAAAATTACCTGAATTACGTACATTTGCTGGTTTTACGGCTGGATTTGGGATAAATTTTAGAAAGTTTAGTTTAAACTATGCTTTTACAAAATATCATCCAGCTTCAAATTCGAGCACATTCAGTTTATTAATAAATTTAGACTAAACATTGAAAAAAATAACGATAGCCATTGATGGCTTTTCTTCAACAGGAAAAAGTACGATTGCAAAGCAGTTAGCAAAAGAATTATCTTATGTATATGTAGATTCAGGTGCTATGTACAGAGCAGTAACGTTATATGCAATGCAACATAATTTTATTTCAAGTTCTTTTTTTGATATTGAGGGTTTAGTAGCTTCTTTAGACTCGATAACATTAACTTTTGAGTATAATTCAGCAGTAGGTTTTGCAGAAGTGTATTTAAATGGAGTGAATGTTGAAAAAGAGATTAGAACTTTAGAAGTATCTAATTTAGTTAGTAAAGTTGCCGAAATTAGTGAAGTACGCAAATCTTTAGTTCAACAGCAACAAAAAATGGGTTTGAATAAAGGTGTTGTAATGGATGGTCGTGATATTGGAACGGTTGTTTTTCCA
>CBDUAL010000273.1:0-1768 GCA_965365125.1 uncultured Lutibacter sp.
CGTACACCAACCCTGATTATATTTTAAGAGCTTATTTAAGAGACAACTACAATTCTTTTAAACAAGTTTTTGAAAAATTTAGTAACGATGTAAAAACTACTTTTACAAGTATAGGAAATGAATTTATACCTTTTGGAGGTAGTGAAGATGCTGAAGGATTAAAAAAATATCATTACAAAATGATGATGCCTTATTTTTCGGATCCTGAAGAATTGAATGAATATACTTCTTTTGAAGATGGTTTAAAAATTATTGATGCAAATTTAAAAGCTAAAAAAGGTGAAACTGTTGAAGTTTATAGAATTGTATATCCTGATAAAAAAGTAGCAGTTTTTGGAATTGGTTTGTTAAATAAAGAAGATGGCGAAGCTGCTTTTTTACCAATTATTGGAGAAGATCACGTAGCTGCAATGCCTTACGAAATTATTTTACAAGGAACACAAGTTACTATGTTACACGGAAAATATAGAATTGCTTTACATTGGCCTGAATTAACTATGGGAACTTTTATGAAAATTATGAGTACCCCTGGAGATATTGAAGATACACTTGAAGAAGTGTGTAAATAAACTTAATTTAAAACAACTGTTCTTTTTAAAGAGGTTATCTAAAAATAAATAGAAACCCGTTATTCTTAATTTATTTCAGAATCTCATCATACCAATAATTCATCATTATGAGAACCTGAATCAAGTTCAGGTTGACGAAAAATTTACTTTTTAGATAGCCTTTTTTTATTTTACAATAAGTGCTGCCGCCTTTTCAGAAGCGCCTACGCCTCCTAATTTTTGTTCCAATTCAGCATACTCCTGCAATAACTTTTCACGTTGCTTGCCTTCTAAAATCTTGTGAAGTTCTTCTTCAAGCTTCACTTCATTAAAATCGTCCTGAATTAATTCTTTTACAACTTCTTTGTTCATAATTAAATTCACCAATGAAATAAATTTCAAATTAATCAATCGTTTACCAATATGGTACGAAATATAACTTGTTTTATAACACACAATTTCTGGCACTTTAAACAAAGCTGTTTCTAATGTTGCCGTTCCTGAAGTTACCAATGCAGCATAAGAAACGGACAGTAAATCGTAGGTTTTATTGGTTACGAATGTGACATTTTCTTTATTGATAAATTGCTGGTAAAATTCAAAATCTTGACTAGGAGCACCTGCTATTACAAACTGGTACTCTTTAAATTTATCGGTCATTTTTAGCATAACCGAAAGTATCTTTTTAATTTCTTGCCTTCTACTTCCTGGCAACAATGCAATAATTGGCTTGTTTGATAATTGGTATTTCTTTCTAAAATCAGCAGCATTAATTTTTGTTCGGTTTGAAATAGCATCTAACAAAGGGTGTCCAACAAAAGTAACTTTGTAATCGTATTTCTTGTAAAAATCTTCAACAAACGGAAGAATTACATACATTTCATCAATATCTCGTTTAATATCTTTTACTCTTCCCGATCTACTTGCCCAAACCTGTGGAGAAATATAATAAACGGTTTTAAAATTATGAGTTTTAGCCCATTTTGCAATACGAAGGTTAAAGCCTGAATTGTCAATAAAAATAATTTTATCAGGATTAAAACTTAAAATATCTTCTTTACAAAACTTTATAAAGCCTAAAATAGTTGAAAGATTGGTGATAACTTCAGCAAATCCCATAAAAGCCCTTTCTTTAAAATGCTTTACTAAAGTTCCTCCAACTGCCTCCATTAAATCTCCTCCCCAAAATCGAATATCAGCTTCTTTGTCTTTTTCAAATA
>CBDUAL010000274.1:0-1758 GCA_965365125.1 uncultured Lutibacter sp.
AATCGTTTTTAGTTGAACTGTAATCGCTGTTTCTACTTAAATTAGCATGAGGATTTCCATTGTTAAAATAGCTTGTTTTGGTAGTTGCTATTTGCGCATCTTGTTTATGCACAAAACTTGGATAAAAATAAACGTTTGTTTTGTTTGAAGTGTAATTTAAGTTTACCAAACCTCCAAAATAATTTCTATAACCACTTGAAAGCGTAGCAGATGTGTGAAAACCTTCTTCCTTGCCTTTTTTAAGAATAATGTTAATAACACCAGTTGATGTTGCCTGATAACTTGCGCCTGGATTTGAAATGACTTCAATTTTTTCAATAGCACTGGCAGGTAATGACTTTAAGGCATCTACTTTTGAAAAGGCAGTTACTTTTCCGTTAATTAAAATGGTTGGATTTTCCAATCCATTTAACCGAATAGCACCATTAGGATCAACAGCTACTGAAGGAATGTTGTTTAACACATCGGTAGTCATTTTACTTTCTGAAGCAATATCTTTACTTACGTTAAAAATAAGTTTATTGGCTTTTACTTCTACAGCTTTTTTGCTTCCTTGTATTACAATTTCTTGAAGTGCTTTGGTATCTACTTCTAATTCAATAGTTCCTAAATCAACATCGTGGTCAACATCAGAAATACCAAATTCTTTTGTTTTATATGAAATAAATGCTACAGTTGCATTGTAAACACCATTGGTAACATCAACCGAAAAATTACCTCTTTGATTGGTAATGCCTCCATATTTAACAATACTAGAATCTAAAGATTTGAAAATAATTGTGGCATAATCTATAGGTTTTTTTGTTGCAGCATCAATTATTTTCCCAGAAATAGTATGTGTAGAAGAGTAGTTGTTTTGACCAATTAAAATTAATGGTAATAGTAGATTACATAAAAAAAGGAGTTTTCTCATTCAAAAAAAACTTAATTAATTATTCATAGCAATATCTATTTTTCACAGTTTTATAAAGTAATTAGAATTACTTTTTGTAAAAATACAAATTATTGTTAAATAATTGTTTTTTATTTTATAACAAAGACCTTTTGTTAAGGTTTTGGTGTTGGTTAAATTTAGTATTTAACGTTAAAATTGTTCAATTCTTGGATTAATTGCTCATGATTTTGAAAGTGAATACCGTTCAATTTTAATTTGATGGAAGCTTCAATATTTTCTTTATTATCATCAATAAAAACAGCTTTTTCAGGTGTAATTTGAAACCTATCAAATATAATTTGAAATATTTTTTCAGAAGGTTTTCTGCATTTTTCTTGTCCCGACACAACAACACCATCAAATTCTTTAAAAAACGGAAATAATTCTATGGCTTTATCCCATTTTTCGGCGCACCAGTTTGTTAAAGCGTATACTTTATAGTTTTCAGAAGTTTTAAAATAATGAAACAATTCAACATTTTTTTCAATAGTTCCATGAAACATCTGTTCCCAATCGGTATAAAAGGCTCTAATTTCGGTTTCATACTCGGGGAATTCAGCTATTTTAAGTGCTTCGCCCTCAGCAATTTTTTGACCAGCATCGTGGGCTAAGTTCCATTCAGGAGTACATACGTTTGATAAAAACCAATCCATTTTAGCCGGATCATCTTTAAAAATATGTTGGTATAGATATTCAGGATTCCAATCTACCAATACACCGCCTAAATCAAAAATTATAGTATCAATTTTTTGTTTCATTACAATTCGTTTGAAGTATCTTTTTGACCTTGTTGCATTAAATATGCTTTTAAAAAGCCATCAATA
>CBDUAL010000275.1:0-1753 GCA_965365125.1 uncultured Lutibacter sp.
AGATTTTAGGTTTGTGTAGATAATTATTATCAGGCTGATGAGATTCTGAAATAAATTCAGAATGACGAGTTTCTTTAATTTTTAGATAATCTATTTTATACTATTTTTTTAATAACACGTAGTTTGTGTGTGTGCCTTTGGGTATCTACATTAAAAATTCCGCTGTGATCAATTCTATCAATTCTTACTTTTCCATGTGCATGAATAATATAATTGTCGTTCATAATAATTCCAACGTGAGTAATGTTACCTTCATTATTGTCAAAAAAAGCTAAATCTCCAGGTTCACTTTCTTCAATAAAGCTAAGAACTTCACCTTGTGTAGCTTGTTGAGAAGCATCACGCAATAATTTGTATCCGCATAGTTTATACACCATTTGGGTAAAGCCTGAGCAGTCAATTCCAAAAGGAGTTTTCCCTCCCCATAAATAAGGAGTGTTTAAGAATTTATACGCAATTTCAATAAGGGAATCTTTAGGCTTTTTTCCGTTGTAAACTTCACCTTCGTAATTAAAATTTTTAGTGTTTACAATAAGCTGCTGATCTTTGTAAAAAGGCAAACTACTTCCAATAGGAATGGTTAAAAAGTTTTGTTGTTTATCGGTTGTAAAATCAATTAATTCGGCCGCTAAAAAAGAGCTTGAAGTTTTAAGTTCAAAGTAGGCGTCCTCGTCAATTTCTTCAAATTGTTTATTGTCTATCCAACCTTCATAATTGTCAAATGCTAAACGAATTTTACTCCATTTTTTTCGCATTTCTAATACTTTAAAATGTTCACCAAAAAGCACTTGTGAAACCATTTCACTAGTATCATTTGGTTCAATTCTAAGAGGGATAATACTTAAATTACAAATTCCGTAATTCATATAATTTTTTTATACACGTTCAATTACAATTGCACTTGCGCCACCACCGCCATTACAAATTCCGGCAGCACCATATTTGGCATTTTGTTGTTCTAAAATAGAAGTAAGGGCAATTACAATTCTAGCACCCGACATTCCTAACGGATGTCCCAAAGAAACTGCGCCTCCATTAATATTTACTTTAGAAGCATCCAATCCTAATAATTTTATATTTGCCAATCCAACTACAGAAAAAGCTTCATTTAACTCAAAATAATCAACATCACTTTGTTTAATTCCAGCTTTGTCTAATGCTTTAGGTAAAGCTTTAGCAGGTGCAGTTGTAAACCATTTAGGTTCGTGAGCAGCATCGGCATATCCGCTAATTTTCGCAATAGGTTTTAAATTTAATGTTGAAGCTTTTTCAGCACTCATTAATACCAAAGCAGCAGCACCATCATTTAATGTTGAAGCATTTGCAGCAGTAACAGTTCCATCTTTACTAAAAACAGGTCGTAACGTAGCAATTTTTTCTATTTGTACGTTTTTATACTCTTCATCTTCTGAAAAAATAATTGGCTCGCCTTTGCGTTGAGGTATTTCAACAGGAACTACTTCATTTTTAAAATGACCTTTTTTCCAAGCTTCCGCAGAACGTTGGTAAGAGGTAATAGCAAAGTTATCTTGATCTTCTCTTGAAAAACCATATTCAGTAGCGCACAAATCACCACAAGTACCCATATGTTGCCCGTCATAAACATCCGTTAAACCATCAACCAACAACCCGTCAGTAACATTTATAGTTCCAAGTTTTGTAGCTTTTCTTCCAGACATATAATGAGGAATACTGCTCATATTTTCCATTCCGCCAGCAACTACAATTTCAGCATCACCACATTTAATGGCTT